>JBKJKD010000072.1:0-11570 GCA_046597635.1 Ferruginibacter sp. | reverse complement strand
AAGCGGGTTGCAAAAGTAACCGTAACTATTTTATTAGCCAAATCTTTCTTCAAAATATCTAAACTTTTTTAGACCATCTCTCCAGAAATTTTTAACCAAAATCTTAAGAACTAATTTCCCCTTTTTTAATTGCGGACGGCAAAGATAGGATGCAATGTTTCGTCGCCAAAATTAATTTCAATTATTTTCCTCTCATCAGAAGATTAAATTGAGCCAAATCATGCATAAAACCGCAACAGCATTGGAGCACAGCGAAAAATTATTAATTGAATATATTTTTATCTAATATGGGCTAAACTAAAAGGACATATGATTTTAGAAGAAAATATTAGCTTAGTAACAGACTTTACATAAGCTTAGTCCATGAGATGGGACTGAAAAATTAACCATGGAGGGATCTTTAGAAGCAATTATTGCTTGGAATTGTTGGAGCGAATTATTTTTCCCTGCACATTTCAACATAGTACCCACTAGTCCTTTAACCATGCCTCTTAAAAAACGATTAGCGGTGACCTGAAAAATCAAACCATCAGGAGTAATGATCCATTCGCTTTTATGAATGTTGCAATTAAAAGTATGCACTTGGGTGCTACGTTTTGAAAAGGCCTCAAAATCCCGGTGGGCAATAAGTTCTGTGGCAAATTGTTGTAACAATTGCACATCTAAAGTAAAAGGATAGAAATAAGCCGTGCTCTGCAGGAATGGGTCTTTAATTTGATAAATATTATACTCATAGGATCTGGAGATGGCGTCAAACCTGCAATGGGCATTATCCTTGACCATACGAATAGATTTTACAACTACATCACTCGGAAGAATTGCATTTAAATGGTAGACTGGTTTAGCCAAGTCGTTGTAATTACTTAGCATATCACTGTCGAAGTGAAAAAAATTTTGTCTGGCATGTACGCCAGCATCGGTTCTGGAAGAGCCAGTTAAGCCAATCTTCTCCCTGAAATAAATAGCCAAAGCCTTTTCTACTTCAGCCTGAATAGTGTTTGCATTTTCCTGTACCTGAAAACCGGCGTAGTTTGTACCCTTGTAGGCAACCTCAATAAAGTAACGGGACATACTAGTTTTATTAGTTTCTAATCATAGCCCGAAAACGGGTGATTATATATGCATCAGTAAGCTGACTCTCAAGCAGCTTGAAAGACTGCGTGTCATGTATATAAGGATAAGCTGCATCAAATAACTTGTACTTACCTTCATCTTTCAAAAACAATACACTTAGATTCTTTACCTGATCGGTGCTGTAGCACTTTTGCTTGAACAGTTTTGTAGCAGCCTTCACCATATCGTCGTCATCACTTTCAGCCGTCATTTTCTTCCTGATCTTTAAGAAATCAGCTTCCGTTGCCAATTGTTTGCAATCAGAGTTAATCATTAGTGGTTTTGATGAAGTTTCAGACGCTGCTGGGTCTACTTTGTTGGGCGTAGGGATTACTGCCGGCCTTTCGCCTTCTGCTGCTTTTTCCTTTTCATTGGGATTTGTCAAAGTGATATCAATAAATTTAGGAGAGGATTGACCCGTATCTTCATTGGATGCCTCCAACTTTTTCTTTGGCTCAACTTTGCTAGCTGCAATAAGATCTTTTTCTTTAGTAGGTTCGGGTGCCGCAAATGTAGCGGCCTCTATAAAAATCTTTATGGTGTCTGCTCCGTCCTTAAATTTATCAACGTAAACCATTGCCATGCCCTCATTATCCGTTATGCTGGACAATTTGCTGATATCCGCAACATCGAGGCTCTCCTTAACTACAGGCTCGGCAGCTGGCTTGGCTACCTCCGTCGTTTTCACAACGAGCGGTTCGGCCGAAACGGCCGTTGGAACTTTGGCTGGGGTAGCAGCAATTACAACTTCTTTTTTCTCCTCCTTAATAGAGGGTGTATTTACTACATCTGCCAGGATATTCGAAAACTGATCGGTCTTAGTAGTAGCAATTGTAGAAGCACTGCTGCTGTTACCATCCGCTACTGTCACAACTTCCATTGTCTGAAAATTGAACAAGCCCCATTTGTTGTTTTCAAAGTTTTTGAGTAAAAAACCAAGATCCTTACCGGCAATCTTTACATCTAAATTTTGAGCAGGCCATTCATTTTTGGGGAAACCAACTGAAAGGCTGTGTGTACCCTCCTTTAGCTTGGGAATAACCAGGTACCCCGCCGAGGATGAGCTGTATAATTTTTCATTTATCCTCACGTAAAAGGGCTGCTTATTGTCTGCTTGCAGATAAATAAACTGATATTGCTGGGCCTGAGAAACAGACCCAAAAAGCAAAACACAGTATAATAGTAGTAAGGATTTCATCGAAAAATTTCTTTGCCAGCAAAGCTAAAACAATAAATGTTTATTTGCCATTTATAAAATATTAACACAACAAGTACAAATGTCAATTTACATTTACGCAAAATGAAATATAAAATATGAAACGAATTGTATTAATGATTGCAGTTGCCGCCTTACCTGCACTGCTCTGGGCACAACCAAATGAAGAACCAAAGGACACAGCCTGGAAAAAAGTCTTCAGAGAAAGTAACCCAATTGTAAACAGCCTGGTGCACACCAAGCTAGATGTAAATTTTGATTACTCAAAATCTCAACTAAATGGCAAAGAGTGGCTAACGCTTAAACCACACTTCTACCCTACGGATTCTGTGCTACTGGATGCCAAAGGGATGGACATTAAAAAAGTGTCTATAATGAATGGTGCAACAACAAAACTATTGAAGTACACTTACGACAACATGCAGCTGAACATTAAGCTGGATAAGACTTATACCCGCAATGATAAGTATACGCTGTACATCGAATACACCGCAAAGCCAAATGACTTAAAAGCCGAAGGCAGCGCTGCAATTACCGATGCCAAGGGGCTTTACTTTATAAACCCAACCAGCGAAGAAAAAGATAAGCCTACTCAAATATGGACACAGGGCGAAACAGAAGCCAGCAGTGTTTGGTTTGTAACCATCGACAAACCCAACCAAAAAACAACGCAGGAAATGTACATGACCGTTCCTGCAAAATACGTTACCCTTAGCAATGGTCTTTTAAAAAGCCAGAAGAAAAACACGGATGGCACCCGCACCGACTATTGGAAAATGGATCAACCACATGCCCCCTACCTATTCTTTATGGGCGTAGGTGATTATGCCATTATAAAAGATGCACCCTACAAAGGAAAAGAAGTAAGTTATTATGTAGAGAAGTCATACGCTCCTTACGCTAAAGGTATTTTTGGCAACACCCCGGAAATGATGAAATTCTTTTCGGACAAGCTAGGTGTGGATTATCCATGGGATAAATATTCGCAAATTGTGGGTAGAGATTACGTGAGCGGAGCTATGGAAAACACCACTGCTACCCTGCACCAGGAAAGCGCTTACCAAAATAACCGCCAATTGGCCGATGGAAACGGATGGGAAGAAACCATTGCGCATGAGTTGTTTCACCAATGGTTTGGAGACCTTGTAACTGCCGAGAGCTGGAGCAACCTTACCGTAAATGAAAGTTTTGCCAACTACAGCGAATACTTATGGGACGAATACAAGTATGGTAAAGACTATGCAGACGCTCATAACCGTACCGACATGGAGGGCTATATCATGAGTGGAAGTGAAGCTAAAAACCTCGTGCGCTACCATTACTCCAACAAGGAAGATATGTTTGATGCGGTGAGCTACAATAAAGGCGGTAGGATATTACATATGCTTAGAAACTATGTAGGCGATGATGCATTTTTTAAGTCTCTGAATTTATACCTAACGCAGAACAGATTTAAAACCGGCGAAGCCGCACAGCTAAGGCTGGCTGTAGAAGAAGTAACTGGTAAAGACATGAACTGGTTTTGGAACCAATGGTACTACGGAAACGGACACCCGAAATTAAAGATCAGTTATAACTATGACATCCCTGGCATTCCCAACACCACCGAAGTGGTGATTGAGCAAACGCAAAAGACAGATAAGATCTTTATGTTGCCCCTAGCCGTAGACGTGTATACCAACGGAAAGGCGGAACGTTATAACGTGTGGGTGAAGAATGCCAAAGACACGTTCTATTTTAAAACACCCGCAAGGCCTGAACTAATCAATGTAGATGCAGAAAAGATTTTGCTGGCTGAAAAAACAGATAATAAATCTGAGGAGAATTATAAAGCACAATTGAAGTATGCAAAAAATTACATGGACAGACGAGAAGCCCTTGACTTTTTTGCAAAGAAAACAATGCCTGAAATTTCTAAAGGGTTGACGGATAAATTTGCAGGGCTCAGGCAATTTACCATGCAGAGAATTGCGGCTACCCCTTACAAAGCCGATGCGGTTGTACTAGAGACCATCGAGAACATTGCTAAGACCGATCGGGATAACAAAACCAAAGCTGCGGCCATAAGTTACCTTGTAAAAAATGGTTCTGCCAAATACCTTCCTATTTACCAATTGGCAGTGAATGATTCTTCATACGGTGTAGCTGGCGCAGGGTTAACAGGACTTGCAGCGCTTGATGCAACCAACGCTTATGCACTGGCAAAAAAATATAGCACAGATGCCAAAGCTGGTTTAGGAGATGCTGTGAACGATATCCTTATTTCTCAGGGTACAGAAGCCGACTTTGACTTTATAGCCGGTGCCTACAAAAGCGCCCCAGCCAACCAAGAGAAAATAGAAATGTCAGCAAAATTTGGAAGCTATTTGGTTAAGTTGAATGACACTCAAAAAATTAAAACCGGTATTGATTACATTATTGCTTTTAGAAACCTGATACCGGAGCAATTCTGGGCTTATGTAGATCCTGCTTTTAAAGCAACGTTCGACCAGATAAGCAAGGCCAAAGGACCAGAAATGGAAAACTACATTAAGACGAAGTTTAAATAAACCCAGACCTTACTCCATTTACTACATCGGCTCCATCTTTATGGAGCCGATTTTTTTAAATCGACCTTTAAACAACGACATCGTATTTCCTTCTAGTTTGAATACCAGAAACTAAAAGCGGCTTCCATATAAGAAGCCGCTTTTTTATATTCTAATATTATCTTTTTCTTTACCAACTTCCGCTGCTTCCTCCACCCCCGAAGCTACCGCCGCCGAAGCCACCAAAGCCGCCTCCACCGCCACCTCCACCAAAACCACCGAAGCCGCCACCACCACCACCTGTGGGCCAAAAAATGGGACCTGGTAAACCTCTTGCCCCCCGGCGACTCATAAAAGTGCCACCCTTGTTGCCCCCGCCACCAGAAGACAAAAGCAGAAACAAAATGATGGCAACGATGAAAATGATTTTACCGGTGGAAATTCCTTTGCCAGCCTTTGTGCGGGGGGTATTGTATTGGCCTCTTACGGCTGCAATAATAGCATCTGTACCCTCATCTATGCCTCGGTAATAATCCTCACCTTTAAAATTGGGCACAATAATATCGTCAATTATAGACTTGGAGGTTGCATCGGGCAACGCTCCTTCCAAACCATAGCCCACAGTTATATCAAGCTTTCTGTCTTCTTTTGCAATAAGCAGCACCACCCCATTGTTGTTTTGCTTGCCGCCTACACCCCAGGCCCTGCCAAGTTCCACATTAAAATCGCTAATGCTCCTGCCACCAATGGTGGGTACAATCACTACAGATATTTGTGTAGAGGTACTGTCATCCAACGCTACCAATTTGTTTTCCAACGCCTGCCTCTGGTCGGGGGTAAGAATGTTGGCAAAATCGTTTACAAGCGCTTGCTTGCCGGTTCTTGGCTTGAGTAAATCATCAGGACTAAAAGACCCTTGCGCAACAACCAATGCAACACAAAATACAGTTACCAAAAGCAGAAGGGCCTTTTTACAACCGTTGTATATGAATTGTTTTTTCAATTTCGCTATTAATTATAATTTTCCAAATACAATGTCGTCTGGCAATTCATTCTTATCCTCTTTGGGCTCGTAGGGAAAAGCTGCATGCAGCGCTTCCCCTACATCGAGCACACATTGTATGATGCCCTCCGGCAATTGATTTTCACCAAAATTGGCAATCATCTTCTTTACTTCTGCATCCCAAAAAGGAGTACCTGTTTTTTCATAAATTCCTGCATCTCCAAAAAGTGCTACCTCTTTGTGTTTGTAAGCAATGTAAAGTATCACACCATTGCGGTGGTCAGTTTGTTCCATTTTCAGTTTTGCAAAAATCTCCACTGCCCTTTCAATAGGGCTCACATAAGGATTTTTGGCTTCGATGTATACCCGTATCTCGCCGCTTGTTCTCTGCTCACAGGTACGTATAGCCGAAACTATCCGCCGATTTTCATCTTCGGTAAACAACTGCTTTTTTTTGCTAAATGAAAATAGGCCCATGTTAGAATTTTATTTCAATGGATTTGTCTGCACCGGCATCTGACTGAAAGCCTTCTCTGGCGGGAAAACCCAGCATTCCGGCAACCAATTTTGTGGGGAAGGTTTTTGCAGACTTATTATAATCTGCAATGGCTTCGTTAAAATCTTTCCTGGCAACTTTTATGCGCAACTCAGTTCTTTCCAATTGTGTTTGCAATCCTGCAAAAGCTTTAGCTCCCTGTAA
This sequence comes from Ferruginibacter sp., assembly GCA_046597635.1. Classification (GTDB taxonomy): domain Bacteria; phylum Bacteroidota; class Bacteroidia; order Chitinophagales; family Chitinophagaceae; genus Ferruginibacter. The sequence goes on along the minus strand of JBKJKD010000072.1, from coordinate 5,010 downwards.
CTCAGGATATTTTTCTACTGCAATTATAAGGCGATTGGCTGCAGCAGCCAGATCGTCCTGCGCAGCGGCTTGTGCATTGTAGGCAGAGGCATTTACATCATTTGCCGACACGTTTACAGCCGTAGCTTTACTCCTGGCATCTGATATTTTAACCAACGTAGTTTGTTCAAAATCGGCACCACCCTTTACAACGTTTACAAGGTTAGGAATAAGATCTAACCTCCGCTGGTAAGAGTTCTGCACTTCGTTCCATTGCAGTTTTACTTTTTCATCTTTCTTCACCAAACCATTATAGGTTGTGATGAGCCAGATGCCCACCACAACCAATATGGCTCCTATAATGTAACCGGAATAACTTTTTTTATTCATTGAAATAAATGCTGATTAGCGTTATTTTTTCATGTCATCAAAATTCACATCTACTTTCTTTTCGGCACCTGCATCTGCTTTAAACCCTTCTTTGGCTCTGAAGCCGAAAATACCACCTAAGATGTTCATAGGGAATGACCTCACTTTGGTATTGTAAAGATTGATTTCGTCATTGAATACTTTGCGGGAGTTCTTGATGTTGTTCTCAATACTTTCCAACTGGCCCTGCAACCTGGTAAAGTTTTCAGTAGCCCTAAGGGTTGGATAAGCCTCTACGGTTGCCAGTAAACGACTTAAAGAACCAGACAACTGACCTTGCGCAGCCTGGAATTCTGCAATTTTTTCAGGGGTAAGATTGTCTGCGTTTATGTTTACACTCGTTGCTTTGGCCCTTGCTTCTACAACTGCTGTTAAAGTACTTTGCTCAAAATTGGCTGCACCCTTTACAGTATTTACAAGGTTACCCACAAGGTCTGACCTGTTCTGGTATTCTGTCTGCACATTGTTCCAGGCTTTCTTTACACTTTCATCCTGTTTTACAAGGCCATTGTAGCCATTGCATCCCACAAATAAGAGGACTGCGAGAATACCTAAAATGACAATCGTTGTTATACTTTTCATATTTTTTGTTTTAAAATTTACTGGCTAAAATTAATGAATAATGAAACAAATAATCAGTTTTTGAATATTATATGTTTACCGGTAAATGAGAAATGGAGTGTGGTAAAAAATGCTCAGGATGATTTGAAAAAAAGCTGCGAGAAAGGCCGAGGGTTTCACACGAAGCGTACAAAGAAAAACAAAGTGCACAAAGAATTCGTTTAGTTTGTATCAATGGTTTCTGGTAAACTTTATTTCGTTGTGGGAAACGGTGAGGTTTCCCACAGCGAAACAAGATTGAGCGCTGGTTATTTTATAGCTGCGATACCCGGCAGCTCTTTGCCTTCAAAATATTCCAACAGTGCTCCCCCACCCGTGCTCACATAACTTACTTTATCTGCCAGGTTAAATTTATTAACTGCTGCCACACTATCGCCGCCACCTACCAGGCTAAAGGCTCCCTTGCTTGTACTTTCTGCAACTGCAAGCGCAATCATTTTGGTACCATTCTCAAACTTTTCCATTTCAAAAACGCCCATGGGGCCGTTCCATAGTATGGTCTTTGACTTGCCAACAATCTCACTGAAAATTCCTACTGCTTTTCCGCCAATGTCCAACCCCATCCAGCCATCAGGTATTTGATCGCTTGGGCAATCTTTTGTATTGGCGTCTGCCGCAAACTTATCTGCAATGATGGAGGTCTCCGGCAAGTGAATGCTCACATTTTTTTGTTTGGCTTTCTCTAAAATTTGAAGTGCTGTATCCAATCGATCGTCTTCGCAAAGCGAATTGCCAATTTTTCCGCCGCGGGCTTTTATAAAGGTATATGCCATGCCGCCGCCAATAATGATATCGGTGGCTCGCTCCAATAAATTTTCTATGATCAAAATCTTATCTGATACTTTGGCCCCGCCAATGATAGCGCAAAAAGGTTTTTCTGATTGGTGCAATACTTTCTCGGCGCTTTTCACTTCGCCTTCCATGAGCAGACCAAACATTTTTTGATCTGCATCAAAATATTGTGCAATCACTGCAGTGGACGCATGTGCACGGTGTGCTGTGCCGAATGCATCATTTACATACACATCACCCAGCTCTGCTAATTTTTCTGCAAAGGCCGCATCCCCTTTTTCTTCCTCTTTGTAAAAACGAAGGTTTTCCAACAACAAAACTTCACCAGGGAGCAATGCAGCAGCTTTGCTGTAAGCCTGCTCTCCTATGCAATCATCAGCAAAAAACACGTTGACTTCCTGGGCACTATCGGTGTCGCTTTCGGCCGAAGCATTCAACAAGCTGTGCAAATGTTTTACGAGGTGCTTGAGAGAATATTTCTCTGTAGGGCCATCTTTAGGGCGGCCAAAATGACTCATCAAAATTGCACTGCCGCCATCTGCCAAAATCTTTTTGATAGTTGGGATGGTTGCCGCCATACGATTGTCATCTGTAATATTGAATTGATCGTCCAGGGGTACATTAAAGTCTACCCGAACAAGGGCTGTTTTATCTTTGAAGTTAAAGGATGAAAATTCGCTCATTTTAATAAATTAAATTGTGATTTCTATGATTGTAGTTGGAGTGTTGATGAGTTCACTGAGAGCAGGCACTAATGTTTTCTCCATGATCTTTTGCATTTGGTTGTTGGAGCAGTTTCCCATGGTGAGCCAAATTAATTTTGGTGGGGGTTGCAACCTTTCCATGATATCAAGAAAGTCATGATCTTTAGAAATCAAAATAACATTAGTTTGGTTTTTTGCTTTCAAAAAAATGACTTCATCCTTTTCGTTGTTAACAAACAAATCGTAAGAAGAAATAGCCCTAATACCGAAGGTTAACTGGATCCATTTAGCCAGCGCCGGCGATAACTGCATGTCGAGCCAAAGCTCAATTTCGCTAAGCTGCATGCAAGATAGTTGTATTGCCTACTTTAATGGCTGCATACAGTAAGGCTGCTTTAATATCATTTTCTTCTAATGCAGGATGCTCTTCAAGAATTTGCTCATGCGTCATTCCTGAGGCTAATAATTCCAACACATCTTTTACTGGAAAGCGCATGGCTCTGATTGTTGGTTTGCCACCCATCAACCCCGGTATGATGGTTATGCGTTTTAATAATTCTGTTTCCATCTTTATTTGTTTGGCTAAAGATACAAAATTTACATCCGGCCATCCCATCCGGGCCTTAAGTAATTTAGAAACAAACCCTTCCTGATTATAAAGTCGATAAAATATTCAAGGCTCCCAATTTATGAGAGCCTTGAAGTTATTTGTTAAACGAAAAATGATGACCCAATAGATACTTTGTAAAGGCAAACAGGTAACGCAATAATGCCCGAAAGTAGCACAATTACCTGGCAGCAACAATTACTCCTACATCTACTCTTCGCTGTGCTTTTAACGAAAATGACGGAGGCTTTATTTAGAAATCAGTCCTGCGAAATGTTTTACAGTACGCACCAATTGGCTTACGTAACTGTTTTCATTGTCGTACCAGCTCACGGTTTTCACCAGTTGCTTATCGCCAATTACCTGCACCTTGGTTTGAGTAGCGTCAAACAATGACCCAAACTCAATACCGATAACATCGCTGCTCACAATTTCGTCTTCGTTGTAACCGAAACTTTCATTGCTAGCCGCTTTCATAGCTGCGTTTACCTCATCTGCTGTTACTGATTTTTCTAAAATAGAATACAGTTCAGTAACAGACCCTGTGATAACCGGTACACGCTGTGCACCACCATCTAGTTTACCTTTTAACTCTGGTAACACAAGACCAATGGCTTTGGCTGCGCCAGTGCTATTTGGAACAATGTTGGCCGCGGCAGCTCTTGCTCTTCTTAAATCACCTTTAGGATGTGGTGCATCCAAAGTATTTTGATCGTTCGTATAAGCATGAATAGTACTCATGATACCGGTGATGATTCCAAAATTGTCATTCAATGTTTTTGCCATTGGGGCTAAACAGTTCGTGGTACAACTTGCGCAACTGATAATGGTTTCGCTACCATCTAAAATTTGATGATTCACATTGAATACCACTGTTTTTAGATCGCCGGTTGCCGGGGCAGAAATAACTACCCTCTTTGCACCTGCTGTGATATGCGCTTCTGCTTTTGTTTTATCTGTAAAGAAACCTGTGCACTCAATCACCACGTCCACATCATGGCTGCCCCACGGAATTTGAGCAGGATCTTTTTGTGCATATATTTTTACTTCTTCACCATTAACGGTGATGGAATTTTCTGTGTGCTTTACGTCCTGGCCAAATCTTCCCTGCGCACTATCATATTTTAATAAGTGAGCCAATGTTTCAGGGCTGGTAAGGTCGTTGATAGCAACTACCTCAATACCTTCCATGTTATAGATCTGACGAAATACCAAACGGCCAATGCGTCCGAAACCGTTGATGGCAACTTTAACTGTACTCATAACTGATTGTTTAAAATGTTATCTATTTTTTGCGTTGCAAAAGTACTGCATGTGTGGATAATACTTTGTAAAATTTTAATATCCAAAGCTGCGGGATTGTTCTATAGGCGAAGCAACAAAAAAGCCTTGCAAATTTTGCAAGGCTTTTAGTACCACGTACGGGAACCCCTGTCTGACTGCGTCAAGCAGGCAGGGAACCCGTGATTCCTCCATTCTCTGCTAAATATTTCAGTAACCAGTTTTTTCCTGCAGTGCTTTTTAAATACTTTTCTCTCACTCTTGCTGTGGCCCAATCTGGGTGGGCTTCTGTAAAGATAATTTTCCACGGAAGGTGCCCCTTGCTGTATCTGTTCTTTCCGGCATTGTGTTCTTTTAATCTGGCCAGTGCATTGAGAGCCATTCCCACATAGGTTGTATTATCCTTATCACTCAATAAAACATACACGGTAACCATGCTGTGAAAATTAGTGGAATTAAAAAAGCCCTGCAAATTTTGCAAGGCTTCTAGTACCACGTACGGGAATCCCTGTCTGACTGCGTCAAGCAGGCAGGGAACCCGTGATTCCTCCATTCTCTGCTAAATATTTCAGTAACCAGTTTTTTCCTGCAGTGCTT
>JBKJKD010000055.1:0-16980 GCA_046597635.1 Ferruginibacter sp. | reverse complement strand
CCTGCTTTGCAATGCCCAATACACTGTAAATGGCAATGCCTTCAGGGAAAATTGCAATTGTTATACGCTTACTCAAAACCAGAACGCACAAAGTGGTTCTGTTTGGAACAACAACCGAATCAACCTGGCTCAATCATTTGATTTTACTTTTGATGTTTTTCTGGGGTGCAGCGATGGTGGTGCAGATGGAATTGCATTTGTACTGCAGCCCATCAGTACGAGTGTAGGTAGCAGTGGCGGAGGCATGGGCTATTCGGGCGTTACCCCTGCGGTAGGAATTACATTGGATACTTACCAAAATACCGTGGACAACGATCCCACTTACGACCATATTGCTATACAGTTGAATGGTAACATCAATCATTCCAGTGCCAGTACACTCACGCCAATAACACCCATTTCTGCGAGCAGTGACAATGTGGAAGACTGTCAGACTCATTTGATAAAAATTGTATGGGATGCACCTACAACAACGCTCACTGTTTCTTTTGACGGCGTGCAAAGAGTGGTGGCAACAAGGGATTTAGTGACCACTGTATTCGGCGGAAATACTCAGGTTTTTTGGGGCTTCACAGGTGCTACAGGCGGCCTCTCAAATCTGCAGCGATTTTGTACCAGCTTGCTTCCCAAGTTTCGTTTTTTGCCTACACAAAACCGATGCATCGGGGAGCCCATCGTTTTCAACGATTCCACCATCACATTTGGCGGCATATTAAAGCGCTATTGGAATTTTGGTGATGGCAGCCCTATTGATTCTGTAAACATTAACCCAACCCATACATATGCCGCAGCGGGCGATTATGCGGTTACGCTCACCGTGCTGGCCCTCGACAGCTGCGTGGCCGTTTTTAACCAATTGGTAAGGGTGGGAAGCAAGCCCGTTGCCTATTTTAAAAATGATGATAATTGTGCAGGCAACCCCATTGGTTTTTCAGATTCATCCTATGCGGCTGTGGGTAGTGTAAATGAATGGTATTGGGATTTTGGAAATGGCAACACCAGTACAATCAGCAACCCTTCTACAACGTATCCCCTAGCGGGAAACAACCTCGTAAAGCTCGCCGTAAAAAGCTTGGAGGGCTGTCAGTCTGATACGCTGATGAAACCGTTGTATATATTTTCCCGACCGGTCATAGATTTTACCTTCACAGATTCGGTTTGCCTGGGCTCACCTACAAACTTATCTGGAATATTTGTTTCTGGCAGTGACCCAATAACCAATTGGAATTGGATATTAGGGGATCAATTGCCGCACCCTACCCAAAACGAAACTTTTGTGTTTCCTACTCCTGGTATTCGCCCGGTTACGTTGGTAGCTACCGGTAATGGAAGTGCCGGATGCGTGGGGTCTAAAATGGTAAATGTTTTTGTGGTTGACAAACCACGTGCTGCGATCAAAGCGGTGCAACTCTGCCAAACTCAGGCTACACAGTTGCTCGATTCCTCTTACAGTACTGATGGCGTGCCCATCACCCGTTGGTGGTGGGATCTTGGAAACGGACAGTTTTCTACTCAACAAAATCCAACTGTAACTTACAACAATACGGGGCCAGTGAACATTAGGCTGGTAGTAACAAATAATCGCAACTGTGTAAGCGATACCATGCAGAGAACATTGCAAATAGCTGCAAAGCCTGTAGCAATGTTTGGGTCTGGCACTTTGCTTTGTAATAATAATAGTATTCAATTGTTAGATTCCTCAACGGTCATCAATGCTTCCATCAGCCAGTGGCAATGGCTGGCGCAAGGGACTGTATTTTGCACGCAACAAAATCCCACACAATTTTTTTCGCCGGGGACCAACAATGTTGGACTCGTTGTAACAAGTAACTATGGCTGTACATCAGACACCGTGTATAAAACATTCATTGTAAAATCTAAGCCGGTAATAACCATGAATTTTACAGATGCTTGTAAACTAAGTACTGTGAATTTTACCGCAGCCGAAACAACCAGCATTGGCATAAGCAACTGGTATTGGAGTTTTGGAGATGGATCCAATGCAGTAGGAAACCCTGCTACGCATATGTACAGGAACAATAATACTTACAGCGTAAAACTGGTAGGTATTTCGGTAGAGGGTTGTTCGTCAGATACCATCACGAAGCCCATCAACATTTATGGTACCAATGCATTTGCTGGCAACGATACCATTGCAGCAGCGGGGCAGCCTGTGCAGCTAAATGCCAGCGGCGGATTAAGCTATACCTGGTCCCCTGGTTTCGGACTGAGTAACCCCAACATATCAAACCCTGTGGCTACCAACACTACCACGCAGACTTACCTTTTAAAAGCATTTACACCGGAAGGCTGTGAAAGTTTTGATGAGGTGACGATAAAAATTTATAAGGGACCTGATATTTATTTACCCAATGCATTTACCCCCAATGATGACGGACTGAACGATATTTTTAGGGGAATACCTGTTGGGATAAAGGAGTTTAAATTTCTCAAAATTTATAACCGTTGGGGTAACGAAGTCTTCAGCAGCACAGATTATAATAAAGGTTGGGATGGCAGGTGGAAAGGGATAAAGCAGGAAAAAGGAGTATTTGTTGTGTTGGCGAGCGGTGTTGATTTTACCGGCAAACCCATCAACAGAAAAACGACCGTAATGTTGATTCGCTAAGCGGTTGGTTGTTTGAAAACAGACTGCTGCATCTTGTTTAAAAACTGGTAGAGTTCGTTCATCGTTTTAATATTTTCTACCACAAGAATACCATTCTTGCCTACTTGTTTTAATTTGCCTTTGTTGGTACCCGTTTGCAAAAACAACAGCACGCCATTGAAGGTTTCACTTTGAAAATAAGGAGAGTCAGGATTGCCCACAAAGAAACATTTAAGGGTGTCGTTTTTCAGGAACATTTTTTCGAAGCCTAACAAAACGGCAATGCGCCGGCAGCGGACTGTCGCAAAAAGGTCTTCCACTTCTGGCGGCACAGGGCCAAATCTATCAGTGAGCTCTTTGTGAAAAGCCTGTAGTTCTTCCTCGGTTTCGCAATTGTCCAGGCGGGAGTACAGGCTCAACCTTTCGGTGATGCTCTCTACATAACTATCCGGAATAAGTATTTCAAGATCTGTATCTATACTGCAGTCTTTTACAAAATCATCCTGTTGATGAATTTCGTCTTTAAACAGGTCTCTGAATTCGTTTCTTTTTAATTCTTTGATGGCTTCGTCTAATATTTTCTGGTACATTTCAAAGCCGATCTCGGCTATAAAACCGCTTTGTTCTCCACCCAGCATATTTCCTGCGCCTCGTATATCAAGGTCTCTCATAGCTATCTGAAAACCGCTGCCGAGGTCGCTGTATTGTTCAAGTGTATTTAGTCGCTTGCGGCTGTCGGTGGGCAGTGTAGCCAAAGACGGCGCCATCAAATAACAGAAGGCTTTTTTGTTGCTGCGCCCCACACGACCACGCAACTGGTGCAGATCACTCAAGCCAAACTGGTGCGCATTGTTGATGATGATGGTGTTTACATTGGGAATATCTACACCGCTTTCTACAATATTGGTGCATACCAGCACATCGTATTTTTTATCCATAAAATCCAGGATGGTATCTTCCAGTTGGTCGCCTTCCATTTGGCCATGGGCAAACGCAATGCTCAGGTCTGGACACAAGCCCTGTATCAGGCTTTTCATTTCTGCCAGGCCCTTTACCCGGTTGTGAATGAAGAAAACCTGGCCACCTCTTTCTGTTTCGTAATAAATAATATCTCTAATGGCATCCTCATTCATCACCATCACCTCCGTTTGGATGGGCTGTCTGTTGGGTGGTGGTGTGTTGATGATGCTAAGATCCCGGGCACCCATCAAACTAAACTGCAAGGTCCTGGGTATAGGCGTAGCCGTTAGTGTGAGTGAATCAACCGTTGTACGAAGTTGTTTTAATTTTTCTTTTGCAGATACGCCAAATTTCTGCTCCTCATCAATGATCATGATGCCGAGATCCTTGAATTTCGCAGCATTGCCCAGCAATGCATGTGTACCTATAATGATGTCAATTTTTCCTTCTTCAATTTTCTTAAACGTTTCCTTTTTTTCCTTGGCTGTTTTGAAGCGGTTGATAAAATCTACGGTAACAGGAAAATCCTTTAGCCTGTCAGAAAATGTTTTATAATGTTGGTATGCAAGGATGGTAGTGGGCACCAATACGGCTGCCTGCTTGCCATCGCATACAGATTTGAAAGCTGCCCGGATGGCTATCTCTGTTTTGCCAAAACCTACGTCGCCACAAACCAACCTGTCCATAGGCGCAGGTTTCTCCATATCTCTTTTCACATCTTCTGTTGCCTTGCCCTGGTCGGGCGTGTCTTCATAAATAAAGCTGGCTTCCAATTCTGTTTGCATGTAGTTATCCGGGCTGTGGCTAAAACCGAGCAGGCTTTTACGTTGTGCGTACAATTTAATAAGATCGGTCGCAATATCTTTTACCTGCCTCTTTGTTTTTTCTTTCAGCTTGTTCCAAACATCGCTTCCCAGTTTGTTCATCTTTGGTATGCTGCCTTCCTTGCCGCTGTACTTGCCTATTTTATGCAGAGAAGAAATGTTTACATACAACAGATCGCCATCTTTGTATTGTATTCTTACAGACTCCTGCATACGCCCATTGGCTTCTATTTTTTGCAGGCCACTGTACACGCCCACGCCATGGTCTATATGTGTTACATAATCTCCTGGCTGCAGTTCCCGCAGCGTTTTTAAAGTAAGCGCCTTATTTTTATTGAAGGCTTGTTTTACTTTGTATTTATGGTAGCGTTGAAAAACCTGGTGATCTGTATAACAAACTAGTTTAAGATCGTCGTCTATAAAACCCTCGTGAATAGAAACAGGAATGGGCGTAACCTGTATTTCAGCTTTTAAATCTGTGAATATGATGTGCAGCCTTTCTAACTGTTTAGGTTGCTCGGCAAAAATGAAAATGTTATAATCTTTTTGTTCGTACTCTTTTAAGTTTTTAATGAGTAGATCAAACTGTCGGTTGAAGGCAGGCTGCTCTTTGGTAGCAAACAGCAAGTCGTTTCTTACAGCAGGTTGGTCCTTTTGAAAATAGGCCTTGTTGCCGATCTCGATAATGTGCCGAAGCTTGATTTGCTCTTCAATAATGGCGGCACTTACGAAATCAGTCTCCGTAAAATCCTTTCTATCCTGTGGGCGGTCTATTTCCTCATTGGCAGCAGGCTCGCTGAAAGCTGTTCGAAAGAGTTCAAAATTCTCTTCTTCCTGCTCAATTTTTTCTTTGATGAAATTCCAGTCTTCCGTCCATACCACCGTGTTTTCTGGCAAAAATTCTAACAGAGAAACTTTTTCACCGGTTTCAAATTGAGTTTCTACGTTGGGTATAATATTTACCTGTAATAATTTTCTTTCACTTAGCTGTGTTTCGGGGTCAAATATGCGGATGCTATCTACTTCGTTGCCGAATAGTTCTATTCGGTAAGGTTTCTCATTGCCAAACGAATAAATATCGAGGATGCCGCCCCGCACTGCAAACTGGCCGGGTTCATACACAAAGTCGGTACGCACAAAGCCATGTTCTACAAATTTGTGCAGCATGCCTTCCACGTCAAGCTCGGCAGCTTGTTTGATGCTGATGATGTTTTCTGAAAGTGTTTTAGAAAGTACGACTTTTTCAAACAAAGCCTCCGGGTGGGTGACGATGATTTTTTTATTACCACCGCCTGCAAGTTTGGTAAGTGCTTCTGTTCTTAACATCACATGGCTGCTGTTGAGCAACTGGTAATTCTTTTTATTTTTAAAGGACGATGGAAAATAAAAAAGATCGAGCGCCTGGGTAATGTTCTCTAAAGTATTTTGAAAATATGCGGCTTCTTCTGCATCTCTTAAAACAACCAGGTGATTGAGTTGTGCGGTAGATGGATGGCTGAAAACGGCTGCCAAAATAAATTGAGAGGCACTGCCCTGAAGGCCTTTGAGATGAAAATGCTGGGGCTTAGACAAAGTGATTCTGTCCGCAATTTGAAAACAGCGGTTATCATTTTTGTAATAATTCAGCAACACTTCCAGGTTCATCCGGGGGCAAAGATAAGTGATCTGTTGATGGGGTGGAAAGCTGTGGCTTATTTTAAGAAAAGCCCAACAGTGTTTTCATTCTGGAGAAATTCCGATCTGTTTCTTATTCCATTTATGATTATATTTCAGAAAAAATTATCATCATGGCATTAGAACCCTGGCGCATTGGTAAGGTTATAAAAATAGAAAACCAAACGAGTACTACCCGCCGTTTTTTTATACAGGTACCGGAGTTGGAGCAATTTAACTTTAAGCCAGGGCAATTTGTAACGCTGGATTTGCCGGTGCATGAAAAACCGAATAAACGATGGAGAAGTTACTCTATAGCGAGCTGGCCCGATGAAACCAATGTTTTTGAGTTATGCATCGTATTGCTCGATGATGGTGCTGGCACCAACTATTTGTTTAATGAAGTTGCAGAAGGAACGGAGATACCTTTTCGTGGTCCTGCCGGCATATTCACCTTGCCCGAACATATAGAGAAAGATATCTTTCTGATTTGTACGGGTACCGGTATAGCACCCTTCAGGAGCATGATACACCACATCATCCGTCACAATATAGCGCACCAAAAAGTTCACCTCGTTTTTGGTTGCCGCAAATTTGGAGATGCTTTGTATGCCGAAGAACTAAAAGGCCTTATGCGCACAGATGCAGATTTTATTTACCATACCGCTTATTCACGGGAAGAGCCAGGTAACTATGATCACCTTGTAAGGATTGGCTATGTACATGGTGTATATGAAGAAATTTGTAAACAGAATATGCTGCCGGCGGTGGAAGGCGAAGAGCCTACTTTGAAGCCTGCATTTTTCTATTTATGCGGGTGGAGGGGAATGGTAGACGAGGCCAAAGAAAGAATTTTAAAAATGGGTTACGACAAAAAATCAGTTCATGTAGAAATTTACGGTTAGAGATTTCATGCAGGCAAATGTCCATTTTATAAGCTGATAAAAATCATTGCTATCAATGACTAAATACAGATGCTGCCGTGGAGTTTACTGTAACCATTATTCGTTATCTTGTACAGTAATTACTTTCATGCCATAACCAGATTCATATGGGTGCTTCTTCGATGATTGTTTTAATAATTGCAGCGCTTACATTCTCCATATTTGCATTGCTTGTTGCCAAGGTACTTACGAAGTCTACTACCAATGCTCAAAAAGGAGAAGCCATAGAATGTGGTCTTCCCACTCAGGGTAAAACCTGGGTACAAATGAATGTGGGTTATTATTTATTCGCCCTCATCTTCTTGATCTTTGACGTAGAGATTATTTTCCTCTTCCCCTGGGCGGTCGTGGCTAAAAGCCTGGGATGGATTGCATTGGTTGAAATTATTATTTTCTTTTTTATACTTTTTGTTGGTTTTTTATACGCCCATAAAAAGGGTGCGTTGAAGTGGATGTAGCCCCCTCCGCCCCCTGAAGGGGGAACTGATTATGGAGAAGATTATGAAGTAACCTTTATAAAGTAACAGCTTTGATAAATGAGTGATGAAATAAAAAATATTGCGTCCTTAGTTCCCCCTTCAGGGGGACAGGGGGATTTCCCTGGCCAGGTGCACGAAACAGCAGATGGTGGCATTATGCTCAGCAAGCTGGATGATCTGATCAACTGGGCAAGGTCTAATTCCTTGTGGCCACTCACTTTTGCAACGAGTTGTTGTGGCATAGAATATATGTCTGTTGCTGGCGCTAAATACGATTTTTCCCGGTTTGGTTTTGAAGTTGCCCGGGCCTCGCCAAGGCAGGCTGACGTTATCATTATTGCAGGAACGATTGTGAATAAAATGGCACCCGTTTTAAAAAGATTGTATGATCAAATGGCCGATCCCAAATATGTGATTGCCATGGGAGCCTGTGCCATTAGCGGTGGCCCATTTTTTTACAATACTTATTCTGTGGTAAAAGGTGCAGATCATGTGATTCCAGTGGATGTGTATGTTGCTGGTTGTCCACCCCGGCCTGAGGCACTGATACATGCGTTGATGACACTGCAGGAAAAAATAAAAATGGGGTTGACAAGGGAGCAGATAAAGGAACCAAAATAGAAGTAAGAAGCAGGCAGTAAGTAGAATTAGAAAAGCGTTAAAGACAGATATATTTATAAACTTCCACGAGGTTTTGCTTATGGGAAACGAAGAATTAAAAACCAAGATTATAGAACTGCTGCCCACAGCCACGTTTGATGAAACTGGCGAGTGGCTTAATATCATGATTGCTCCGCAGGATTGGCTATCATTGGCCACACATTTTCGCACCGAAGCTTCTTTATTTTTCGATCATCTTTTTTGTTTAACCTGTATAGATTGGAAAACCCATTTAACGATGGTGTACCACCTGAGCTCCACAAAATTCCGACACAATATTGTTATCAAAGCTAACCTGGAAATTTCCAAGCCAGCTATAGAGACAGTTAGTCATATTTGGAAAACAGCCAATTTTCATGAGCGGGAAGTGTATGAAATGTTTGGGGTACAATTTTTAAATCATCCAGATTTAAGATTATTGATATTACCAGATGGATGGGAAGGGAAAAATCCGATGCGGAAAGATTTTGAGGACCCGATTAATATGATCAAATTATAAAACCCCCCCAACCCCTAAATGGGAGTGAAAGAAGAAAATATAAAAGAAGATGCTGTTTTATTAGAAACATATAAATGTATAGAGAGACTGAAATAATTAAAGACGCTGCTTCAACTCCCCCTTTAGGGGGTGGGGGGGCTCCAGGAGACCTTATCATCAACATAGGGCCACAGCATCCTGCTACCCATGGGGTGCTGCATTTACTAGTTACATTGAATGGAGAAACTATCAAAAAAGTAGAGCCTCACCTGGGCTACATACATCGCTCTATCGAAAAAATGTGCGAGAGTTTGAGCTACCGACAGTTTATCTACGTTACCAGCCGCATGGACTATTTATCATCTCACATAAACAACCATGCTTGCGCACTTACAGTAGAAAAAGGATTACAAGTTGAAGTACCTGCCAGGGCAAAAGTTATCAGGATTTTGCTGGATGAATTAACAAGAATTGCCTCGCATGAATTGTGGTGGGGAGCTATGGCCATGGATCTTGGCGCACTCACTCCTTTCTTTCATGCCTTTAGAGAAAGAGAAGCCATCAACGATATCATGGAAGAAACCTGTGGTGCACGGTTGACGATGAATTACATTGTTCCCGGTGGGGTGATGCAGGATGTGCATCCGAATTTTCAACAAAGTATAAAAACGTTTTTAAATCTTTATAAGTCTAAGATTCATGAATATGATGAACTGGTGACTGGCAATATTATTTTTCAAAACAGGATGAAAGGCGTGGGTTTTATTTCGGCAGATGATGCCATATCCTTTGGTATGACAGGGCCTGCAGCAAGAGGAAGCGGCGTAGCATGCGATATAAGAAAATTATATCCTTATGACGGCTATCAGAATTTAGAATTTGATGAAATACTGGAGACGGGTGGAGATTCTTTTTCAAGATACATGGTGCGTATCCGGGAAATGCAGCAATCTGTAAAGATCATCGAACAATTAATAGATAATATCCCGGATGGAGATTTTCAGGCAAAAACAAAAGCAGTGTTGAAATTACCCAAAGGAGAATTTTATCAACGAGTGGAAACAGCGAGAGGTGAATTTGGTGTGTACATCGTGAGCGAAGGCGGCACGACTCCATACAGAATTAAATTTCGTTCACCGGGTTTTTCCAATCTCTCTGCATTGGATCATATGGCAAGAGGAGAGAAGTTGGGTGACCTGGTAGCGATGATGGGAACATTGGATTTGGTAATACCGGATATAGATAGGTAAGGAGGAGCCCCCTCCGCCCCCTAAAGGGGGAACTGTGGAGAATTATGTATGAACGTAAACAAAATATTAGACATGGATTTCAAAAAAATATCAAGCGTTAATCTCTCCACATGTAGTTCCCCCTTCAGGGGGCGGAGGGGGCTTTTATGTTGAGTTTATCAAACATATCAAATTTCATTCACACCTGGGTGACAGAAACCTTTAACCCGACCTGGGCAATGGTTTTTGAAATGGTTATTGCGGGAGTTTGCGTCATTAGTTTATTTGCCATCCTTGGGCTGGTGTTGGTGCTCATGGAAAGAAAGGTAGCCGCATGGATGCAGATCCGTTTGGGTCCAAACCGGGTGGGTCCAAAAGGATTGTTGCAGTCGGCGGCAGATACGGTGAAGTTGCTGGTGAAAGAAGGCATGACCCCAAATGGCGTGGATAGATTTTTATTTAATCTTGCTCCTTTCATTGCCATGATTGTGGCCATGTTGCTGATGGCACCCGTTGCATTCGCCAAAGATTTTACGTTGTGGGATATGAACATTGGCGTGCTGTATATTTCGGCTGTTTCGTCTATCAATGTTATCAGCATTTTAATGGCGGGTTGGGCCAGTAACAATAAATATTCATTGATGGGTGCCATGCGCAGCGGTGCACAAATTGTGAGTTACGAATTGTCTGCAGGCTTGGCGATATTGACGATTATTGTTTTTACCGGTAGCCTTAATGTTTCTGATATCATTCTTTCACAGTCCAACGGATGGTGGCTTTTTAAAGGGCATATACCTGCTCTCATTTCATTTGTAATTTTTATGATAGCTGTAACTGCAGAAACCAACAGAGCTCCATTCGATTTAGCGGAAGCAGAATCTGAACTTACCGCCGGCTTTCATACAGAATATTCGGGGATGAAATTCGCTTTGTTTTTTTTGGCAGAATATATCAATGTATTTATTGTGTGTGCGCTGGGCGCCACCTTATTTCTCGGAGGGTGGATGCCATTTCATATTGGCAACTGGGCAGCATTTAACCATGTGATGAACTACATTCCTTCCTCACTTTGGTTCTTTGGAAAAACGTTTTTCTTAATATTTATCATCATGTGGTTCAGGTGGACGTTTCCGAGGCTGAGGATCGATCAGTTACTAAATCTGGAATGGAAATATTTATTGCCGATCAGCATGTTTAATTTATTGCTGGCAACAGCAATAGCGATTATGGGCTGGCATTTTTAGAAGCCCGGCCCCCTCTAACTCCCCCGGTGGGGGAGAACACTAATGCATAGAATTACAACAGCAGATTAATAACTAATTCAAGCTGTATAAAATAAAATTGAAACGTTTAAATAATGGTTGACACTTCAAATAATTCAGAGACTTCAAAAGCCTCCCCTACCGGGGGAGGTTTGGAGGGGGCCGTAAATTATATCAAAGATGTTTTCAGTGCTGTAAAATCTTTACTAGTGGGTCTAAGACGCACGGGGTATTATTTTACGCATCACAAAGAAATTATCACACAGCAATATCCTGATAACAGAGAAACCATGAACCTGCCGGGTAGATTTAAGGGCGAAGTGGTGATGCCTCATGATGAAAAAAATGAACATCGTTGCACAGGATGTACGGCTTGCGAATTGGCCTGCCCCAACGGCACCATTAAAGTGGTTACCAAATTTGATATTTCGCCAGAAGGAAAAAAGAAAAAGGCTATAGACAAACTGGTGTATCATCTTGAACTGTGCACCATGTGTAATTTATGTATTATCGCCTGTCCTTCTGATGCTATCGTGATGGCGCAAACTTTTGAGCACAGTGTATTCGATCGGGCCTCACTGACAAAAATTTTAAATAACCCGGATTCTAAAATCATGGAGGGAGTAGAATAATGAGTGGATCAACAATCATATTTTATTTGTTAGCGGCATTTACATTGGTAAGCGCTCTACTTGCGGTAACCACCAGGCAAATATTTCGTGCCGCTATCTTTTTATTATTTACGCTGATAGGTGTAGCAGGTTTGTTCTTTTGGATGCAGTATGAATTTATTGCGGCTGTGCAGATAGTAGTTTATGTGGGTGGTATTACCGTCTTAATCATCTTCTCCATTTTCTTAACGCAGCAGGCAGGAGAGATGTTGCCCAAACAAAAAAGCAGCCGTTTATTATTTTCGGCACTCGCAGCATTTTGTGGTTTTGCATTGGTGATGCTGCAGGTATTTCAACATACATTTTTCCGAACAGACGCAGCATCCATAGAGCCTACAGTAGCCAATATTGGCTATAAAATGTTGGGTGTAAATGAAGGAGGATATGCTTTACCTTTTGAAGTAGTGAGTATTTTATTATTGGCAGCCTTAATAGGTTGTATCGTTATAGCCATGCGCAGTAAATCAGCAACAACATGATGGAGCCCGGATTATATCATTTATTATTTATCAGTGCAGCCTTGTTTTTCATTGGTGTGTTTGGTTTTTTTAGCAGGAGAAACCTGGTAACCATGCTCATGAGTATAGAGCTGATACTGAATAGTGTG
Organism: Ferruginibacter sp.; assembly: GCA_046597635.1. GTDB lineage: Bacteria > Bacteroidota > Bacteroidia > Chitinophagales > Chitinophagaceae > Ferruginibacter. The sequence goes on along the minus strand of JBKJKD010000055.1, from coordinate 4,605 downwards.
AACCTTAATTTTATTGCCTTTAATAAATACCTGTGGCCAAATAAAATGGACGGATTGTTTTTTACCATTTTCATTATTGCTATTGCAGCAGCGGAAGCGGCAGTAGCAATCGCCATCATTCTTAATTTATACAGAAGCCATGGTTCTATACAGGTGGAGCAAGCAGAAGAGTTGAAGAATTAGAGGGCTCCTCTATCTTACCTGAAGGGGGAGGAAATGAAGGAGTTGAAAGTGAAGATTATTTTTAATCACAAATGATTTGAAAAGTGATAAATGAAAATATTCGGTATTTGAAGTTTTAATTCAGTATTGATTTTATGATGAAAGATATTTTTTTACAAGTACAGTTTCTGCAGCTTCTGCCTTCCGCCTGGTTGGTGGGGTTCATTCCTCTTTTGCCTTTTCTAGGCTTTATCCTCTTGGGAATATTTGGAAGAAAATATTGTAAGAACAGCTCCGGCATCATTGGAACCGTTCTGTTATTAATTTCTACTGCGCTCGCCTTGTACACAGCCTATGGATACTTTTTTGATTATGGAAAACTGCATGGCGTTTATCAAAAAATCGTTGTGTTCAAATATGAGTGGCTGCGTTTTGGGGAGGGGTCTCTTTCTATTGATATGGGCATTCTGTTAGATCCCATTTCTGTAATGATGCTGGTAGTGGTAACTTTTATTTCTTTGATGGTGCATATTTACAGCCTTGGTTATATGAAGGGCGAAGAAAGATTTCCTACCTATTATGCATTCCTTGGGCTGTTTACTTTCTCTATGTTGGGTTTGGTTATCTCTTCCAATATTTTTCAGATGTATATTTTCTGGGAGCTGGTAGGTGTTTCATCCTTTTTGTTGATTGGATATTATTATGATCGTCCCGGTGCGGTAGCAGCCTGCAAAAAAGCATTTATCGTAACCCGTTTTGCAGACCTTGGATTTTTGATAGGAATCTTAATCTTATCTTTTTATGCAGGCACGTTAGATTTTAATACTTTAATTCAACGGTTAACTGCTGGCGATGCGCCGGAATTTCAATCTGCTGTGGCTGCATCCTTCCTGGGTGTTTCTGCACTCACATGGGGATTGGGATTAATTTTTATTGGCGGTGCAGGTAAGAGTGCGATGTTCCCTTTGCATGTGTGGTTGCCCGATGCAATGGAAGGCCCCACGCCGGTATCAGCACTTATACATGCTGCAACCATGGTAGTGGCGGGCGTGTTTTTAGTAGCAAGATTATTCCCGGTATTCATTATGTCTGCACTGGCATTAGAGGTAGTTGCTTATGTAGGTATTACTTCTGCATTATTTGCTGCAGTAATTGCCTGCACACAAACAGATATCAAAAGAGTGTTGGCATATTCTACCATGAGCCAGATAGGATTTATGATGTTTGCGCTGGGTGTTTCAGGTTTTGGCGGGGAGAATGGTTTAGGATTTACTGCTTCTATGTTTCACCTGTTTACGCATGCCATGTTCAAAGCTTTGTTGTTCCTTGGTGCAGGTGCCGTTATTCATTTTATTCACAGCAATGAAATGAAAGACATGGGCGGATTAAGAAAATATTTACCCATCACCCATATTACGTTTTTAATTGCATGCCTGGCTATTGCAGGCGTGCCGCCATTTGCAGGTTTCTTCAGCAAAGAAGAAATTTTATTGGCAGCATATCAACACAATTCAATTATTTACTGGATAGCCCTGGTAACATCAGGACTCACTGCTTTTTACATGTTCCGGTTATATTTTTCAATCTTTTGGGGTCGTACCAGCCCCTCTCTGCAGGAGAGGGGTTCGGGTGAGGTTCATGGCGAAGGAGGTTTTGCAATGATGATGCCTTTGCTTTTGTTGGCGGTGGGTGCTGCAGCAGCAGGATTCATTCCTTTCGGACATTTTGTTAGTTCTGATGGGGCTGTGCTCGAAAGCAATTTTCATCTGGAGTTTTCTATAGCGCCGGTAGCACTGGGATTGATAGGAATTTTTGCGGCCATGTGGTTATACAAAAAAGAAAATGATCGTCCGGCAAAATTGGCTGTTTCTCTAAATGGATTATATAAAGCCGCCTATCATAAATTCTATATAGATGAAGTGTACCTGTTCATCACAAAAAAAATAATTTTTAATTTGATAGGAAGGCCTGCAGCATGGATTGATAAAAATGTGGTGGATGGAATGGTAAATGCCACCGGTAATTCAACACAGGCCATATCAGAAAAAATAAAAGGATTTCAGTCTGGTAAAGTACAGCAATACGCCATTTACTTTTTGGGAGCTGTGATTGGTTTGGCCGTGCTGTTTATTTATGTATGGAAGTAAGTTTAGAAGTTTAGGGTTTAGAAGTTTAGAAAGATAAAATGCACATACTAAACCTCTAAACCCTCTAAACCCTAAACCTCTAAACCCAACAACCCTTAAACTCTAAATTAAATTAATGAACCTCCTCTTCCTCATATTACTCCCCCTCCTTACCGCCATAGCAATATTGCTGGTGCGAAATACCAATATGTCTAAGTGGATCGCATTAACGGGTGCTACACTTCAGTTTATTTTGGCCATTGTTTTATTGATTGGTTTCAATAACGAAAGAGCAGCTGGTAACACCGCACAAATGTTATTTGAGTTGCAGTACAACTGGTTCCCTTCATGGAACATCAGTTTTCATTTGGGCGTAGATGGCATTTCGGTTGCAATGATTTTGCTAACTGCCTTTGTAGTAGTGGCGGGCGTATTGGTTTCGTGGAATGTTAGAAAAATGACAAAGGAATATTATTTCCTGCTCATTCTTTTAAGCATGGGTGCTTATGGCTTTTTTGTTTCCCTGGACTTGTTTATCCTTTTCTTCTTTTTAGAAATTGCCGTTATACCAAAATATTTATTAATCGGTATTTGGGGCAGTGGTAAAAAAGAATATGCTGCCAATAAACTTGCCCTGATGTTAATGGGTGGTTCTGCATTGGTGTTGGTTGGTTTACTGGGGCTTTATTTTTCTTTGCCCGAAAGAACTTTTGACCTCATGTCTTTATCACAACTAAATATACCCGTACAAACACAAATGATTTGTTTCCCTTTATTGTTTGTTGGCTTTGGTGTATTTGGTGGTTTGTTTCCTTTTCATACATGGGTACCCGATGGCCACTCGTCTGCACCCACTGCAGGGTCTATGTTCCTGGCGGGTATATCCATGAAGCTGGGCGCTTACGGATGTTTGCGGGTGGCTACTTACATCATGCCACAGGGAGCCGTAGAATATTCAACCGTCATTATTGTGGTGTCGGTAATTGCCATTTTGTACGGCGCTTTTGCTACCATGATGCAAAAGGATTTAAAATACATCAATGCCTATTCTTCGGTTAGTCATTGTGGCTTCGTGTTTTTGGGTATTGGAATGCTAACGCAAACAGCCATTGCCGGAGCCATCATACAAATGGTGTCGCATGGCTTAATGACGGCACTTTTCTTTGCGGTGATAGGCATGATCTACGAGCGTACCCATACAAGGCAAGTAAATGAAATGAGCGGTTTATTAAAAGTGATGCCTTTTATTATAACCATTCTGTTTATCGTGGGCTTCTGTTCGCTCGGTTTGCCCGGCCTAAGTGGCTTTGTGGCAGAGATGACCATCTTTATAGGTTCCTGGGAAAACACGGGAGTTTTTTACCGGGTGTGCACCATACTGGCAGCCATGTCTATTGTGGTAACGGCGGTTTATATTTTAAGAGCTATTGGCCAAACGGCGATGGGTACACTTAAGCTTGGTTACGAAAACCTTACCGATGCAACCTGGAACGAGAAGCTGTCTGCAATTTTTTTGTTGGCAGGAATTTTGGCAATTGGCCTGGCGCCTTTTTGGTTAAACGATTTGGTAACACCGGCAGCAAATGTGATCATGCAAAAAATAACACCGATTGTTATCGGAACAAAATAAACAGACTTAGATGAGCGAGCTTTTAATATTAATGAAATCTGAGTTGCTGGTTACCGCCATCATCTTTATCCTGTTATTTATAAAACTGGGTAGCGGGATGAAAAATGAGAACCTGTTGTTAGTTATACAGTCTCTATTACTAATCAATTTAATAGCCGGATTCTTTCTGAAACAGGAGGGCAGTTTGTTTGATGGCATGTTTGCTACCAATGGATTGATTGCTTTGCAAAAAAGTATTCTTAGCTTGGGTGTATATCTTATTTCACTGTTATTTGCAGATTGGTTTAAGAAGAGTGAACATATGCCCGAATTTTTTATGCTGATGTTATCGGCATTGCTGGGTATGTTCTTTATGATTTCCAGTGGTAATCTTTTAATGTTTTTCCTTGCGTTGGAAATGGCCACTATCCCGGTTGCAGCCATGGTAAATTTTGACCTGGAGAAAAAAGTTTCTTCAGAAGCTGCCATGAAAATGATTTTATCCTCTGCCTTTTCATCCGGCATTTTATTGTTTGGTATTTCCCTTGTGTATGGCGTAACCGGCACCATTAGTTTTGCAGAAATGCCTGCCTTGCTTGATGGAAGCCCGCTGATGATTTTAGCATTTGTATTTTTATTCACCGCATTTGCTTTTAAATTATCTATCGTTCCGTTTCATTTATGGACGGCCGATGTGTATGAAGGTGC
>JBKJKD010000334.1:0-12631 GCA_046597635.1 Ferruginibacter sp. | reverse complement strand
TAAAAGGATTACTTAAATAATTTGATCTTACTGTTCGGCGTTGTTTTATTTTTTCAATGGCATACTTTATTGCATGATTATTTTTACTGAGTTTAATATCAATAATATTTTCATCCTGATTGCTTGTTGCTAATATGGCGTACTCACAATTGTAGCCCTTGTCACCGGCTGCATATTCAAGGTTTTGTAAAAAAGCTCCGATTGATAGAATGGTTTCTCGTTGGGTGGGATCAACGCCTGGAAGCCAACGGTTTTTATCATTACCAATTATCCAATGATAGGGTTCAACATATTTTACAAACCATGGTTGTGTATTGTGACCGCTTGGTGCAAGCGATGCTAAAAATAGAATCTCTCTTTCATCAGGTTTTAATGAAATGCTAATTGGATCATTTTGCTTACTATCTGTTCTTACAAAATTATTTTTATCACTTAGTAGGTAATAAGTTACACCTCCGATTACAATAGAACTACTGGCAATTGCTATGAATTTTCGTCTTTTCATTATCTATAATTTTGTGGTTACCTCAAAGGATAGATCTAACTAAATGCGGGAGCTTCTTTATTCTGCTATACAGATTGAATTACATTTTCCTTCATATCGAAAAGCCGAAATGTTACTTGGTTCAACAGGGATGGCATGCTTTGCCTTGGCATGTTTACTCCCGCAGTTGGCGTAATGCAAAAAATTGCTGGGAGACTGTCGGCAAAGCAATAGGTTCTTAGATGTGCACTGTATATACAATAACCGCAGTACCAAAAAAGTAAAAACCGCTGAGAAAAAATAAAGTGTCTTCTACCGGCCTGTGCCCAACAGATGCAAAATACTACACATAATTTTTAAAGAAGATGATGTGCATCCGACATGATAATGATTGATATCACTTACCGGTAATCATAAAAAATTAGATGAACTAATATTTGTTCATCAATATCTATAGCACCTACCCTTGGCAAGCACTTGTGCCATAAGCACCGGACTCTCCTAAAAACCAGCGTCGGGTATTTTAGGACAATGTGCAGCAAAATGGTAGAAAAGATGCCGAAGAGAGCTTTTGAATACCTGTACTTCGGCAAACTTCTATGTGCAAAAGCGAATGACTTCTCACTATTGATCAGATGGGAAAAAGAAAATAATACATATTTATAGTGCCGACGGAACTACGTATGATCATTCACCCGGCGCATCTCCATCGTTTAAACCCTTCCTGATGGCTTTATTGGCATCCTTTTCTGTATCGGCATCGGGTTTTACCTTAGGTTGATCCTGCTTTTCTTCCGGCTCATAACTTAGCTGTATATACATGGGAAAATGATCACTGTCTACTTTTGTAGCCCTGTTCATTTTTAGCAACTTAAAATGTGAACTGTGAAAAACATGATCGAGCGGCCACCGGAAAACTGGAATCTTTGCATGGAAGGTATTGTAAAAACCACGGCCACGGCGTGGGTCTAAAAAGCCTGTTACTTCCTGGAAAAGTTCCGTTGTTTTTGACCAGGCTACATCATTAAAATCACCGGTAACAATCACAGCGCCTTTTTGCTTGCGGGCCTCTTTGGCAACCATAATTATTTCTGCATCCCTCTCCCTGCTATCAGATGATTCTGTAGGCACTGGTGGTCGTGGATGTACAACAAACATGGTTATCCATTCACGACTTCTTAACTGCACCCGGGCTTTTACCGAGGGAATATCTTTCTCCAGCAAAAAACGTATTTCCGTTTCCTGAAGGGGCAGCTTACTGTACACATGCATACCGTATGTATTACTTTGGGGAATTGGTATGCGAAAAGGAAAGTCGGCTTCGATACTTTGTAGACCGTGCTGCCATGTGCTGTCAGATTCTGTCGTTATAAAAATATCTGGCTGCTTTTCATTCACCAACGCTACTACCTTATCGTAAGAAGTATTTGTTTGCAGTACATTGCAGATTAAAAGGCTTACCGAAGTGGTATCGCTGTGGTCTTTTTCGCTTTGCAGCACCTGCTTACTGCCAAGTACAGTGTAGGGCAATGCTTTGTAAGTTTGCACAATAACAACTACTGCAAACATGGCAACAAATACAAATCCCTTTCTGCCTCTTTTAAAATAAAAATACAGGTACCACACAATGGCGATTACTGCAATAGCCAAAGTTTGCAGGCGTGGATAATCCCAAATACGAATATACCATTGTTTGGTAGGGATAAAAGGTAGTAGTGTAGCGCCAAGAGCTATTATGGCTAGCAAGCCAAAGATAAATAAGCCGATAATGCGCAGTAACCGTTTAGACAAGCTGGTAATATTTGCGATGAAGAAAAATAAACAGGAAAATATTAAACCATGTTTTTAAACAATTACAATTATCTATCCATTTCTGTACCTGTCTGCAACATCGTGCATACATGTTTTACACTGTCGGGAAACTATGATAGATTTTAACGAGTTTAGTTATAGAATTTGCTTTCTCCACGCATCCATACCACCGGCAAGATTTATTAAATTGAGGTACTCGTTCTTTTGTTGCAGCCTTTGAATAACCAATGCACTGCGAATGCCCTTTTGGCAATACAGTACTACCGTTTTATCTTTTGGAATATCACTGAGCTGCTCAAAAATATGGTTCATGGGTATCAACAGCCCGCCAATATTAAAATGCTCGTGTTCAAAAGGCTCTCTCACATCAATCAGCAAAAAATCTTCTCCGCTGTTTATTTTTTCCTGGAGCGCTATGGCATGAATGGATTGCATTGGGGTCTTTGAGTTAAAATGTAATGCCTTGGGTAATAATCGGCCTTGGGACGCTAGCGATGCTTCTCAGACAAAATTAGCCACACCCCCGTAAATAATCCCTTTATTCCTCCTCATCATTTGCATAAACTCTGCTAAGTTTTAGTTTACTAGCAGGTGCTACCACCAAAGGAAATTTTTCGATGGCCACATTGCTTTGTTCCAGTCCGAAACTTTTTTCTTCGCTTACGCCTAACTCTTTTACCCAGAAATATAATTTCATAATCACTTCTTCAAAAAAGGGCAACTCATTATCCTGGCTCAGGAATTTCTCCATCACAATAAACTGAAAATCGCCCACCATATTATTTCGCTGCTGGCTCTCATACCTGCTCATAATATTTACCTCTCTGTTGGCCACAAGGTCTTCTACTACTTTTTTAAACATAAGGTTTAAACGTGGCTGCATCCTAAAACCAAGCCTGAACTCTACCCTGATAATATCATTAGGAATAATATGCTCCACAGCGTATTCTGAAGTATAAGGCTCATCCACCGTATCTACATGCACGAACCAGTAGATATCTGCCCGTTTAGGCATACCACTTAGAATACTGTACATAATCTTATGTTCAATTTCCTTATGGTTATTGGCGCTGGTAAGGTACACGAGGTGGGTAGCGTATTTTGGCACAGTACCATCGTTGCTCAGTTCTTCCAGCTTAGGAATATATTCTTCTACTCTTACAAACTCCACGTAACGGTTCTTGATTTTTCTTGCCCGGTACCAAACGTACATGATCGAAAAAAGCACACCGCCGATCATAATGGTAATATAACCTCCATGCGTAAATTTATCTAAAAGAGCTGCCAGGTAGGCTACCTCTACAGTAAGGTAAAAACCCAGGAAAATATAAATAAGCACGGGCTTCACCCTGTGTAAAACCATGTAGTTGGCAAAGAGAATTGTGGTCATAATCATGGTGGTGATGATGGCCATACCATAGGCAGCTTCCATCCTGCTAGATTCCCTGAAGTAAAGAACTACGCCCACACAGCCCGCAAATAGCAGCATATTAATGCCGGGAATAAACAATTGTCCTTTTGCCTCACTCGGAAATTTTATCTTCATCTTTGGCCACAGATTAAGTCGGATGGCCTCACTGATAAGGGTAAACGAACCAGACACCAATGCCTGGCTGGCAATAATAGCAGCTGCGGTAGCAATGATAACTCCAGGCACAATGAACCATTGCGGCATAAGGTCATAAAATGCATTGATGCCGCCTGCATCCATGGTGGCTTTGTCCATTAATTTACCGGTGTGGTTTCCCAATAAGCTTGCTCCCTGACCAAAATAATTGAGCAACAGGCATGCCTTTACAAATATCCACGACATGCGAATGTTGTTACGGCCGCAGTGACCCAGATCACTATACAAAGCCTCTGCACCGGTAGTACATAAGAACACAGCACCCAATAACCAGAAACCTTCCGGGTAAGTGAACAGAAAATGAATACCGTAATAAGGATTCAGTGCACTTAATATAGTGATATCATCTGTGATATGAATGATACCTAATACCGCTAGCATGGAGAACCAAACCGCCATAAAAGGACCAAATAACTTTCCAATAGAGGATGTGCCAAACTGCTGCGCAAAGAAGAAAACCGTTAGTATGCCCAAGACAATAAAGATCACCGTTTCCTGCCCCAAATTGGCAAACTGTGGGAGTTTCCTCAAGCCTTCTATTGCAGAACTGATGGAAATTGGAGGTGTAATTATGCCATCTGCGAGGAGTGCAGCGCCACCGATCATAGCCGGAATTACCAACCATTTTTTGCGCCGGCGCACCAGTGCAAACAACGAGAAGATTCCTCCTTCTCCCCTGTTATCTGCCCTCAGTACCAACACTACATATTTTATGGTGGTTTGTAAGGTGAGCGTCCAGATGATTAAAGAAAGCGTACCAAGTATCAATTCTCTGCTTATGACCCTGTCTTTGATAATGGAGTTGAAAACGTAGAGAGGAGAAGTACCGATATCGCCGTAAATTATTCCGAGGGCGATCAATAAACCAGCTGCGGAAACCTTGTTGATGTGTTTTGCCACTAAAATGAATTTTCTGTATACCCCGTAAAAGACCTGACGGGATGCACAAATGTAGAATGAAAACGGGTATAAAAATAAAAGTTTTACTTATAATACCGGTGGGCTACTTGCTTTCAAAGCGTATGCAATCTTAACGTGCCGGAGGTTCATTTGCTGTCCCGACTAGATTTCTACTCCTGTTTCTTTTCTTTTACCTCCAATTCCTTCCACCCTGTGGCGGCGTCTACCGGCCGGCTAAATTCTAACTCCCGGCTGGCAGTAATCACTATTTCGGCAGTAGTATAAACCAAATTGCCATCTGCCAAATGGCCGCCAAGCGTGCGACCGGTGCTATCGCTAATGGAAAGGTGCAAGTGACTGCCGTTGGTGGAAACCGTGCCTGTAAGGCTCGCTATTTCAAAATGCCCCTGCCCACTGCTGGCCTCTGGCTGGTTGGCAAAGCGGATATTGTAATGGGTAAGGCTGCCCACGCCAGTGCTTATCCAGCCGGCAGTTATTTTCTGTTGCGCTGCAAATTGCTGGATACTTTTTTTCAAATCTTCGCCTGGCTTTAACCGAAAGGCATACACTTGGGTAGATGGCATGAGTTGGGTAGTTTTACAAGATGACAGACCCGCTAGCAGGAGCAGACAGAAAAGACAAAAGTTGCCAAAGCTATTATTGCGTATCATCATAAATATAGATTGTAGTGCCGGAATTAGAAAGATAATTTTTTATCCTCCATCTTTTTTTGCAGGCTTCCCGGCTTTAGCAAAAGTAAACGAACCCAGCGGTAGTGGGGCGCACGGTATAGTATGGCCATCTTTAGCATTTCGTATTTACAACTTTCAATAATTTTGAAAAATGAAAATTGTGGTCCTGATAGCATGTTTGTTTTTTTGTAACCCCGCAGCAAAGGCGCAAATGGACAATCACTTTGGGCCACTTGAACCACGGCCGCCCCGAATACCTACAGAACTAACTTACTCTACTCAACAATTAGCTGACTTCCTTCAACAACAATACAAAGAGGATGGTGACCGTGTAGCCGCAGCCTATGCTTGGGTAACCGCCAACATTCGCTACAGCAAAGACAGTATGCTCAGTATTAACTGGAGCAAAAACACAGCAGATAAAATAACCGCAACACTTAGAAGAAGGAAAGGCGTATGTGATAATTTTGCTTCCGTTTTTGCAGACATTATTGCAAAAATGGCTATTCCTTGCTATGTTGTAAATGGCCTGGCTAAAGGAAATATCGAAGGACAGGCGCATAGTTGGACGGCGTTAAAATTGGACGGAGCATGGTACCTGTGTGACCCAACCTGGGATGCAGGACAAGAAACCCGCAAGAAATATTTTTTGCTGCGGCCTACTGAGTTTATTACCACCCACTGGCCCTTTGACCCCTTGTGGCAATTGCTACCAACCCCTGTTTCTCTTCGGGAATTTGAAAGGGGTACCAACCCTTCCGGCAACCAGGCAAAGCATCTCTATCTTGAAGACTCAGTTCAAACTTTTCTCTCGATGGACAGCTTGCAGCAGCTAGAAGCGCAGGGCCGACGCATGCGTACTATTGGCCTCGAGCAAAATAATTTGCGCACCTGGTATGCTTACAACAGTATGAACATTGCCATTATTTATGGCGAACAAGACATGAATCTCTTTAATGATGCCGTGGCCGATTTAAACAAAGCCAATTTCTACCTCAACAACTTTATACAATACCGTAACAATTTTTTTAAGCCGGCACTTGCCGACAAGGAACTGCCACTCATGTTGCACCCCATTGATGGTCTTGTAAACAATGCCCTTTTAAAAATTGATCTGATTGCAAAAGGCAGAGAAAATTTTCAATATGACACCGGCACTTTAAGAGATAGAATAAGTGCCTTACAAAAAAGGGTACAGGAACAACGCCAATTTCTCAACCTTTATTTAAACAGCAAAGCCACAGAGAGAGAACGTATTTTTTACCAATAAGCTGTTTCGTTTCCAATCTCAAATTTTTTACTGCTAGCTCAAATAATTACTACCATTTGGTTTGCTCTTTACTCCACAGCATCGCCTTATCGGCAGCAGCACTATGCTGCTACAAAATGGCGAGGAAAGTATGTCAAGAAAATTTACGCTCTGCAGAAAAGAGAGGTGTCCAATTTTCTACTCAACAAAAAATGGCGCATCCTGCTCCATGCAAGCCGAACCATTTCTGAAAAATCTATCTTAGCATTACTTAAAAGGGTTGCTCCATTTTGTATCTGTGTATACATTGCTTCCAGAAAGCGTTTTAATAAATGCTATCACAGCATCTACTTCCGTGGCATTTAAATTGAGCTTCTGCCCTATACCATTAGGCCGCAACCTGGGGTCTAACCTGTTATTTCCCGGTGCAATATTAATAGTGCCGTAGTGGCCAACAACTGCTTGTAGCGTAGTGATACCCGCTGTATGCATCATCGCTCCATTGGGGGTGCCAGCAGTATTGGTTAAATCTCTTAGGGAGGGAGCCTTGGTATTGGTGATATCAATACCGGTTGCATTTAATATCCCTATGATACCATTGTTGCCGGAGTTAGGATCAATATCAAACTCCGGTGCACGATGGCAGCCGCCACAGCCCAATCCGCCATTAATCCTGTTGCTGTTAGCATCAAAAACAGGAGCTCGTAAAAAAAGGTCCTTGCCATTATTTTCCTGGGGTGTAAAATTTGAAAAAGGCTGACCATCATTTGCTGCCACTGCACGACCAGCATCAAATTTTGAATCGAAAGATTGAATGCTTCTAATAAATTGTGACAGGCATTCCTGCATCCGGGTTTCAGTCACGGTTTCATCGCCATATACAAACTGAAAAAGTTCTTTGTAATAATTAATGGCGCCTACTTTCGAAATTAAACTGCTAATACCGGGACGACCATTTAGCCCACTAAAACCCATCTCGGCATGGTCCTGCACAGGTTGTGTTGTTTGAGCCTCCAGTGACACCGCTCTCTCGTTCCAGAAAAATTTCGTCTCTGTAGAAAAACGAGCATTTACCAAACGCATAGAATGCCTTGAAGTTAATCCACCAGAAACGCCTCTGCTGGCAAGGGCTGTATCGCCAAATGCAAACTGTTGCTTGTGACAACTGCCACAGGATATAGTATTGTCGATACTTAAATTTTTATCGTAGAACAATACCCTGCCCAATGTAGCCTTGCTATTGGTTATAGCATTTGCACCGGTATTGTCTTTGGTGATATAAGCAGGTTTGGTCTGTGCTGCATAATTGTTTAAGGCATCGGGATCTATGGTAGATCCGAAAGCAGCTTTGATGGCCTGGTAAGAGGCAGTTGCTGTTGGAGATTGATCACTCTTGGAGCAAAATTGAAATAGCAACACCAGCAAAAGCAGGGAGCTAATCACCAGAGATTTTTTAAGCATGTTAGTGGTATTTAGTCGTAAGACCAGGTAATAAATATAAAGTTTAAATGAATATGAGATAATTTTTTACTCGTAAATGATGCCTTTGTTCAAGCCCATGCAAGAACTCACCCAGCAACTTTTTTATAAGAACGAATAGTTTACGCCTTCTGGTATGATCAAGGCGGAGTGGATAAGAGGGTGCTTATTTATATGGTTTAAATCCTATGTGAGCTTGTTTGTCTGATGTTGTTCTATCCCCGACGGGCAAGGAGCAACTGGCATTAGCACCTTACTGACAATTGGCGCAGTTGTTGAATTATTTAGCGCACAACCATTTTTAATTTAAACCTACACAAGATGAAACAATCTACCAACACAGAATTTTTAAAAAATACACTCATGCTATTTTTATTAACCTTAATAGCAGGATTAGCATGGGCTCAAGAAAGTACCTCAACGGCAGTTTCTACTACAGCAACCAGCACATCTGAAACTACCATGTGGTACACAGAGCCATGGGTTTGGGTTGTAGGTGGAGCTGTGTTAGTGTTGCTCATTGTTGCGCTCACCCGTGGCAACAGTTCGACTGCTACCGGCCGTACGGATAAAGTGACGGTCACTAAAACTACCACTTCGGATTCTGTATAGTTGCTAAAATATTTATATATGCAAACAGCCCTGCCTTGCGGGGCTGTTTGCATATATACCACCCTCTGCTACCTGTTAGGTTAAAATTACACAATGTGGGGATTTATATATGCAGCGCTACCATATCTCTAAACTTGGACAGCAGAGGGGGCTTTTTGCTCATGTTTGAAAAATAATACAATAAAAAAGCCCCCTTCTATTAAGAAAGGGGCCACATACAAACAGTATTACAAACACAATAGTGAGGTTAAATACCCATATTTTGCTACAGGCCATTTTCATGACCTCGAATAATTAATCTGGTTTTTTGCCGTGTAAAAAAGTATTGATGGTGCTGATCTCAGCCTGGTTGTTATCGTCTGTTTTTACGCTGTAGTTACTATAAAAACTCTCCACGTCTGCAATTTGGTTGTGCATTTCCATATTGCGGCGAAGGTAGGCCGGCACCGTTTCAAACTCATTATTCGGATCGGCTGCGTTAATGTTGAATGACAAATTACGCAGTTTTGCAATCCTCTCCGTTGCCCGGCGCCTGAGTTCTTCTGTTTCGTCCTGCATTGCAGGGTCCTCAACAGGTGACATCATGATGGGCTGAGTTTGTTGTACAATTGGCTTGTCCTCCGCCGCTTTGGTGGAATCTTTGACTACCAGTTGCATCTGCATAACAGGCTCGTCTTCCTGTGCTGGTTTTTGCAATGGCAGTGGTTCCCCGGTTTGATTGGATTCTGGATGGTTTGGCTTTGCTTCCGCATAAATTTGCTTGGGCTTGGCCAGGAATCCCCCCGACGAAAAGGGTTTTCCGTTATTGCTAGCGTCGTTATTATTTGTATTGGTTGGGATATTGGCCGTAGTTTCAGGACTGGCGGCAGGCTTTTGCAGAGGTTCGGGAATAGCGTTGGTAAGGTCAAACTCCAACACCGGTGTTTGACTTGGTGCCGAAGATATTTGAAAATACACAGGAGCCTCCTCCAACTTTTCCACAGTAGTTTTACTAAGTACTTCTTCCTCGCTGGCATTAGCAACAAGGCTTTCGCTTAGCACTGGCATAAAGGGATCTGCTACTGGACTTGCCTCTTCCTGTGCCGGTTCGGCTACAGGTATGGCTTGGGTTGCAACTGCTGCAACAGGCGTTTCTTCTATCAAATCAAATTGCAATGTAGGCTGCTGGTTTATCACGGGTGCAACCCTTGGCATCTCCAGCTCCATTATTATTTTTTCTGTTGCTGGTTCTGCAATACTGTTTGCTTTGGTTTGCTTGGGAAAAGGATCCTTATGTTCAAAACCCGTTGCTATCAGCGTAATGCTTATCTCACTGCCGAGGGTGCTGTCGTATCCCAAACCAAGAATTACATCGGTGTCTTCGCCTGCCTGGCTCAACAAATAATTCTGAATAACTTCTACTTCATCCATGGTAAACTCATGCTCACCTTCAGATGAATTGATATTGATCAAAATCCATTTAGCACCACGGATGTCATTGTCATTTAACAACGGAGAATTTAATGCATTTTCAATAGCTGTTTGAGCCCTGTCTTCTCCATGTGCCGCAGCGCTGCCTAATATGGCTACGCCGCCGTTACTCATCACTGTGCATACATCCGCAAAATCCACATTTATCTGACCGGTACTGTTTATCACATCTGTGATACATTTTGCTGCAGTAGCCAGTACATTATCTGCCTTTGCAAATGCTTCTTTCATTTTTAAATTGCCGAACTGGTGGCGCAATTTATCGTTGCTGATCACCAGCAAAGTATCTACATGACTTTTCAATAACATGATGCCTTCTTCTGCCTGGGCAATACGTTTTTTTCCTTCGTAGGCAAAAGGCGTGGTTACAATACCCACGGTAAGAATACCAAGATCTTTACAAATTTTTGCCAGGATAGGCGCTCCACCGGTACCGGTGCCACCACCCATCCCCGCTGTTATAAAAGCCATCTTGGTGTTCACTTCCAATATGCGTTTTATTTCTTCCAGACTTTCTTCTGTTGCCTGCCTGCCAATGGCAGGATTAGCGCCAGCACCCAAGCCCTGGGTAAGGTGTGGCCCTAACTGTATTTTGTTTGGCACTTTGCTCAAAGCAACAGCCTGCGCATCGGTGTTACATATTATAAAGTCTACGCCTTCTATATTCTGCGAAAACATGTGGTTTACTGCGTTGCTGCCACCACCGCCTACACCAATAACTTTGATGATGGACGATTGGTCTTTTGGCAAATCAAATTGAATCATGTTTGTAGTTTTTTTGTGTGTGTAAGTAGGTTCTGTATGTGTAGGAATGGTTGATAGTTCATGGTTCATAGTTCATAGTTCATGGTTCATGGTTGATGGTTCATTGCAGGACACCGCACCACCTATGAACCATTAACTATGAACTATATGCTATCTAAAACTTCGTATCCTCTTCCTCTTTAAACAATTCAATCAGGTTTGTTTTAAACTTATCCATGAAGCCTTGTAAAGTTTTGCGTTGCTTAATTTTTACAACTGCCTCTGGTACCAGATCTTCTTCCACGGTTACCACTTCTTCTTCAGCGGGCATTTCTACTTTCGTAAAATTTGGAGCAAGATGCTTGTTCTTGTTTTCATAATCATTATAACCCTTCAAAATCAAACCGATACAGGTGCTGTACATCGGCTTAGCCAATTCGTCTATATGACCGCCGCTAAGATGTTCGTTGGGGAAACCAATTCTTGCATTGAGACCTGTTACATACTCTGTAAGTTGAATCAAATGTTTTAACTGTGAACCGCCACCGGTAAGAATTACACCACCATTCAGCATGCGGTTATCAAGGCCTACCTGCTTTAAATGATAGGTTACAAAATCCATGATCTCGCTCATGCGTGCCTGGATGATGTTGGCCAGATTCTTTACAGAAATTTCTTTGGGAGCCATACCACGCAAGCCGGGGATAGTGATGAATGCATTTGATTTTGCTTCATCACTCAACGCACTGCCAAATTGAATTTTCATTTGCTCCGCCTGCGTTTTTAAAACGCCCAGACCAGTTTTAATATCGTTGGTAATGTTTTCGCCACCAAAAGGAATTACAGCGGTATGTTTTAAAATACCTTCATAGAATACAGCAAGGTCGGTAGTACCGCCGCCAATATCTACAATGGCTACACCGGCTTCAAGGTCCTGATCGCACATTACTGCGGCTGCACTCGCCAATGGCTGCAGCACAAGATCTTTTGTGATGAGACCCGATTTTTCTACACTGCGATTGATATTGCGTATCGCATTTTTATCCCCGGTGATGATGTGAAAATTAGCACCCACCTTTACGCCGCTGTAACCAATTGGGTTGGGTATATTCTGAAAATTATCTACCGTAAACTCCTGCGGAATTACATCAATAATTTTATCGCCTGCAGGAATATAAGTGCGGTACTGATCTGCCACGAGCCTGTCTATTTCTGCCTGCGTAATTTCATCGTCGAGGTTTTGACGAACAATGTCGCCTCTTGTTTGCAAGCTCTTGATGTGGTGCCCGGCAATACCAACATATACTTCGTTGATGGTAAGATTAGGATTGGAGGCATAACAATTTTCCAGGGCTGTCTGTATAGCTTTGATGGTTTGGTCGATGTTCAGCACCATGCCATGCTGCACGCCGTTGCTGTTGGCACGGCCAAATCCGAGGATCTCCAGTTTCCCGAATTCATTCTTTCTTCCCGCTATAGCAGCAATTTTGGTAGTGCCGATATCCAAGCCAACAATAATAGGTTGTTCGTGAATCATAGTTGTAAGTTTAGTGTTTGTGTGT
>JBKJKD010000187.1:0-24038 GCA_046597635.1 Ferruginibacter sp. | reverse complement strand
GTTATCTAAAATAAATTTAGAATCTACCACAGCATAACGTTGGGCTATACCGGGGAATGCGAGTAACACTACACAAGAAAAGCTGAGCAATATTTTTTTCATGCTATTATTTTTTACAAATAAACAATTTATCAATGAAAAGCATACGTTAATTATTCAGGCTCCTGGCCCAGCATGAAGGTAAATTTAGCAGCACCTTTTAAGCCTGTAGATTGGTTATACCTGTCCAGCCCTACCCCATAATCGAAGCCAAGCAAACCGAACATGGGCAGGAAGAAACGCATACCCACCCCTGCTGACCTACGCAGTTTGAATGGATTGTATTCTTTGAAATCGTACCAACCATTGGCCGCTTCAAAAAATGCCAAACCATAAATAGTGCTGCTTGCACCGGTGGTGAAAGGATACCTCATCTCCACCGTGTATTTATTAAAGATGGTAAAGAATTCGGTTGGTGTAATGCCGTCCGGATTTACCCTCGGGTTGGAGTTATTATAAATAGGATAACCTCGGTGTGCAATGATATCGTAGCCCAATAAAGCTTGCGTGTTGCTCAAACCAGCATCCCCTACCTGGAAGCGCTCAAACGGGGAGATCCCCAGCTTGGCGTTGTAACGACCTATAAAACCATACTTAGCAGCAGCCTTCAAAATAAATTGTTTGTTTTTATCGGCGCCTCGTGCCCTGCCAATAGGCACATACCACTCTCCATTAAAACGCCACTTATGAAACTCCGGAAGTTTATAAGGATTTTCTCCGAGCTTGGTGATACCCAGCAATGAATAGGGAAGGGTAAACTGGCCGCTCAGGAAAAAGTTAGATCCGCTGGTTGGGAAAATTGGGTTGGGACCGGCAGAGTTCCGAAGCAGAGTAAGCTTTAAACTAATATTGGTAGAAGTACCATTGTTGATGCCTTCAAATATGCGGTCGTAATTTTTAAGTTTGTACTGCTGAATGTTGAGGGAATAGATAAGGTTAAAAAAGTCATCCGGCCACTTCAACTGCTTACCCAATGAAATACCAAAACCCACCGTTTTCACAAAAGAGGTGTCACCACAAACCTTACAATATTGACCTGTTCTCGGGTCAAACGCATTAGCATATTTGGTGTTGTAATAATTGACCGAAAAGGAATTTCTTTTCTTACCACCCAGCCATGGCTCGGTAAAGGAGAAATTATAAGACCTGTAAGCACGACCGTTGGATTGAATCCTTGCGCTTAGCTTTTGCCCGTCGCCAGAGGGAAGTGGATCCCAGCTAGATTTTTTTCCAATATTTTTGATAGAAAAATTATTGAATGTTACACCTAGAGTTCCTGTAAGACCGATACCTCCACCAAAGCCGGCAGAAAGTTCCAACTGATCAGCTGACTTTTCTTCTACCTGCCAGTTGATATCAACGGTACCGTTTTCCTGGTTAGGCACTACGTTTGGGGTAATGGTTTCCGGGTTAAAGAAACCTAACTGAGATAATTCTCTTTGCGTACGAATAATATTTTCCCTGCTGAATTTTTCCCCCGGAATGGTTCTTAGTTCCCGCAGTATTACATAATCTTTTGTTTTATCGTTGCCGGTAACGGTGATGTTTCCATAAGTAGCCTGCGGCCCTTCCGTCATCCGAATTTCAAAATCAATGGTGTCATTGTATACCGAAGTTTCTATAGGTTCAACTCTAAAAAAGAGATAACCATCATCCATGTACAAACTTCCAATATCACCGCCCTCTGCAGAAAGCTGCTTACCCAAACGCTTATTTAATGTCTCAATATTATATACATCTCCTTTTTTGATAGCCAATATAAGGTTTAAGATAGAATCTGCATACTTGGTATTGCCCTTCCACACCATGTTGCCAAAATAATACTTACGCCCTTCCTTCACTTTTATATCAATGTTAAGATTGCCTTTTACGTCGTAAAACTGGGTATCAGCCACCAGTATCGCATCCCTGTAACCACGGGTGTTGTAAAAGTTGAGAATGCGGTCTTTATCCTCTATATATTTTACCTCGTTGAACTTTGAAGAACTGAAAAGTTTGAAGCGGAAATAAGGCTCTATATAATCTTTTGTTTTAGATGGAGACATATACCCCACATCTTTTAAATACTCTTTGAAGCGTTGGTTCTTCATAGAATCTACGTCACCATAAGGGCTTTCAACTGTTTGGGGAAACAGGGTGATTCTTGTCATTTCTTTGGTGCCCTTCATTTGCTTTTTCAGCTTCTGATCATCAACGGTAACATTATCTGTAAAATTGATTGAGTTTACCCTTACTTTTTTACCCTTATCTATATAGAATGAAAGTTTTACTCCGTTGTTTGCACCGCTTGCCACCTCTTCCTTCACATCAATTTTTACATTTCTATACCCTTTGCCAAAGTAAAATTTTTCGATGGTCTCTATCGCACTCATCTTCATATTTTCGGTGAGCACCCTGTCTTTAGATAAAGCGGTCTTGGTGGTCAGCTCATCCCGTTCTCCTTTCTTTACGCCAACAAACTTAAAATCCAGCAGCCTTGCTCTTTCTGTTACGTTTAATTCAACAAATAGATCGGCACCTACCAATTTTATGAGGTTTATTTCTACGTTAGATACAAGGCTTTGCTTCCAAAGTTTTGCAATAGCCTTACCAAAAGCGTCGGTACCAGGAATAACAATTTTATCGCCTACAGCAAGGCCAGAAATAGATATGATGAGGTTTTGATCGAAGGCTTTAGAACCAGTAACGGTGATACCTGCTATTGTATATTCTTTGGGAACTTTAGAGTTGTAGATGTCTTGTAATGCGGGATCTATAGAAACTGCGGGTATGGTATCTGCCTGCGCAGCTACCTGAAGTGTAGAAAAAATTAAAGCAATAATTAAGAAAACGTTTTGGTAAATCCTTTGCATCAAATGTATTTTACGTGCGGCAAATTAAGCCCATTAAAGAAAACTAGTTGTTAACCTCATCCTAAATCCCTCACAGGTGGGACCAGGCTTTGTGTTGCTATTTGATTATTTGGTCTTGTTTTATTTGTGCCCCTGTTTTTCCGAATCTTCGTTCTCTTTGCTGATAGTCCATAATGGCTTCATACAAATTTTCTTTTCTAAAGTCGGGCCAAAGGGTATTTGTAAAATACAATTCCGAATAGGCAAGTTGGTATAATAAAAAATTACTGATCCTGTATTCTCCGCTAGTGCGAATCATTAGTTCCGGATCAGGAAAGTCGCTGGTGCAAAGATGTTCCTGCAAAGTGCTGGCTGTGATGGCCGCTGGGTCTAACTTACCTTCTTTTACGCTGGCAGCAATACTTTTTACGGCATTCAAAATTTCCCAACGACTGCTGTAGCTTAAAGCCATGATTAGATTTAGGCCGCTGTTGGAAGCGGTTTCCCTCAAGGCTTCCTGTAATTCAGCAGCTGCGTTTTGCGGCAGCATGTTCAGATCTCCTATAACATGCAGTCTTATATTATTTTTATTTAGAGTAGGTACCTCCTGTCTGATGGTATCAATCAAGATTTCCATCAGGCCGCTCACTTCATCCTCTGGCCGGTTCCAATTCTCGGTACTAAAAGCATAAAGGGTGAGGTATTGTAAACCTATCTCCGCAGCGCCTTCTACAATATTTCTTACACTTTCTACACCATGCAGGTGGCCAAAAAGGCGATCCTCTCCTTTTTCCTGAGCCCACCGGCCGTTACCATCCATAATAATGGCTATATGCCTCGGCAGGTTCTGGCTATCTATACTTTGCTGTAGGCTCATATGAATTGTAAAAATGAGGAGTCAGGCACAGGGCCTGACTTTGGGCGCAAAAGTAACAAATATTAGGTGAAAAAATCTACCGGTTTAATTTAGGTAAAAAATGCAGGGCCTGCCGGCACTAAGCGAGTCTCCGGGAAGTTAGTTGGCTGTTGGGCAACGGTAGGTACTTATGTTAAAAGAAACGCCCAGCTCCACGATGAGATACTGATCTTTCTGCTTGCTTGTTCCTCTCTGCCGACCCTCCAGCCCTAATATATTGTCGGGATCTATTTCGTAACTACGGTCCTGGAGAAGGCGGGCTGTGGCATTGGCGGGGCCGGAAAATTTATCAATCCCGATATAAGTAGTGCTAACATCATCCAGGTAGTCCGTAAATGTGTAGCGGTGACTAACTTCGAAGGAGATATTTAATTTTTCACTTAAGTTGTACTTGATACCTGCCCCAAAAGGAACACACACTGCCATGGTACCATACTGCTTTCTGCCCTGGTAGTTAATATTTTGGCCCTCCGTACCAAGCGGACGTAAAAATTCTTTTTTAGATGCCAAATAAGCATAGGGGTCATAACTAAATACGCCTATTCCTAAAGTAATATAGGGTGTAAAAAGATAATCTGGATTGTTGGGTAAAAATTTAAAGAAGTTGAAATCTCCCATAGCAGCAATTTCCCAGATATTGGTATTGAAACTAAGGTTGCGTGTTTTTTGATAATCGTTTTTGCTGTAAACATCGCTGTAGCCGAGCTGGGCATAATGGCCTGCCAATCTCAAACCGACGTAATTTCCAAACTGCTTGCGGTAAAAGAGACCCAAGGCTGGCTTAGGACGGCTGATGCTTGCCCGGGTATTTAAATCTCCAAAATAGTGGGCACCTCCTAAGGTTATTCCAAACTCCCCTTGTTGAACATACTCTTCATTTTGAGCCGACACGGCAAAACTTAATGATGTAAAAAAAAGAGTCGCAAGAATTTTCGTTACCACAGAAAATAATATTTTATGAAGTGATGAGGGATTTGATTAAAGTGGACTGCAAAATAAAGAATTGTTTTCTTCTAACGGCAGTTAAGAATATTTGTGGTGCGGGGTGCTGTTAAATTTCTTTAACAGTCTAAGGCATCTTTTCAACCCGCAGTCCTGCACTCATCACATGTTTGAGGGGCTCATCTCTCATGAGCTGCAAAATTTTAAATTGATAAGTACCGGGTTTTTTAAACCGGCGTGCCTGCCCATTCAGGAGTTTTCTCACTTCCCAAATATCATTCATACCACTCCCTTCCCAACCGCTTGCATCACTGCCAAGGGAGAGATCTATTTTTTGAAGATACATGCTATCTCCCGGCGATTGCAGGCCAACGTTCAACCATATATTATTGTAAGCATATTCATCTGTGTGCCGCAACACAATACTTACATTGTAAAATGCTGTTGTATCCTCAATGGTAAATGATCCGGTAGCCGCAAAACTACTTTGCCACTGGTAGTTAGGTATGGGTGTATTTTTTTCGTACACAGCTATTTGCCGGCAACTCATCATAAAGCTGGCTGACACCAACACAAAAAGAAAACTTAGGGAAAGAAACTTATTGTTCACTGGCACTTGTTGATTTTAGTAATTATAGAACGTTTAAAACCTGTTCCTTAGCCTTCTCTAATTCGTCCTTCATTTGTACCACGCATTTTTGAATACCGGCATCATATGCTTTACTACCTGTTGTATTTATCTCCCTACCAATTTCCTGTAACAGAAAAGACATTTTTTTACCCTTGCCTTCTTCCGGGCCATTCATAAGTTCTGTAAAGTACTCGCAGTGTTGTCTGAGTCTTATTTGCTCTTCATGAATGTCTATTTTTTCCATGTAGTAAATAAGTTCCTGCTCCAGCCGGTTGCCGTCAATATTTTCTTTACCCACATGCTCATTCAATAACTGTTGAATTTCTTCTCTTATTTTTATCATACGTGCGGGCTCTAAAGCCAGGATTTTTTCTTCCTGCTCTTTTATTCTTTCTATCCTTACCAACAAATCTTTTTCCAGAGAAGCCCCCTCTTCTGCCCGGTGACCATTCAATTCTTTTAGAGCCGCTTTTAATACCAGGCTAAATTCTTTAAAGTCGCCTTCACTTAGTACATCCATGGTGGGGGATACAACTTCAGGAAGCCGAAGCAAAGAACTAAGCACCGAATTGGTATCTATATTTAGTTCTGCTGCCAAAGTCTCAAGTTGACGATAATATGATTTTATAAGATCGGTATTTATGTTCACAGGCTTAGTGGTGCCATTCTGTTTGATGTTTACATAACAATCAATAGTCCCTCTTGTGAGCTGCTCTTGCAAAATATTTCTAATCTCAAACTCGTAAGGCCTCAGCAAGGGTGGCAATTTCAACTGCAATTCAAACTGCTTTCCGTTCAGTGCTTTTATCTCTACCATAAAAGTCTTTTCTCCTACAGTTTGTTCTGCTCTTCCAAAGCCCGTCATTGATTTTAACATGTGTATTTTTTTGCTGCAAGATAGCTGATTATTTTGCAGTGATGAAAGCTTATTGGAGCTGCCTCTTTTTTAATATTATTTCACACGGAGTAAAATTTGCGAATGGGGAGAAGCATTTTTTTGCATTAAAAAAGCTCAACAAAAAATGCTGAGCTTTAATATATGTATGGGTTAGTAAGTACCGGAAATAAATTTCCTTACACAATATTAAAAATAATTTTTGCTAACCAAAAAAATATTTTGAATTATTTTATGCACATTTCGAACATGGCTGTGGATAAGGCTGGCCATTTTTGTTACAATACATCTTTAAAGTAAGCGCTGCAAAAACTTTACATCCGCACCCGTATAAAGTCAGATACGCTACAACTATTGATTCTACTGGCATTGCAACGATTTACATATTAATCCATTCATTTTTATTGTAGCTACATACGAGAAACTGTCTTACGATAACCAACCGTAAACCACCCATGCTATCAGCTTCCTTTTTAAAAAAATATTTTTTAAAAAGGAAGAATTTATCCCACAATTTCGAGCGCATGTTCAAATAAACAAAGGGTAGTACCTTTGACTAAATAATTTGAACATGCAATTTCCCTCCCCCGTTCCGGTGCAATGGATCGCTGATTTCATCCAGGCAAAACTTATTGGCAACAAAACTGCCAACGCCACCGGCATAAATGAATTACATAAAGTAGCAAGCGGTGACCTGGTTTTTGTAGATCATCCGAAATATTATGATACCTGCATTAACAGCCCGGCAGATTTTATTATCATTAATAAAGAGACGGAAGTGCCAGCAGGAAAAGCACTACTCGTTAGCGAAAATCCTTTTGAAGCGTATTGTAAAATCGTCCAACATTTCAGGCCTTTTGAGCAAGCAAATAAAATGATCAGCGAAAGTACAGTTATAGGAGAAGGAAGTTTTATTTATCCTTCTGCATTCGTTGGCCATCACGTAAGCATTGGTAAAAACTGTATCATTCACCCGCAGGTAAGCATCATGGATTATAGCGTAATTGGAGACAACGTAGTGATACAAGCCGGCACTGTAATTGGGAGCGATGCATTTTATTACAACACAAAAAAGAACAGAGATTTGTGGTACAAACAAATGCCAAGTTGCGGAAGGGTTGTACTGGAAAACGATGTAGCCATTGGCGCCAACTGCACCATAGACCGCGGTGTGAGTCATGATACCAAAATAGGCAGTGGTACCAAAATGGACAATATGATTCACATTGGCCACGACACGGTGATAGGAAAAAATTGTTTGATTGCCGCTAACGTTGTAGTGGCTGGCGTAGTTACCATTGAGGATGGTGTTACCATTTGGGGTGGAGTGATTGTAAACAAAACACTTACCATTGGGGAGAATGCAGTGTTGCTTGGCAGAACGGGTGTGGGCAGCAGCCTGGAGGGAAACAAAACTTATTGGGGCGCACCAGCACAGGAAGCCAGCGCTGTAAAAAGAGAGCTTGTTTGGATAAAGCGCATTCCGCAAATGTGGGAAAAATTAAAAGCTATTGACCAGGCTTCTAAATAATTTAACTGCATTAAAAGGCCATCCTATTCACTCACCAATAAATAATTGTATGGCAGCTGATCGGCCATTCTATCCCAGGTCCAGTAGGCACTTATGGCAAGGTCATTTTGTTCGAAGTAGTAGCCGTTTTGTTCTATGCCAATAGATTCCCGGGGTAAAAAGCTGAGTATCGAAAACTGAAATTCTGAGGGCTCTTCACTAAACAAATCGCTGTAGCGCCGGGCAGGTTTTTCTTTGTTATAAATAATACCAACCCGCAATTGATTTGGCTTTACCTCCACTAATTGGGTGCTATCATCTTTTGTGTAATTCAAGGCGGCATAAAAATCTTTCAGCGGTAATGCTGTTTCCTTTTCATTAATATCAACAATAAACTGAACTTCAAATCCTTGGTCTTGTAAGGTTTTATTGTAGAGACTCCGCATAAAGTGTAGCATCGATCCTTTGTAAGCTTCTTGCCTTGCTTGCATCCACTTCAGTTGTTGCTCGTTATTTTCTGCAATCATTTCTTCAAACAAAGGGTAACCTGTATACAAACTCACTTGTGAGTTGTACTCATGCGTAAATGAATCGAGACTGTATTTTATGTTGTAACCCAGCGCCTTATTTTCGATGATCAAGGGCTCTGTAGCCAACACTTTTAAACGATTTCTTTTTTTTGAAAAATAAAACTTTACTGCTTCTTTGTTAAGGATCGTGCTGAACCGGCTGTTGTTTGTTAGGCCAATAAATTTTTCGATAAAAAAATCTCCATACTTATTCCAGCCGTCCTTTACTTCGCTCGTAGCCACAACAGCTACTTCTTCCATTTGCTTTTGTTGTTGAGCAAGTTCATACACGGCACTTCTATCGTTTGCATTGGCATTGTTGATACGCCTGGTTTCAGTGTTGTGGCCCGTGAAAGTAATGATCAAATTATAACCACCGTCTGGCAGGTTGAGTTTAAAATTACCTTCTGCATCGGTTGCTGTACCCAGCGTAGTATTCTCTGCAAACACGGAGGCACCTTGCAAAGGTTGCTTTGTTTCGGCACTTAGTACCTTGCCGTAAACCGTAAAATATGACTGAGCAAAAGATGCGATACTGCAACATATGCAGATCAAAAAGAAGCTGGCTTTTTTCATGGGATAAGCTGGTGAGGTTTTAAAGTAAGATCCGAAAATACGTTAATCCTTGTTAACTTTTTGTTGCAATAGGGTACAAGTGTCTGTAATGGTTTGCTGTAAAGCCAGGTAGCTAAAGCCGGGTAAAAATCGGAATAGTTTGCTATTATCAAACACTACTTTAGCCTGTGCTGTAAGCGCAGTTTCTTTGGTAATAAGTGGCTTCTTACCCGTTACAACGCTCTTCACCGCTTCAAAATTGCTCACGAGTGTGGCCAGAAACGGTGTAACTTCTTTATAGGGTCTCCGCTTTTGAAAAGCATCGGCTATCATATTAAACAATTGCCGGTAGCTTGCGTTATCAGCGCTCACAATAAATCGTTCTGCGGTTATGGGAGCTTCCATGAGGGCCAGCATGATAGACACCACATCCCGCACATCTACAAAACCAGTAGTGCCGTTGGTATACCAGGGAAACTCTTTGTACACCGATTTGAAAATAGCGGTAGATCCGTTGTCCCAGTCTCCGGAACCTAAAATAATGGAGGGATTTACAATCACAGCGTCCATGCCTTCGGCAATGCCCCGCCACACTTCCATCTCGCCCAGATATTTGCTTTCGCCATATTTGCTGTTGCTTGTTTCTGGCGTCCAGTTCATTTTTTCGTGAATGGCTTCACCCTCCCTGATTCTTCCAAGGGCAGCAACAGAGCTTACGTGCAGCATTTTTTTTACACCGGCATGCAGGGCTGCATTCACCACGTTGGAAGTACCTTCTACATTTATTTTATACAGACGCTGGGCATCGTTGCGCTCAAAGGAAACAAGGCCTGCACAATGGTAAACCTGGGTTACGCCGTCCATTACTTCTTCCAGCGCCATTACATCCAATATGTCGCATTGTACCTGTTGTAAAGCGGTGTTGTAATAATTTTTTAAGGGTGTTTTATTATAAATAGCTTTTACCTGCTTTCCTTGCTTTAGTAGCGCATCTATGAGTGCGGTACCTAATAAACCAGCACCGCCTGTAACTAATATCATGTTGTTTTATTTTGAAAGCGGTTATGCGTTGTAGTTGTAAAATCCCTTACCTGTTTTTCTGCCCAGTTCTTTCTTAGCAACTTTATCTATTTGCAAAGCGGATGGTTTAAATCTTTCGGCATTGTCAAATGCCTCGTACAATGAAGTGGAAACTGCCAGGTTCACATCCATCCCAATCATATCCATAAGTTTAAATGGCCCCATTTTGAAGCCAGCAGCTTCCATAGCTGCATCAATGTCTTCTATAGATGAATGTTGATTTTCTGCCAACTGCATTGCTTCTAAATAGTAATGTCGTGCTACCCTGTTTACAATAAAACCGGGTGCATCTTTGCACAACACGGGTACCTTATTTAGCTGCTTGCAAAACTCCATCAATGCGTGGGTAGTACTATCATGAGTAAGTTTTCCCTTTACAACTTCTACCAGTTTCATAACATGTGCAGGATTAAAAAAATGAAGGCCAGCTACCCTGCCGGGCAACGGTATATTTTTCTGCAATGCATTTATTGAAAGTGAAGAGGTATTACTTGCAAGTATGGTATCTGCTCTATTGATCGCTGCAAGCTGCGTTAGTAGTTCGGTCTTAACGTCTAACCTTTCTACTATAGCTTCAATCACGAGGTCAGCATGGCAGTCCTCTATGGTAGATGTAAAATTAATTCCTTTCCAAATCTGTTCTTTCTCGGTCGTATCTATTTTTTGTTTGTTTAAAAGAAAATCAAGATTCTTTTCGATACCCAGTTTAGCGGCATTTATTACATCCGCATTGATGTCGCATAAAATAACCTTAAATGCCCCCTGTGCTGCAGCCAGCGCAATGCCACTGCCCATGGTACCCGCCCCTACAATACATACCTTTTTAATCATGGCCCAAAATAAGGTATATTTTACGAGAGTGAGAATTTTGCATTGCCCCAAAGCGTGTCAAAAAAAGACTGCCATGCTATTTGTAATTTTTAGACTCATTTCTAAAAACCAAATAACATGGCAGCTGCAATATTTAAAAAACTTTATTGATTAGTACCAGCTTCTGCTTTTGCTTCTGCCTTCATTTTTTCATTGGCAGTTATTACAAATTCTACCCTGCGGTTAAGGGCTCTTGAAGCAGCATCCGTATTGGTGCTGATAGGCTGTGTTTCGCCATACCATTTAGTAATTAGCCGGTCTGAGGCAATGCTGGTAGTACGCAAATAATTGGCTACAGCTTCTGCACGGCGCTGTGACAATCCATAGTTATAAGTATCTTTTCCTACATCATCGGTATGGCCTTCTATCAATAAATTGGTTTCAGGATATTCGTTGAAGATCTTAACCATTTTATCTAAAGCAAGTTTAGAATTAGCGTTGATATCATATTTGTTTGTTGCAAAATAAACCCCTGCCTTCGATCCATCCGGATTGGCCTCATCAAAAGTTACCCTAATACCTTCCCCTATACGCTCCACTTTAGCACCAGGAATTTCAGTTTTTATTTTTTCTGCCTGCCTGTCCATTTTGTTGCCAATAATACCTCCGGCAACTCCACCTACGGCTGCACCAATAATTGCTCCCAGTGCCGTGTTATTTTTATTGCCAACATTATTACCGATAATACCACCTATAACTGCACCAGCACCGGCACCTACTGCTACACCTTTGTCTTGCTTACTCATTCTACGTGTACTGTCGCAACTGGTTGCAAACACAGATATACCTGCTGCCAGTAAAAAAGTTCTTGTGAATATATTTTTCATCGTATTAAATTTTGGGTGTTTTTTAAAATTAGTTCCTGGTGAAATTATAAATGAAAGATGCCTGCTTGCCTTCGAATGTAACATCGTTGCGCAATTGCATATTTGTTTCATTGGACTGCACAATGGTAAAACGGTAACCTGCATTGCCCTCATTTACTTCTTTGTACTTATCATCCAGCTTTTTAAATTGAAAAAGGGCAGGTTGACCTTTAGACTCGTAAATAGACCAGCGAAAATTGCGGGTAACTGCAGCACATTGTCCTGCATTTTGCGAGATCGTGTACGTTCCCAAGCTGTTATTGCGGTTGAACGTCCAGTTACTACCTATAAAACAACTAATGTCTGCTTCGTTCAAAATAGTTGTCTTCGTGTTGCCTGCTATGCCTTCGGATACCAGGGTTTGCAACTGCCACTTTCCATCGATGTTGTTTTTGTAAGAGCGGGCTTCCTTTGAAACAGAACAGGAGCCGATTAACAGCAAGGCAGATATTATACCGAGCGCTAAGGAGAATTTTTTCATGTGAGTAATTTAAGGTTTCCCTTAAATTTTCAATTATGATGCCAAACATGCTTAAAACAATGAGTTGATCTATACATTTCAAACTGAAATTTAAATAAATCCCAGTTAAACCGGCCTACCGGATACCGTTAGGTAACGGCAGTAAACTGTTTGAGAAAACGTACATCATTTTCGCTGAAAAGACGTAAATCCTTTATCTGGTAGCTCAACATGGCAATTCTTTCTACACCCATCCCAAAAGCGAAACCTGTGTACTTATTACTATCTATACCGCAATTCTCCAATACTTTTGGATGCACCATACCGCAGCCGAGAATTTCTACCCAGCCCGTTTTTTTACAAACGCTGCAACCGGTGCCTCCGCAAATAAGGCAACTGATATCCATTTCGGCGCTTGGCTCTGTAAAAGGAAAATATGAAGGGCGGAAACGTATTTTTACATCGCTGCCAAACAGCTCCTGCACAAAAAAGTAAAGTGTTTGTTTGAGATCGGCGAAAGAAACATTTTCTGCTATATACAAACCCTCTACCTGGTTAAAGAAGCAATGTGCCCTTGCACTAATGGTTTCATTCCTGTAAACCCTGCCCGGGCAAATAATACGCAACGGCAATTTACCTTTTTCCATCTCCCTGATCTGCACGTTACTTGTATGTGTGCGGAGCAACCAATCCGGGTTTTTAAGTACATAAAAAGTATCCTGCATATCTCTTGCCGGGTGATTTTCTGGCAGGTTAAGTGCAGAAAAGTTGTGCCAGTCGTCTTCTATCTCCGGCCCTTCGGCAACGGAAAAACCCAAGCGGTGAAAAATAGATATGATCTTATTTTGAATGATGCTGATGGGATGACGGGCGCCGATGGAATCAGAAGATCCCGGCAATGTAAGGTCTATTTGTGCTGTGCTTACTGCCGCAGATTCCCCGGAGGCTCCTTTCAGAGATTCAAATTTTTCCTCTACAAAAATTTTAAACTCGTTCAACAACTGACCCGCTTCCCTTTTTTTATCTACAGCCACTTCCTTCATTTCTCCCATGATGGATTTCAACAGGCCTTTTGTACCCAGGTATTTTATACGAAATGCTTCCACCTCATCTTTCGTTGCCGCCTTTTGTTCGTTGATCTCGTTTTTGTATTGCTCTATTTTTTGTAGCAGTTGTTCCATGCCGCAAAGGTAAAGAAAAAACCCCCTTAGCAAAAGCATTCTACCCATGGGCAGGGCTTGAGGCAAGTACTTTTTTAAGATGTGTTTGGACTCTGTTGTAGGATTTGTTAATAATATCTCTTTTACCCAACACAGTTCATTGATCCCCGTCAGCATCTTAATAATGGTCAACAATTTTTCTTACTTTTAAATAACTAAATAACGAAAGCATGGCACTCTTCAAATCTGGCAATCCCACCTTGGGAGAAAATAAATTTCGCAGTACAGTTTTAGATGAACTGGTACTGCCTGAAAATGCAATGACCGTAAAAGGCACTTTACAGAAGTTTGGCTTTCTTTTCATCATGGTACTGGGTTCTTCGTTTTATTCCTGGAAGCAATATGCCGAAGGAGGAAACGTAACTACCCTGCTGTGGACGGGAGCGCTCGGTGGCCTGGCAATTGCCATCACCCTGGCCTTTAAACCTATGTGGTCTCCCTGGCTTGCCCCACTTTACGCATTGTTGCAAGGACTATTCATTGGGGCCATCTCATCTATGTACAATACTGTATTTGCAGAGACGGCACCAAACATTATCATCAATGCAGTAGGCCTCACTTTTGGTGTAGCGGCCGCCATGTACCTGCTGTTTAGTTTTAGAATTATAAAGGCTACCGAAAAATTCAAATCAGTCATCATCTCGGCAACCGTTGGCATCGCCTTGTTTTATGTACTGGTGATGATACTCCGGGCCTTTGGTTTTGATAATATGCCTTTCTTACATGAAGGAAGTGTAATGGGTATTGGCTTTTCACTTTTTGTGGTGGCCATTGCGGCATTAAATCTCATTCTCGATTTTGATATGATTGAAAAAGGTGCTGAAATGGGTGCCCCAAAATATATGGAATGGTATGGCGCTTTTGGACTGATGGTAACCATGGTATGGTTGTACCTCGAAATACTCAGACTGCTTTCAAAAATAAGTAGTAGAAATTAGTAATTGGCTCAACAAAAAATCCCCGGAAATATTTCGGGGATTTTTTTGTTAAGTTCGACTGACTGTTAAATTATCAGCGCCGTTAGGATGTTTCATCATACACTTCATCCGCATTATTACTGCTTTCTAAAACACATTAAAAAAACTATACTCCAGCTTTAGCACTATACCATTGGGTGCGGTTCGCACCATATCGCTATAAATTTGACGGCGGTAACCAATATCCACTCTTGCCTGGCTGCGAATAATAAATTGAACAGACGGTGCTATATCCAGATAGGAAAGACCATTTCCGTTTAGCCGCTGCCCAAGCAATTCCACCATCAGGTTTACATTGGTTTGATTGAAACTGGTATACTTTTTTGGCAGCATTAATTTACCGGCAGACAATGTATAATTTATAGCACTGTTGCTCTCTGTTGCAGGAAATTTGTAGTCGGGCATATTGTCCAGTGCCCGCTCATAACTCACCGAACTACTAATAGCAACCTTGTGCAAGAGTTGTGTGGCTATTACGCCTAGCTCGTAACCAGTATTGTGGCCCATGGTTTCTAGTTCCTGCTGGTGTATGTCTGCCTTATTGATACTGTATCGTCCATAGGCAGCCATCCTGAAATGGCTTTGTAAATCATCCTTACTCAAAAAACGATACTTGGCATAGAAACTTCCACCTTCTGCAAGTAAACCACCGCCTTGCCGGTTGCTGATGAACGCCTGGGCGTGTACCATCCAGTTTTTATTAATGCCCCACATCAGTTCCGGCATGTTGTGATAATTAAGGGAACCATCCTTTTCAAACATGAAAGCATTCATATCCCTTACTCCCACAGAGTTGGACGCCATATTACTAGCCGGCTCTGTAAATACAAAAAGCTCCTGTGCAGGGGCGGCCACCGAAAAGAAAATGGCTGCGGTTAAAAACATTGCTTTCATGATTACAGTGTTTTAATATGATAAGCATTGTTGTTTGTACTCGCATAACCCGGGTATTGACTGGTTTTTTTCAAAAGTTTTTTATACTCCTTATCCACCACAAAACCTTTATCCAGCACCTTTACTTTCACATCGCCTGTCAACACTTCATTTTTTGAATCCATAAAAGTGTAGGTAATGTTGTCTTGGGTAAAAGAACCGTTGTTGGCTACTGGTTGATTTTTAAAATTGAATACTACCAGTAGTTCTCCTACAGAAAATCCTGCTGCTTCTACTTTCGATTTCAGGTCACCCACATTTACCTTACTGCCCTTTTTAAAATGCAGGATGAAGGCTGTTTTATTCAAATCTGTTTCTACCTTCTCCACTTCTGGTATACTGGTCAATTGCTTGTAAGTAGCCCTGGAGCACATGGAACAGGTGAGGCCAGTGGCCGTTAATTCTGCTTTTGTTATTTGCGCCTCGGCCATCAAAGAACTGATGATGACCAGCAGGCTTAAGAATATCTTTTTCATTGTTTAATTTTTAAATTGTTGAAACTTTTCTACTGCATTACCATACCGAAAATTGTGAACCGGGGCACGGTAAAGTGCAGGTTGCTAATTGAGTAAATAATACTGCGATGAGGTAAACTGCCGGCCTACAAATTTGCCTTAGCAGGTGGGGCGGTCGTTTTTTCGTCCCGCTCATATTTGCAGCAACCATGAAGCTTATTGTACACTTCAGCAGGTGCCTGGTAGTTGCCGTTATCATAACCTACGAGTGCAATGTCTTTCAACACTGCATCAAGCGACGTTTTCTTAGCGTTGAAAGTGATAACAGCCATACCGGTTTCCTCGTTCCAATCTGTTTTGGAAATTTTTGCTTTGCTACCGGCTTTTTCAATGCTGGCTTCGCACATGCCGCAGTTGCCATACACTTTTACCGTAGCTGTTTGAGCATTTTTAATTTGTGCCTTGGAGGCGGTGGCAGTTACTAACAGCACAGCCATTATAAGAATTGATTTCATTTGATGATATTTTACTGTAATAGAAATGAGTGGGCTGCATTCACACGCCCATAACCGACACAAAACTGCACGGTTAACAAGAACATACTATCAATCAAATGAGGAAAACGTTGTAGAGTACATGCAAGCGCTGAGCGGAGGGCTCGGGTGGCGCATGTGTTATCGGGAAGCTTTCCGCAATTTTTAAATAAATGGGTGCAGGAAATAAGCTACTATGAAAGAATTCAGCCGGTGCTGAAAGCAAATTTAGAAACTCGGCCACATCTGCTTTCTGATGATCTGTGTTTAGCTTAAAATGCTTTTGCTCATCTTTACAGCAGCCATCCTTGCTGGTACGCTTCATGCCGCATTTACCACATTTTTTATCTTCATGGCTGGCCAAACTCCATCCACTCAGTTCGTTCATACAATAGTGCAGATGCACCGTAGCACCCACACTTGCAGAGCCGTACACAAGGAATAATAATATGACTGCTATTCTTCTCAAGAGGGCAAAGGTAAATAGTTTACGGTAAAATGGAAATTTCGCAAAGTTAAAATAGGGTTGTGACTAGTTTGCTTTTTTAAAAGAGATTGAAACCGCCGCCCAAGCATGATAAAAGTATTGCCCTGCAGTTGAGGCATGAAATCTGCAGAAATGAGCAAGCGAATAACTTAACGTAGAAAAACAACAGATAAATATTTAACCCACCTTGCTGCAAAAGTTTGAGTAAAAAGAATATTTTCTATCAATAATAAATATTTGCTCTGCGGTTAGGGTGTGGATAGGACAAATATCGCTCTGAGCCATTCTGAAGGGCTAAATTTGATCAATCTCCACTATAAGAAGGGGCTGGCTTAGTATATAGCACCAAATATAATATTTTTGGCAGCGCCTGACTGATGAAAAAAATGGAAATAAATAAACTTCCAAACTATAGTGACTCAGTCTATTTCATGTCTATGTTTATGAGTAAGTTGCGCCTTATAGCTCGAATGAATAAATTTGTATGGAGTAAATTTATAATAAAATGTCAACTCAAAAATGAATTGACATTTTATTATACATGTAGGTTATTCCTTTATAGATTGCTTCTTTATGAACCTAACTCCAATTAGCCTAAAATTGAATATAGAACCATTAAATGAATAGGCTACAGACACAGTCAGATTCACTCCTTGTTTAATATGGTAGTTCCTCATCGGATTGTGTACAATTCTTTTCTGCAGATGTTGCGCCTGTGCTGCAAACATAATGGTCAATAGAGCCACCGGAACCATAAACAGCGACACAAAGACCTGTGCAAGCAGTATTGCCCTGAGGGCAACCCGCACTTGTTGGAATTGCAGTGCCAATAACGACAAATGCCAACATAAAAATTGATAACATTTTTTTCATAATTTTTTTGTTTTTTCGATAAAAAATAATTGTTTAAATAATAATTAACAAATTAGTAGAGCTTATGCAATTAAAAAATTACTATTTGAAATAATTTATATAAATACCAATTAAGTTGCTTAGTTATTTTAAACGTGGCTCTTCGCCAGAAATTTCAGTTATCTTTTTGGTCGCAATTTTAGAAATTTTTATATCAGAAAATCTATACGCAAGTCTTATTTTTAATAGGCGATAAGGTTCTATAGTATTTGTAAATACTTCAAATTCTTCTGACTTGGTAAAGTTCAATCTAGTTCTATTTTTTAAGAAAAATTGATCTGCTACAACCGTAATCGCAACTTTTTTCTTGAAAAGTTGATTGGCATAAGACAATCCATACATCCTGGTTCCTTGTGTATAACCTTGACCACTTGTGGGGTTTGCGTTATAAAATAATCGAAATGATAAAGAACCTATGTTCTTGCCAATTTCAAGGCGTAAATTAGATTGATTATAAAAAGTAATTCTATTAAACTCTGTGTTAAATAACTTATTCCTATTCTGATTTATGTACGCACTTCCGGTAAGGTCAAGCCATAAACTTTTTAATATTTGCCTTTGATAATTGATTGAATTTGAGAACCTATATGACTCTAAGCCGTTGTTTGCAAAAATTTGTATTATGCTTGTATTGGAATTCACCATTCTAAAAAAATCATATTGGTCAAAATTATATGCAATATTAAGCCCATAAGAAAATGTTGCCTTTTTTCGCCTTACCCATTCAACGCCTGCATTAAAATATTTACTTGGTTTTAACGTAACATTCCCGACCCGCTGCTGCTGGGGGTCGTTAAATACTTGAACATTTGATAGGTAATCTACATTAGGTTTTAACAATTCCATTGTAAAACTGTATCGAAAGGAATTTTTATTATTTAAAATTTTTCTGTACCCGATTGCCAAACTAGGCACAAAAAATGTTTTTAAAGTAACGCTACTATTTTTTAAGACAAATAATTCAGGAGAAAATGAAATATTTATCCGTTTTGTTTTAGAAATATTATTTGCCCATTTTACATAAGGGCGAATTGAGTATTGATTTGTGGTGAAACTATCTGTTTTATTGTATACCAATTGAGCAAGTTCATTGCTGTTAATATTAATATTATACCTTCTAAAATCTTGTGTGAGGACTTTATTATAGATCTTAATTCCTACTTCCTTTGGGTGTTTTTGACTTCGAACATCTAGTCGATTATACTCCGTTACCCAATAAAATTCATTAGAGGTGGTGCGTATCGCATTGCTGTCCGTTTTCTTTGGAACGTAATATGCTAGATTAGTACCTTTAGTTTCTTGTGCATAGTTTGCAGAAGCAATTATACTGAATGTGAGTCCCTTCTTTTTTCTGAATACATAACTGAAATTATTTCTCAAATTTTGTTTGCTAAGTTTATCCGTAATGCCAATTACATTTATGCCATATTGATAAGTAGGAGTATACTTAGTGCTATACTCTGTAGAGTGACCTGATATGTTTAGTCCAAAATCTCTCAAGCTATCTTTTCTAAATCCAATATCAATATCGCTATACTTAGTTTCAAATATGTATTTGGATTTTATTACTAAAGCGGATAGTAAAATATCAGAAGTTATCACTTCAGTTTTTCTAACGCCATTTTGGTTATCTTCTTCTCTACCAGCATTCAAGGATACATCAAATCGCTTACGTAAAAACGTGGCAGATGCAGATGGATTTGTGTTATTCCGTTGGTCATAAAATAATATTGCATTAAAACTATTACCGTAAATATTTTCTTCAAGTGTCAGGATATTCAATATAGCAGAATAGCCTTGGTTCTTGATTTGTATTGGGATATCTTCTATCAACTCAACTTTATAGACATCCTTACCTTTTATACTACCTAATATTGATGCCCAATTATTTTCAATCCCTTGGCGTTGCCTTCCATTTATTGTAAATAAAATTTTCCCGTCTTGGCGATATTTTGGAACTGCCTGATCATTGTATCCATTGATAAAAGGTAATCTTTGCAACCCCATTAAAATTGTTTTTTCCAACAATAAACTATCATTCTGCGGAAAATAATCAAAGCCTTGTGTATTTTCTGATACTATTTTTTTTTTAGATTTTACGACTACTGCCGCTAAGCTAGTTGCACCAAGAAGTATGTTGGTATCCGAAAAGATTTTAAGGTGCCTAAACCCGCTGATCATTAAATTTGAATTGATAAAATCCACAGAAAATTCAGCACCAGCTTTCAATTTTATATATTCATTTAAGCTAGCTTTTGATATTCTATCGCCTTGTGCTATTTGCACTTTAATGTTGTTAATTTCTTTATTTAGTGCTGTATCTAAACTAAATTTAATGGAACTAGAATCTTTATACACCTGAGCCTGTACATTCACCGCTTGAAAAATTAGCAACAAGAATACCAATATTTGATTTGGTGTCATAACTAGTATTATGGTTTAAAAGATTTTTTTACTTTTAGCCTGCCGTTTACATTAGATACTAACAAAGGGTAAATATCGTCGTAAGTATTTGGATACTTAAAAAGGTTAGCAGTGTCTAAGATGATATTATTATGATTTATAAAATCGACACCAAATCTATTTCTAAATAATTTAAGAGATTTAATTTTAGTAAATAAAAAGTATTTATTAGAATCGCTTAAGTTATTTATCGCATATGTTTCGATTTCTGAAATACAACCTGTGCAACCACTACCAGGAATTATATAGACATTGTCTTTGTCTTTTAATCCACCTAACTGTTTAAATACTTTTAAACTTTCTAAATCATCTTTTGATTTGCAAGCCCCGAGAAGCACTATTATCAAAAGCGAATAGGTCAAAAAAAATGTGTTCTTCGTCATTATTTCTTAATTTCTGAATTAATAATCCTTTTGGATGAACTAAATATGTAGTGTTTGAGTATAAGCTTCCCTCAATTTGAGTAAAACCCAAGTATTTGAATTTGGTATCATAAACTAGTATTTGCTTGGCTAGGTTTCCAATACTGTTTCCAGTTTTATTTTCTCTTGGAATCGGCTTAAAAAGAATTCGGTAAAAGATATTTCGATACTTATCAAAAATGATAGCTTGAAAACTATATTGCCTAAAAAAATGTTTTGCAATATCAATTTGTTTTTTATTTAATTCATTCATTTCACCAACTGGAGCAACTACACTGTCTATGTTTGGAAAACAATTAATATAACTGGTAGTATTTGTTCGTGCACTAAAAACTGCTAATTCATTAGAGGCTGGGAAAGAAATTACCATCTGGCTATCACCCACGTTTGTTCCATAAACCATTCTTAAATATGTTCCTCCCCAATTTTTTCCATTGTACTTTTTGGGGTAATTCACATAGAATTTTTTTCCCTTTTGTGCACCTACGCACAACACAAACCTTAAATTATCATGAATAGAATTACCCTCCATTAATGCATACCCAAGTGAATGCACAACACTATCTTTTACAAGCAGCGGTTGGGAAGTTGATACCAGAGGGTTATCTGTAATAATATTCCCATGATTTGTATCTTTTGTTTTAGCAAGTTGAAAACTATCTATTAAAATCCCATTTTTATTGAAAATAAATCCCTTTCTAAATTTAGTGTGTACACCATAAATTTTCGTATTGTGAATCCAAATGGCTGAAAGTTTCTGTATTTTTCCAAATCTCTGGAAGTTTAAAACTGTGTGTGTAATATGATTCGTATTCATTTCAATTTTTGTAATTAAATTTCCGTCTACATTACATATATATATAAATGAATCAACCAAATAAATATTTTCAGAGTTTGGGATTGTCAAAGAATCTAAATCAAGTTGAAGGGAATCAATAATTTTTAGAACACCCTCATTTGGCAAGTTTAATATTGGTAGTTTTTGTTCACGATCTTTGCAAGCTAGAGCAAAGATGATTAAAGACAATAACCAAGCAATTAATTTCATTAGTTTGTATTTTCGAATTGAAAACAAATCTCAAAAACAATTTTAGCTAAAACTATTTATATTTGAAATATCTACATTTAGTTTGGCAATAAAATAACCTACCATATGAATTTGGGACAGAAATTGAATTATATCAGAAAATCAAATAATTTAAGCCAAGAGGATATGGCTGACCTGTTATTTACCACTCAAGGAAATTATAGCCAATATGAAAATAATCTACGCAATCCCTCGATTGGCCAATTGAAAATTTTGGTAGACCGGTTCAATATAGATGCTAACTGTCCTTTTTCAAATAACGATAAAATTTATTACAAATAAACTAAACTTGATTATCTCACAACTATCAAGCAGTTTTAGTTGTAAGGGATATTCGACAAATTTTTCACTCTTCATAAATTACGCATTTAACTAATGAAGGTTTTTTTATTGGTTTGTTTGTTTACAAAGCCTTTGTTTGTCCTGCTCCTAAAAAGATTTATACAAAAAATTGTGCATATGGAACTTGAAAGTCAACTAATTTTTTGTACCAATGTTGTAAAGTATACTTTTTTGTATGGCTTGACCGTTTATTATTTGTAATTTCAATTTAGATTAAAACCGATTCTTTAAATTTTTTGTCACAGGGGCTAGAACCTATTTAAATACTAAAATTGCGCCACCCCGGACGTTGT
Source organism: Ferruginibacter sp. (assembly GCA_046597635.1). Lineage (GTDB taxonomy): Bacteria > Bacteroidota > Bacteroidia > Chitinophagales > Chitinophagaceae > Ferruginibacter. The sequence continues at coordinate 1,750 of JBKJKD010000187.1, read as the reverse complement.
AAACCACTTAACAGACTTTCATGAAGCGATGCAATCTTATAATTATATGTTCATTCTTCCTGGCTGTAGATGCTAAGAGCCAAATTAAGTACCCGACTCTTGACAGTGTGGAACATACTTTTCAAGCCATTTGGAAAGACATTAAAATGCCTTGTAGCTGGCAAATGGCCACCAAACGTAAAGCAAATGGGAAACTTATTTTTTTTGACACAAGTTCGACCAGATTTGAGATTGAGTTTCTTAAAGCGAGCAGCTTGCCGTTTTATACTTCATTGCAAACAGATTTTGAAACAACTGAGCAATACTATCACTGGGCAATCAGACAACTTGATAATATAGAGACAATAATGCTGACAAAACTTGAAGAATCTGAAAAGGTTGGGTTCGTTATTTTAAAAGTTCGAGATGCATCAGGTGATTTTTACCGGCTATTGGCAAGACATCATGATCTTGTATGCAGTATTAAAGTTTACAACAAAGAAATGACTATTGACCAACAATTTGAAAAATTGAAATTGCTATATGAATTAAATAGAGATTAGCGGTATGGCATAACAAACACTATATCCTCGGGCTTACAAGGTTAAATCACACGTCGATTGTAATATTCTTAAAAGCTTATTTAATCTATTCTGAAATAAATTTCCAGCATAATAATTATTACACATCTTTGTATTTTTTCTACTGCAGGTGAACGCTTAGCTAAAATTTTTTAAACGCCTATAACTATCCTTTCTACCAGCATGTAGCGATCTTTTTGTGATATCAATTTAGTATTCATTCTCTTTGCTAAAATAAATGATGATGCATCCACTTTTAATTTCATTAATTAATAAGCGCCATAAAAACACAGCATCCAGATGGCACTTTCATCTAATATCCCCTTTAATAATTCCTTCACCTTCTCTTCAATAAAATCTCTCACCCCATTAAACTCCCTTGGCTCCATATGCTTGGGATCCGGTATTACCCAATCCACAAACTTTTTAGCCGGCATCCAGGGGCAGGCATCCCCGCAACCCATAGTAACCACGGCATCAAAGGGTGCAAAAGCTTTTACCTCATCCAGGCTTTTGCTATCGTGCGTGCTGAGATCGTAACCCAGTTCTTTCATGGCAGCAATGGCTTTGGGATTCACAATACCGCTCGGGTTGCTTCCTGCGCTATAGGCCTCTACATTTTCGCCGCCATGAATTTTGGCAAAAGCCTGGCTCATTTGCGAGCGATTGCTGTTTTCTATACAAACGAAAAGGAGTTTCTTTTTATGCATTATTAAAGTGTTTAGATTTTAGTATTAAGTATTTAGACAATGGATGTTTGCTTGCTATAATATTTCTTACGAAACCAAAATGCAACATTTACAAGCGCAATGAGTGCTGGCACTTCCACCAAAGGGCCAATAACTCCGGCAAAAGCCTGACCACTGTTAATACCGAATACCCCAATGGCCACTGCAATAGCCAGCTCAAAATTATTACCGGCTGCCGTAAATGCAATAGAAGCATTGGTAGAATAATCAGCACCCATTTTTTTGCCAATAAAAAAACTCACTACAAACATGATGGCAAAATATAAAACCAATGGAATAGCAATTCTAATTACATCCAACGGTATCTGCACAATCAGTTCTCCCTTTAAACTAAACATCACCACGATGGTAAACAGCAAGGCGATTAAGGTAATGGGAGAAACGAATGGAATAAATTTTTGTTGATACCAATCTTCTCCTTTTGCTTTCAGCAAAAAATAT
>JBKJKD010000045.1:0-11764 GCA_046597635.1 Ferruginibacter sp. | reverse complement strand
TATAAAAGGCCCGGGCAAAATTATCGGCGTAGGCAATGGCGACCCCAGCAGTCATGAGCCGGATAAATGTGTGGATGGCATGTGGCAGAGAGCATTGTTTAATGGCAAGTGTCAGGTAATTGTGCAGGCAGGTACTACGCCGGGTATGATTAGTTTTGATGCAGCTGCTACCGGGCTGTGGAAAGGTTCAACAGATATTGTCACCGTATCGCCTATAAATGTTGCACACGTTAGTATTGATAATAAATATGAATTAAAAGGCGAAGCAGCCAAAAGCAGAACGGTAGATAAAATACTGGGCGCCGATATTTCTTTTTTGCCGGAGCTCGAAATCAAAGGAATAAAATTTTCTGATAAAGGAGTTGAAAAGGATGCAATCCTCATATTAAAAGATCATGGCATTAATTATATACGCCTGCGCATTTTCAACGATCCATCTACGGACAGTGGTTATTCCCCTAAGCTTGGCTTTTGTGATTTAGCCAATACCCTAAAAATGGCTAAAAGAGTGAAAGCCGCTGGCATGAAATTGTTGCTTGATTTTCATTACAGTGATTACTGGGCAGACCCCGGCAAACAATACAAACCTGCTGCCTGGCGTAACTTATCTTTCCCCGATTTAAAACAGGCCTTGTATGATTACACCAAAAAGGTAATGCAAGAACTAAAAGACCAGGGCACTCTGCCAGACATGGTACAGGTAGGTAATGAAATAAACCATGGCATTGTGTGGCCCGAGGGGAGCATTGCAAATCCTGATGGTTTGGCACAGCTACTCAATGCAGGAACTGCGGCAGTAAAAGCCGTTGCTCCGGAAACAGTGATGATGCTGCATGTGGCACTGGGTGGCCAAAATCATGAGTCTGTATTTTTTATAGATAACATGGTGAAACGGGGAGTGCACTTTGACGTGATAGGCGAATCTTATTACCCAAAATGGCATGGCACTTTAGATGACCTCAGAGATAACCTTACAGACCTGGCTCACCGATACAATAAAGATTTAGTGGTGGTTGAGTATTCGCAGTTAAAAGAAGAAGTGAATAAAATTGCCTTTGAAGTACCTGGTGGAAGAGGAAAAGGAACTTTCATTTGGGAACCACTCAGTACCTGGGAGTCTGTGTTTGAGCGTGATGGCAAGTCAAAAGATATTATCCTTAAGTTTGATAATATCTCCAAACAATTCCTGGTAAAATAATCTATAAAAAACATCGAAAAAATTTGGGTATGTTGATTTCATTGGATAAAAAATTTAAGGAGCTTTTTAACCAGGTGCCCTTGTTGGTGCGTTCTCCGGGCAGGATAAATATTATTGGGGAGCATACCGACTACAACGATGGATTTGTATTGCCAGCCGCCATAGACAAGGCGATTTATGTAGCAGTGGGCGAAAGAACGGATAACGAGATTCATCTTTATTCGGTGGATTTTAAAGAAACGTACACGGTTGCGGTCACTGCATTACAGCCAACAAAAACCTGGGCTACTTACATTCTTGGGGTAGTAGATCAGCTCATAAAAAGGGGGCATAAAATTGCCGGCTTTAACCTGGTAATAGATGGTGATGTGCCGTTGGGAGCCGGTCTTTCGTCCTCGGCTGCTGTAGAATGTGCCACCGTATTTGCCCTGAATGAATTGTTTGCACTTGGGATTGAGAAAATGGAAATGGTAAAAATTGCTCAGCAGGCAGAACATGAGTTTGCAGGGGTAATGTGTGGCATCATGGATCAGTTTGCAAGTATGTTTGGCAAAAAGGATCATGTAATAAAATTAGATTGTCGTTCGCTGGAATATGAATACATGCCAATTAAACTGGATGGTTTTAAACTGGTTTTATTTAACAGCAACGTTAAACACTCCTTAGCATCTACCGAGTATAACACCCGAAGGCAACAATGTGAGCAAGGGGTTGCGTGGGTAAAAGAGCATCACCCGCAGGTGAATAGTTTAAGAGATGTAAATATTCAGATGCTGCAAGAGCATGTGTTGCCTAAAGATGAACTCGTATTTACAAGATGTAAATTTGTAGTAGAAGAAATTCAACGCCTACTTGCTGCATGCGAAGATTTGCAAAAAGGAGATATTGTAGCTCTTGGTAAAAAAATGTTTGCAACGCATGAGGGACTTAGCAAAGAATATGAAGTAAGTTGCAAGGAACTGGATTATTTGGTGAATGCTGTCAAGGACAATCCTGCAGTATTGGGTGCAAGAGTAATGGGAGGCGGTTTTGGTGGATGTACCATCAACATCATCAGGGAAGATGCGGTGGATGAGATAGCTGAAAATACAGCTGTTTTGTACAAGTCTGCAATGGGCTTAGATCTTAGCACTTATGTGGTGCAAACAGATGATGGCACAGCTATTGTTTATTTGTAAATGAATTTAGAGCTCAATTTTTTGAAAAGGGCTGGTAAGCTAAAACCCAAAAAACAGGCGTTCTTTGTTCTTTCTATAAAAATCGCCCAGACTTTTTGAATTGCCTTTGCCTTTTGAATTAACCTGGCCTTTTGAATTGCCCTGGCCTTTAGCCAGGGGACTAAGATTGCCAAAGCTTTTTCCGGGCTTTAGCCCACAATAAAACAATAAAACAATAGAAAAATAAAACATTAAACCCGTAAAACCATAACACAATACACAACTTTTATAAAAATAAAATAAACACTATGTCTTATACACCCAACGAGTCAAGATACCAACAGATGCCTTACCGCCGCTGCGGTGAGAGTGGCCTCCTGTTGCCCGCAATTTCCTTAGGCCTCTGGCACAATTTCGGTTTTGTAGATGACTTTCAAAACAGCAAGGATATTATTTTTACAGCCTTTGATAATGGCATTACGCATATTGATCTCGCCAATAATTATGGGCCACCACCCGGATCGGCCGAAGAAAATTTCGGCAAAATCCTGAAGGAAAATTTTTCCGGCAACCTGCGGGATGAGCTCATCATTTCCTCCAAAGCCGGCTACCTAATGTGGCCGGGGCCTTATGGCGAATGGGGTAGCAGAAAATATTTAATCAGCAGCCTCGATCAGAGTCTAAAAAGAATGCAGCTGGATTACGTTGATATTTTTTACCATCACCGTCCCGATCCCAATACGCCTTTAGAAGAATCAATGCAGGCGCTGGATAGCATTGTAAGAAGTGGTAAAGCATTGTATGTGGGCATATCGAATTACCAGGCAGATGAGGCCAAAAAGGCCATCAAGATTTTAAAAGACCTGGGAACTCCCTGCCTCATTCATCAACCCAAATATTCTATGTTAGACAGATGGGTAGAGGATGACTTGCTGGATGTTTTAGAAGAAAAAGGAGTAGGTTGTATTCCCTTCTCGCCATTGGCGCAGGGCCTTCTTACGGATAAATATTTGAAAGGAATTCCGGATTCATCCCGTGCTGCAAATGAACACGGATTTCTAAAAAGCGAGCATGTAACCCCCGATGTTATTCAGAAGGTAGCACAGCTCAATGCGCTTGCAGAAACGAGAAATCAAACACTGGCACAAATGGCGCTTGCCTGGCTGTTAAAGGATGATAGAATTACTTCGGTACTGGTAGGAGCCAGCAGACCATCCCAATTATTAGATTCTTTACAATGTCTGAACAATATTTCTTTTAGCAAGGATGAGTTAAAGGCTATCGAAAAAATTTTAAAGGGGAAGTAATTTGAATCGGCTATTTTAAAAATGTATTGCTCCTAAGGAGCAAATCAAACGCTAACATTATTTTTCTACAAAGCTTTAGCCCCTACGGGGCTGTAAAGCATTTGCAAACTCAATTCATAGTTCTATAGACTTTTAGAATGCTTAAAAAATCAAAGAAATAAATGGCCCTCAGTTAATTGTTAGCATTAATTTGTTGCGCATTCAAATACACAATTTGCATTTGCTCCTTAGAAGCATCAGCTTTGTAGCAACAAATAAAGAATGTTTTCTATTGCTCCTTAGGAGCAGGTCAATTCGTAGCATTATTTTTCTACAAAGCCTTAGGCCCTAAGGGGCGACAACGTATTGGCGAATCAAGTACACAATCCAATTAATAACAAACGCCAGATAATCATCCAGCATTTTACAGTATGCATAAGTCTTAACTATCTTTGCCGCCTTAAATAATAACGGGGATTAACACTTAAAAACTTTTATGGCTAAAGAAAAAATACTGGTAATTGGCGCATCAGGGCAAATTGGTGTAGAACTTACGCTGGCACTGCGTAAAATATATGGTAATGCCAATGTGGTAGCCTCGGACCTGAGGGAAGAAAATCCTTTGCTTCATGGTACGGGTCCATATGTTTCGCTGGATGTGATGAACAAAGAAATGCTGCATGTGCAGGTAATACGCCAGGGTATCACTCAAATATATTTGTTGGCCGCCATCTTATCTGCCACCGGCGAAAAAAATCCCGCATTGGCCTGGCATCTCAACATGCAAAGTTTGTTGAACGTGCTGGACATTGCAAAAGAAGAAAAGATGAGTAAGGTTTACTGGCCTTCTTCTATTGCGGTATTTGGTCCTACTTCACCCAAACAAAACTGTCCACAAAAAACCATCATTGAGCCCACCACCGTTTATGGTATTTCTAAATATGCAGGAGAATTTTGGTGCAACTATTATTTTCATAAATACGGGGTAGATGTGCGCAGTCTTCGTTATCCTGGCTTGATCAGTTACAAATCTGCACCGGGTGGTGGCACTACCGATTATGCTGTGGAAATTTACCTGGAAGCATTGGAGGCAAAAAAATACAACTGTTTTCTAAAAGAAGATACTTTTTTGCCCATGATGTATATGCCAGATGCTATTCGTGCAACCATAGAGCTAATGGAAGCCCCGGCTGCAAAAATAGATATTCGCACCTCTTATAATTTATCGGGTATGAGTTTTTCGCCCAAAGAAATAGCTGCAGAAATCAAACAGCATATACCGGAATTTGAAATAAGCTACGAGCCAGACTACCGGCAAGACATTGCCAACAGCTGGCCACAGAGTATAGATGATTCCATAGCACAAAAAGATTGGGGTTGGAAGCCTGAATATGACCTGGCACGAATGACGCAGGACATGTTGCAAAATCTATCCTAAAAAAGAAAAGCTCATTTTAAAATGAGCTTTTTAATTATTTGATACTATCGGCCTGTTCGGCAATTTCATCCATGCTGATGCCGCCATGGCTTTCGTCGTACACACATTCACCCTTGTTAATGAGCAGCACCTGTGGAGACTCGTGGGCCACATCAAAAGTATCTGCAATAAGATTCGAAATATTTCGGTGGGCAATAAGGTCCAGATAGTGAAACTCGGTGTTGGCTGCAGGGGTCGCCCGTTCCAAACGGCTTTTGGCCATGCTGCTAATGGAACAACGGGTACTGTGTTTAAATATCAACTGCGGTTGTGCAAAGGAGGCTGTTTTAATGGCATCTACATCTGCTACATTTGAAAGCGTTATCCAGTTCATTATGCTTTTATGGTATTGGTGGTAGAATGTTGGGCCACAGAAGGACAACCATATTTTCTGCTAGAACCACAACTTGCCATGGCAATTACCGTGATAAGAATTGCTGCAATAGGAATGATTTTTTTCATGTATGTACAATTTAATTGGTGCAAAGTTATTTTAAAAATGTATTAAACCTTAGAACGCCATTCAAGTAATTTTGTTGCTTTATTCGTTGATTTAAAGGTAATTTGCTTCAATTAACGTAAACCATACCAAAAATCAGTAACTCTATGTTAAAACTAACCCGCCCAATTGCCTTTATTGATTTGGAGACAACCGGTGTAAATCTCTCCCTCGACAGAATCGTAGAAATTGCCATTGTGAAACTGATGCCGGACGGCACACGCAGCATTAAAAGAAAGATCATTAACCCCCTAATGGCCATCCCCCAGGCTTCCAGCGACATTCACGGTATAACCGATGAAATGGTGAAAGATGCGCCTACTTTTAAGCAGGCTGGTAACGAGATTAAGCAGTTTTTAGAAAACTGTGACCTAGGCGGCTATAACAGCAACCGTTTTGATATTCCCATCCTGATGGAAGAATTTTTAAGAGCTGAAATGGAAGTGGACCTCAGCGACCGGCGAATGGTAGATGTGCAGCACATTTTTTATCAAATGGAACCAAGAACGTTAACTGCCGCCTACAAGTTCTTTTGCGATAAAGAACTGGAAAATGCGCATAGTGCCGAGGTAGATATCAAAGCAACAATTGAGGTTTTTGAAGCCCAGGTGCAACGCTACCAAAACCTTGGTGATACGATTGATTCTATTTTGAGTGTTATTGGAGAGGAAAAAATTGTGGACTATGCCCGCCGTTTTGTGTTTGATGATAATGGGGTAGAAGTCTTCAATTTTGGCAAGTACAAAGGCAAGGCTGTTGTAGACATTCTGAGAAATGAGCCGCAGTATTACGACTGGATGATGAAAGGCGAATTTCCCATGCATACAAAAAAGAAACTTACAGAAATTTTTAATAAAGCTTTGTTAAGAAATAAATAGTTTTAAAACTGCTAATTTTAAACAAGTTTATGGTTGAGTTTTAGTCATAAATTTACCTAACAAACAAGGTGCGCTATTGAATAAGTTAGTTATTATACCAACATACAACGAAAGGGAGAACATTGAAGCAATCATCGCAGCTGTTATCGGTCTTAACTCCGGGTTTCATATTCTTATTATAGAAGACAACTCTCCTGATGGTACAGCCAGCATTGTAAAATCTCTTTTTCCTACCTACCCGGGGCAGTTATTTATCGAAGAACGCAGGGGTAAATTGGGGCTTGGCACAGCCTATATTCACGGATTTAAATGGGCCCTGAAAAGGGGATACTCGCACATTTTTGAAATGGATGCCGACTTTTCTCACAACCCAAAAGACCTGGATCGATTGTATGAAGCGACCCTGCAAAATGCAGATGTTGCCGTTGGATCCCGGTATGTAAAAACGGGTGCAGTAGTAAACTGGCCGGCCAATCGCATTCTTCTTTCCAAAGGTGCTTCGCTTTATACCCGCATCATCACCTGGATGCCCATCAAAGATCCTACTGCTGGTTTTGTTTGTTACAAAAGAGAAGTGCTGGAAACGATCAATCTAAATCAAATTAGTTTTCTGGGCTACGCCTTCCAAATAGAAATGAAATTTGCAGCCTGGAAGCTCGGTTTTAAGATTGTAGAAGTACCCATCACTTTTATTGACAGAGCGCTCGGCGCCAGTAAAATGAATAAGGGTATTGTAAAAGAGGGGATACTAGGTGTGTTGCAACTTAAATGGCAGAGTATGTTTAAAAATTATCGCCGCCGTGTGAGCAAGGTTGCGCCTGAGTCTGACAACAGCGGCCTGTTTCTGCAATAATTTTATTTTGATCTCATTTTATTTTGTAGCAATACGTTCCTACTCATCTTTAGCACAGCATTGTTACAACTTGTGATGTGCCGGCGGGCCTGGGTTGGCCTTCTAAGTTTAATGTTTTTATGGCTGATAAAAGAAAAGAAAGCAAAACTGCACTCATCCTTTTTCCCCACCGTATACAAGACCCGGAAAATATTCTTGCCCTCATAGAAATTTATAAAGATGCTGAAGGGGTAAAATATGACATCCTGGAGTTGAATAATATTGACATCAGGAAACACTTCGACGTACTTCCCGCACAAGCCAAAGCCACGCTCAATAATTTAACCAACGCCGGACTCTCTGTTATAAAAGACAATATTAAAAAGAAATTTAAGCAACAGAAATCCGGCGCTTTGTTTCAGCCATTTTTTGAACGAGCTTATAACCGCTCTGTGCAAGAGCAATTTGAATTTTTAAAACCTTTTGCACACTTGGTAAAATGGTACCAGCAGGTGCCCGGCACCTCCGATAATCAATTGACTACATCGGTTTGCTCGTTTAGTCCATTCAAACCCCTGCTGCAGTTTGAAGTTTCACAGGAAGGAACTAACCTCCGATTAGGCGTTTTTATAAACATCAACCATACTGCCTATCCGCTAAGCGATTTTAGTCGTTTTCACTTTCTGCTGCAAAACCGGCATGAGTATTTTATACTGTCTAACAAAGATGTGGACACCCTGCAGTGGCTGGAGCAAGATAATCCCCTGAAGTATAGCGCCGATGCTGCTTTATTTGCCAAAGAAATACTGGGCAAGCTTGAGGAAAATTACCAGGTACAAAGAAATAATCTATTCGAATTAAACAGCATTGAGGTAGCGCCACAACCGAGGGTTTTACTGAGCGAAATAAGTGGTTCTTTTTTGATGCTTACGCCGCAGTGGGTGTATGATGGTTATGTGGTAGAAGGTGCCTGGAAAGAAACCTTTGAAACAACCAACAACGCCGGGGCTATTGTAATTAAGCGTGATAAGGAAAGCGAACTTTCTTTTAAAAAACACCTGGAGAGTTTGCATCCTAATTTTGTGAGCCAGTACAACGGCTATTATTACCTTTCTTTTGCCGAAGCCCAAAAAAAGCAATGGTTCTTAAAGGTCTATCACCAGCTGCTGGAAATGGATATAGAATTGGCTGGAATGAATCAGCTCAGTCATTTTCGGTACTCGGCACACAAGCCCGTTACAGCGTTGCAGGTAAAGGAGAAGGACACGAAATCTTTGTTGGTAGATTTTTCTTTACAATTTGGAACAGAGAAAATTCCGCTGGTAGAGCTGCAGAAAATGATCACTGCCGGGCAAAAAGCCGTGATGCTTAAGGATGGCTCTTTGGGAGTGTTGCACGAAGAGTGGCTGAATGAATATGGCACCATCATAAAGCATAGTAAGGTAGATAAACAACAACTAATTATTCCGCAATGGTTGGCTATTAGCCAGCAAAAAAATGCAGCTACCAATTCCTTTTTAAAAGTAACCATTCATCAAGACTGGTGGCAAAGTTGGGCTCAATGGCAAGACCCCGCCGAAGTACTATATCCGATCTCCAATAAAATTAAAGCCAGTTTGAGACCCTATCAGCAAAAGGGATTTGAATGGTTGAAACTATTGGCAGAAATAAATGCAGGTGCCTGCCTGGCAGATGATATGGGTTTGGGTAAAACCTTGCAAACAATTTGTTTTATTACAGACAGGCTGGAACAGGTAAAAGATGGTGTGGCCCTTATTGTGTGTCCCTCTTCCCTGATATACAACTGGCAGCAAGAAATACTCAAATTTGCCCCACACTTGCGCACCTATATTCACCATGGGGCAGCACGGGATATTGCCAACATGGTGCCCGGCAAAACAGACGTAAGTATCACTAGCTATGGTACCATGCGTTCAGACATCGAACTACTTTCCGCCCTGCATTTTGATGTGGCAGTTGTTGATGAAAGCCATCATATAAAAAATCCGGCAGCGCAAAGTACCCGGGCCATTTACCAGTTGCAGGTTACGCATCGGGTTGCCCTGAGTGGCACACCCATCATGAATAACACATTTGATTTGTATGCACAGCTAGAATTTTTATTACCAGGTATGTTTGGCAGCAAGGAATTTTTTAAGAAAGAATATGCCGATGCTATAGACCGGGATCGAAATGAAGAAAGGATATTGATGCTGCAAAAATTGACGGCTCCCTTTATTTTACGGCGAACAAAAGAACAGGTGGCCAAAGACCTGCCGGATAAAACAGAATCCATTTTGTGGTGTAGCATGGGCATGGAGCAAAAAGATATGTACAACAGCATCAAGGAGAGCATCAAGGGAAACTTGTTATTGAATCTTAAAACAGAGGGAGTGGAAAAAAGTAAGCTCGCCGTGTTGCAGGGGATTATGAAGCTGAAACAGGTTTGCAATTCTCCCCTGTTATTACCTGCCGATGAGCAAAGCACCTTCCATTCTGTAAAAACAGAAATGCTCCTGGATGAATTGGCCAGCCTCAGTCATCATAAAGTATTGGTGTTTTCGCAGTTTACTAAAATGCTCAACTTGCTAGCGGAAACATTCGAAAAAAAAGGGATATCCTTTTACCAGTTGGATGGCAGTACACCGGTTAAAAAACGGGCCGAGATGGTAACTAACTTTCAGGACGCTGAAAATACCTGTAATGTATTTTTAATTAGCCTCATGGCCGGCAATACCGGGCTTACCCTTACTGCGGCAGATTATGTTTTTCTATTCGATCCCTGGTGGAACAACGCTGTGCAGCAGCAGGCTATTGATCGCACGCACCGAATCGGACAAACAAAAAATGTATTTGCCTATAAAATGATTTGCAAAGATACCATTGAAGAAAAAATCATACAGCTACAGGAAAGTAAAAAGGAATTAAGTGAAAATCTCATTGGCAACAACGAAGGTTTTGTAAAACAACTTACACAAGAGGATATAGAATTCTTGTTTAGTTAATCCCTCTCCTGAATTAAAGACCCCTTTACTCTGCGGGTAAAAAATATCCCGCAGATTAAGCAGATGAAAGGAAGCTGTTTCAGTTTGCGCAAAGAATCAGCGGTAATCTGCGAAAAAAGCCTGTGTAAATCTGCGGGCAAAAAATGATTAAATCTGTGGGCAAAAAATGTTTTTATTTAAATGCCGGATGAAATTGATGCAAGGTATTGCGAAGAAATTCCCGGTCCAGGTGTGTGTATATTTCTGTGGTGGTTATACTTTCATGACCCAGCATTTCCTGCACGGCCCTCAAGTCTGCACCGCCCTCTACCAGGTGTGTGGCAAAGGAATGTCGAAAAGTATGTGGCGACACATTTTTCTCAATCGATGCTTTCTTTACTAAGTCTTTTAAAATTAAAAAAATCATCACCCTGGTAAGTCTGTGACCACGTCGGTTTAAAAAAACGATGTCTTCCTCTCCCTGTTGTATGGTTATATGGTTTCGAATATTATTGCGGTAAATCTGGATGTATTTAATGGCATCGCTGCCGATGGGTACCAGTCTTTCCTTATCGCCCTTGCCCAGTACTTTAATAAAACCTACATCTAAAAATAAATTACTCAGGCGCAGGTTCACGAGTTCGCTCACCCGCAGGCCACAACTGTACATGGTTTCAAAGATGGCTTTGTTACGGCCGCCTTCTGGCTTGCTAAGGTCCAGGCTGGCAATGATTTTTTCTATTTCCTCAAAGGTCAGTACATCTGGCAATTTGCGGGTTGTTTTCGGGGCTTCCAACATCAGGGTAGGGTCGGCTGTTACCAACTGTTCTACCTGGCAATATTTGTAAAAGCTTCTGAGGCCAGATATAATCCTTGCCTGCGATGCCACCGTCATCCCCAACTCATGAATCCATTGCACAAAAGCTTCCAGGTGTTTTAGCGTAAGGTCTGCCGGAGTTTTCACTTCCTTGTTATCAACCAGGAAGCTTGTGAGTTTTTCAATATCATGTAGGTAGGCCTCCACAGAATTATCGGCCAAAGATTTTTCTAATTGCAGCCAGCCCTTGTAACCCTTTTTATACGCTTCCCACATAATATTAGCTAACTAATTTTTTTGGTTGATTGTACAATATAATTAAACATTATTTTCGTAACCTAAATACTTTCCATTAACCACTACTGTATGTTGCCCGTAAATTTTCGTTCCTTCAGAAAAAAATTGTCCTACTACCGAAAATCTTTCCGCAGCTTTTTAACCAAAACAGAAAAAAACCCTCCACGGGGTATTGATAAACTTACGCCGCTGATAGAGCCGGAAGTTTGGGCAGAAGTAGACTGTCTTAGCTGCGCCAACTGCTGCAAAAAAATGACACCAACTTTTACAAAGCAAGACCTCAAAAGAATATCGGCCCACTTCAACCAAACGCCTGAAGCGTTTACAAAGCAATGGCTG
>JBKJKD010000150.1:0-11364 GCA_046597635.1 Ferruginibacter sp. | reverse complement strand
CAGGTATGGTTACATTAACACTTACCGTTAAAGTATTGGTTCTATTAAGAGCTACATCTTTTTTATATGTACCGGAAGCGCTCGCAGACACGCAAACCGCAGGATCACCCACCAGCGAAAACGAAGCTACGGTAGCAGTACTGTTGAGTACATTAACAACTAAAAAACACGTACTCGCACCAAACTTGATGCGAAACTCATTGGAACCGGCAGCCAAGGGTTTGCCAAACCCACGCAAGCGAACGGTGCGCAGACCCGGCGCTGCAGAACCACTCCCCTTAAAATAAAATCCGTTGACTGTATCCGAACTTAACGTATAAGAACCACCTGCTGAAAGGTTCAATTGCACATCAATAAAGTTGCCCGTGCCGAGCGTAGAATCTTTTTTAAAAATACCGTTAACAGAACTCGGCAAACAATCACCAAAGCCATCCGATTTTAAAGTTCCGGTAGCGGCACCTCCAACATCTTCTACACTATACTCTTTTTCGCAAGACCATAAGATTAGCATTGTAAATGCTACGATGATGGAAGATTTCAAAAATTTCATAGTAGTTAAGTATTTTTTATGAGCAGGTGCTAATTAAAATGGTTTTAGATTAAGATACCTGGTTGGTATCGTTTACCAGGCTATCCGTTTCTATCGTATGATGCTCGCTCTCCTTTTGATGCCCGAAAAACCTACGCTGGAACACGAGGATAGACAGCACTCCGGTGGTGATTGATGCATCGGCAATATTAAATATGGGGCTAAAGAATAAAAAACGCTCGCCCCCCCAAACAGGAAACCAGGATGGAAAATTTCCTTCTATCAGCGGAAAATGAAGCATATCTACCACATTGCCATGAAGAAAAGAAGCATACCCATTTTCGGAAAAAATTGCCAGGCCACTGTAGTCTACATACTGGTTTAGCTGCGCATCAAACAGCATTCCTTTGTCAAATATCATCCCATAAAAACAGGAGTCAATTAAATTTCCAACAGCACCGGCGTAAACCAGACCTGCGCAAATTATAAAACCCTTACCATAGCCTTTTTTAATAATACTGCCGAGGTACCATGTTCCAAATCCTACCGCTATCAACCTAAAAATGGTAAGTGCCACTTTACCCCAGTTGCCGCCAAATTTTAAACCATAAGCCATGCCAGGGTTTTCTACAAAATACAACTGGAACCAATTGCCCAATACTGGCTGAGAGTCGTTTAACTGAAAGTTTGTCTTGATGTAAATTTTCAAAGCCTGGTCTACAATGACTATGAGGGCGATGATGATGATTAAATGTCTAGATTTCATAATTAATGCTCACAAAGATAAGTTTATTCGATTACCGCTCTTTCGGTTATTGTTAATCTTACAGCTCTGTTGTAAGGAAAGTTTAATTAGCCATATGGCCTCAGCATTCAGAAAGGTTAGTCTTCAAAATAAACCCGCCTTACCCTGCCAGAAATATTGGTGAGTATCTCGTAGTCTATGGTTCGTGCCCAGCCAGCGAGTTTATGTACTGGTAAGCCCTCACCAAATACAATTACTTCGTCTTCTTCAGCTGCAGGGATGCCGGTAATATCGAGCATCGTCATGTCCATGCAAACTCTACCTATCACCCGTGCCTCTTTTCCATTCACCAGCATAGCTCCTACTCCATTACTCAATAATCTTGGGTATCCATCAGCATAGCCAATTCTTACGGTAGCAATCACTTTATCTTCTTCGGCAACGGCACTGCGGCTATAGCCTACACTTTCTCCTTTTTTTACATGCTTGATCTGTGATATGCTTGTCTTTAACGTGGTAACATTCTGGAGACGTGCCTGTATGGCGATATCACTATCCACGCCAAACATACCAATACCCAGGCGAACCATGTTCAACTGTAGGTGTGGATGTCTGTTAATGGCTCCACTGTTAGCAATATGGGTCATAAACGGATAGCCCAATTTTTCCTCCAACGTTGCTGCGGCCAGGCTCAATAGCCTGGCTTGTTCTTGTGTAAATGTGTCATGCACAGCTTCTCCGCCGCCGGCGAGGTGAGAAAACACTGATACAATTTTAAACGTTTCTGAACTGTGTAAATCAGCCGCCAAGGCATCTATTTCATCCGGCTCAAAACCAAGCCGGTTCATCCCGGTATCCACTTTTATGTGCACCGGATAGTCAACAATATTTTGCTGCATCAGGTACTCCTTAAAAGATTGTAATATTCTAAATGAATACAATTCGGGTTCGAGCTTGTATTGCACAATGCTGTCAAACCCTGCCTCTTCAGTATTCATTACCATCACGGGTAACTTTATACCAGCTTTGCGTAGTTCCACGCCTTCATCGGCATAGGCCACGCCGAGGTAATCTACGCCGGCATGTTGCAGTAGGCTGGCTATTTCAAAACTGCCGCTGCCGTAACTAAATGCTTTTACCATGCACATCAATTTCACACCGGGCTGTAATTGCTGGCGATAAATGTTGATGTTGTGACGCAAAGCGTTCAGGTCTATTTCCAAAAATGTCTGGTGCATTTTCTGCTCCAGGCGTTTACTTATTTTTTCAAACTGAAAAACTCTGGCTCCTTTAAGTAAGATGGTTTCTTCAAAAAAATGCAGGCTGGGTATGCCTTGTAAAAATTCATCGGTTGATTGGTAAAAATGTGTGTTACCAATTCCTGTAAACATAGCCGCATGGCTGCAAATAGTATTACCAATACCAACAAAGCGAAACAGCTTTTTTTGCTGCAGGATAGAAGCAATATTACGATACAGCACTTGGTGCTGTTGGCCCGATTCAAACAGATCGCTTAGTATAACGGTGCGGCGGGCGTGTTGCTGTTGCTGCTCTAAAAAGTTGAGCGCTATGCCAAGCGAATTCATGTCGGCACTGTAACCATCATTTATAATAGAGCAGTTGTTGAGACCTTGCTTTAACTCCAGGCGCATTTCTACCTGGCGCAACAACAGCAATCTTTCCCGAATTTGCGCAGCGGAGATTTTTAAATAAAATAGAACAGTGATGCAGGTAATAGCATTGTGCAGCGAGGCTTCATCTGTAAAGGGAATAAAAAAATCATGGTCGGCATTTTCCACCTTGCAGCTAACACGGGTTCCTGCCTGCTCTACAAGGATACTTTTAAGGTGCAGAAAATTCTCTGTTTTTCTCCCCCATGAAAAAAGCGTTAAGTCAGGATTTGTTTCAGTTTTAAAATTATGGATGGCCTGCGTCAATTCTTTTTCATCAGCACAAAAAAACAAACATTTACTCCTCGTAAACAGCTGAAGCTTCTCGTTTACTTTTTGATTCTTGTTGGCAAATCCTTCCGCATGTGCATCGCCTAAAAAAGTGAATATACCTATTTCAGGATCGATGATGGCCTGTAGTTTTTTCATTTCTCCAGGTTGGGAAATACCGGCTTCAAATATGCCCAGCTGATGTTCTTGCTTCATTTGCCACACAGCCAATGGAACACCTACTTGCGAGTTGTAACTTTTAGGGCTCCTTACAATCTGATAGTCGTCATTCAATAACTGGAACAGCCATTCTTTAACGATGGTTTTACCATTGCTACCGGTGAGGCCGACAACGGGAAAAGCAAATTGATGCCGATGAAAGGCAGTGATTGTTTGCAATGCTTGCAGGGTATCTTTCACCAGGATAAAATGAGCATTGGGGTACAGGACATCTTCTATTGGTTGGCTAACGATAAGGTAACGAACACCTTTTTCATAAACGTCCTTTATATATCGGTGTCCGTTTTGTCTATCTCCTTTTAAAGCAAAGAACAAAGTTTCCTGCGGCAAATTTATTTTACGGCTATCTATTGCAAGTTCCACCACCGGGCCTGCATTTGGAACAAATGCTTCGGAGCCCGCTATCGCAATAATATCATTGATGGTATAGGCCACGTGGGTTACAAAATTTAGTTAGTGAGCTTCGTCATCGTAAAACTCTGCATCAGGGGCTTCCTCAGTCTTTGACTTATCAATAAAAATGGAGTAAATAACTGAAGCAGCCAAACATACAATTATAATACCAAGCGATATGAAGACCTGTGTAGTTTTATCAACCCATTGATTAATCCAATGCTCGCCTAGCATCTTTACCCCAATAAAAATGAGTACGACGGCAATGCCCTGCGGCAAGTAATCAAATTTATTAACCGCCCCACGCAGCAAAAAGAAAAGAGAGCGCAAACCAAGAACGGCAAAAATATTGGAGGTATAAATTACGAGCCTTGCTGTATCCTGGTATCCAACCGTCTTGGTATCTACAATGCCCATTACGGCGGGTATAGAATCCAGAGCAAAAACAAGATCTATTGCGGCCAACATTATGACCACAACGAATAAAGTGGTATACTTTTTTTTGCCGTTCTCTATCACAGAAAATTTACCATTGCCGTCGTGCGGCGTAAGTGGTAAAATTCCTTTCATGAATCTATACACTTTGCTTTGCTGCGGGTCAAACTGTTCGTCTTCTTCGCCGGCGATAAACATTTTATAACCTGTGTACACCAGGAATGCACCAAAAACATACAAGAGCCAATGAAACTTTTCTACCAAGGCCACGCCCACCGTAATAAACACAACCCTAAATACAATGGCCATTAAAATACCAATAAGCAACACTCTGCCATAATTTTTTTCCTTTACGCTAAAGGCGCTGAAAATAAGAATGAACACAAAAATATTATCTATACTCAAACTCCACTCCATAAGGTAGGCACTCAGGTATTCCAACGCAGGTTTCTGACCTTCTTCTATCCACAAAAAAACACAAAAAGCGAGGGCAAGCCCTACCCAAAAAAAAGTTTGATACAACGCTTGTTTGATAGTAACTTTTTGATCTTTCTTACTCATCAACCCAAGGTCAAAAACCAATGAAAGCAAGATAACTATTCCAAATACCAGGTATATTAATTGTGTTTTCTCCATAGTTTTATTTAGAATATTTTCTTTTTCTCACCCATTGAAAAATGAGTGCAAATAAAAGAACGATTACAACCGGCACCACAATATTGATTATCTGCCAAAGCGTTTTTTGCTCGGTTACTTTACGGCTGTCTAAAAGTCGAACAATGTAGTCTTTACCCTTGGCTTCGCTCAAATCATTTTCGTTGATAAGATAATCGAGACAACTCTGCACAAATTCCCGGTTGGCAAACGGAAATTCCCTTTGTGTGCCATAGGTGTAAGGGTTCATTCCCATAGGGATGGGCTCATTACCCTTAACCACCGCATTCAAAACCATATCTCCATCTGCCACTATAATTATTTTGTTGCTGTTAAGGCTTTTTGGTAAAAATTCGCCGCCATAAGCCGCAATAGAATCTCTCATTGCCTGCGTACTCCTGTTGGCATAAAGCGAAGTAAATTTCCCTTCGAGCAAAACAGCTATCGGAATATTAGGGGTATTAAATTTAGCATCCTCGGCGGCGGCCACATTCTCGTTTCCGCTGATGAGCGCCGGGGTAGCGATACGCCTTGCATTGGCCGAAGAACTTAAGAGAATGGTTTTTTGAATTCCTTCAGCCTCTACAGTATCCAGCGAGTTTACAAACTTGCCTGAAACGAAGCCGATATTTTTGTTGATGGCGTGGTTGGACTTAGACGCAAGCACCGGAAAATAATTCCAGGGCAACAAGTCAAACTGTCCCTTTCCATTTACATCAAAAGGCAGCACATCACATTGCAGGTCCATTACCAGGTCGGCATTTAACCGCACACCGTATTTAAACATAAGATCGTTCAACTCGAGCCCACGGTCGTAAGCAATTACTTCGTTTTTTATTTGCAGGCTATCCATCTCTGCATTTAGCCGATCTATAAATAGGAGCACCTTACCGCCGTTCATAACAAACTGATCTAGCTTTAACCTGGCAGACTCACTAAAAGGCTGTGTAGGTTTGGCGATAATGAAAAGCTTGAATTCTTTCGGAATAAATGCCTGCGCATTTAAATTAAAAGTGAAGAGTTGATAGCTGGGTCTCAGCACATTTTCTACTAAATCGTAGGTGGTATATTGGCCCGGCGCAGGCTCACCGTTGCCGATAGAGTATCCTACAACCGGTAAGTCTGTTTGCATGCCCTTGGAAATGGCATCCGCAAACCTATATTCCAGCAGGGCTTCGGCTCCGCTTAACTCCGCAGAGGTAATCCTGTTACCATCTTTAAAGTCGGGATTGGCAAAACCTTTTTTCTCAAAAATTACCACAGCTACCACCCTGTCGCCAACATGTACAAATGCCACGGGAAACAACACTTGTTGCTGCTGGCCCTGTTCTACCTGCGATGTAAGATTGATAAATGGCATACCCATGCTTAGCAGGGAATCCTTGTAGGCTATGGTAGTGCCCGCCATGTTTTCTTCCGGAGAAATAAAATTATATTGAAAGTTGCTACCGGCTACTTCTTTAAACTCTTGTAATAAATCTTCTGTGCTGGTGCTTAATTTTTTAAACCCACTGGGGTAGTTGCCCTTTAGGAATACATCTACCTGCACAGGTGTTTTAATATTCTTTAATAACTTTTTAGTGGCAGCACTAAGGGTAAATCTTTTTTCGTTCGTAAAGTCTAATCGGCTGTGCCAAACAGATGCTGCCCAGTTTATGCAAAACAAAAGAACAAGCACAATGGGCAACCAAAGCCTGCTATTACCGATTTTATAAATAAATTTATTCATTGTACTTATTTAGCTACTCATACAAGATTGTATAAGCTGCACACTATTTATTTTGAAGATTTTTAGTTGTAATAAGCAAGGATAAAAAGATGATGCTAAAAAAATAAACCAGGTCCCTGCTGTCCAGCACACCACGGCTAATGCTCCGGTAGTGAAAATCAATACCAAGCATTTCTACATAATAATCTGCGCCGCCTTGCAGTGCTGGTAACTGACTGAGAGCGCTAAACCCAAAATAAAGAATAAGGCAGGTAAATGCGCTTACCAGGAAAGATACCACTGCATTGCTTGTGAAACTGCTGCAACATAGGCTGATAGCAGCAAAAACGGCAGCCAGCAAAAAAAGTCCCAGGTAGCTGCCTGCAATTCCGCCAGTATCGATGCTCCCCGACGCACTCAACGTTTTAATAGTAACGATATAAATAAAAGTAGGCACAATTACAAATAGCATGACCAGCAGTATAGAAAAGTATTTACCGGCTACAATCTGCCAGGGGGTAAGCGGCCGGGTTTTTAGCAGTTCGAATGTGCCCGAGCGAAATTCGTCTGATATGGAGCGCATGGCAATAGCCGGTACAAGAAACATCAACACCCAGGGAGCCAGCTCAAAAAATTTATCGAGGCTTGCGTAACCAAACTCAAAAATGCTACTATCCCTTAACATAAAAAGGAAGACCCCGTTGATGAGTAAGAATAAAATGATGGCTATATATCCAGTAAGGTTGCTGAAAAACTGGTTCAGTTCTTTTTTACAAATACTCCACATGTAGTTTAAAATTGCTGCAATTTACAATTTAACAGGTTAACAGCCCCTACATGATGGTGGGTAAGTTTTTTTTAATTGGAGTGCAGCTATTCTTATACCTGTGTTGTCTTTGATGATGTGGCCGTCTATAGTAGCCTAAAACAAAATATTTTTCTTTCTTTTTGAATTTTATACTGCCCGGATGCTCTTTACAGACATTCAATCGTGTTTACCAAAACCAACTGCACCCCTGCTTACAAAAGCAGGGGATTTTTTTGATACCTTATACCAGCCAGGTTTACAACCAACTAATTTTTTGATTTAAATTTAATTGAAACCCACAGCATATCGTTAACTTCGAACTCACTTACACAAAAAATATATTATGAAAAAAATCTACATCTGCCTATTACTTACAGCGGCTTCTGCCAGTGCATTTTGCCAGGAAACATTTAACGGAAACGGAAGAACAGACTTTGGTGGTCCTGTTGGACAGGGATCTCTAGAAATTACAAATGATGCCACTACTTTCTACTTTAAGTTTACAAAAGGAGCAGCAGATCTTAATGACGCCCTCGTTATTTACGTCGATTCCAAAACCGGAGGTTTCAGCAGTACCGCTGGCTTTCAAGATAATAATGACGGCTTGCGTACGGCTACTTCGGGTTACAGTTCGGCAACAAATAAGTCTATTTTGACTTTCCCCACCGGATTTTTACCAGACTATGCCATTGCAGTCAGCAAGGACTTTGCGGCCATTTTTGAATTGGTAAACGGCGGCCCAATTAGTTTTAACTATGTGGGAAGTGGTAACCTTACACCTCTCAACACCACGATGGCCCCGATTTACACTTTTACCGCTACCAAGGCACAATTGGGAATTAGCTCCGGCACTACCTTTAAATTTTTGGGAGCTTACATTGCTACAAGCGCATTTAGGTCTAACGAATTTATAGGCGATGCAGGACCAGCAGCTAATCCTGGCTTTTCAGATTACACTGCAACCGGTTTTAATACCTACCTCGGCGGGGTGCTTCCCTTGCAGTTCAGCAACTTTGCCTTGAGAAAATCTGCGAGCAATTCGGTGCAACTTAGCTGGAAAACATCCCTGGAACAAAACGTAAGCCATTTCGAAATACTAAGATCTGGAAATGGTTCTGCCTTCTCTTCAATTGCTACTGTTTCAGCAAGGAACACGGCTGTTGACAATTTATACAGCATTACCGATCTCAGCCCGGCTAAAGCCAATAACTACTACAAAATATTAATGGTAGATAAGGATGGCAGAAAAAGTGTTTCAGAAATACTTAAGATCAATTTGAGTAGCGATGCAGCAGAGGTACTCGCCTATCAAAGTGGCAACGCTATAAAAATTAATTTGTCTAACCTTGATAAAGGCAATTATGCAGTGCGGCTTTCCAATGCAAGGGGTCAGCAAGTGTATGCTGGTACTATTGTTCACAGTGGTGGCAATACCAGCCATACGTTGAATATCAAAACAACCCTGTTGCCTTCGGTGTACCATGTAACGTTGATCAACAATTCCAGCAGGTTGAGTTCCTCCTTCATCGTTCAATAATTTATTAAAAAGATAAAAAAAGCCCGGCTTACTAATAGCCGGGCTTTTTCGTACGAGTAACCTGACGGTTTGGCCAGCATGTGTGGGCATAAAAAACGCGCCCCGGTTTGGAGCGCTTTTTTTATGCTATAGTTTTTTAAACGGCGAAACTTTCCCCGCAACCACAACTTCTGCTGGCATTCGGATTGTCAAAATAAAATCCTTTCCCATTTAGACCGTCGCTAAATTCCAGCTCGGTATTTACGAGGTACAAAAAACTCTTAAGGTCTGTTACAATTTTCATCCCCTTGTCTTCAAAAACCTGATCCATCGGCTTCACCTCATTATCAAAATCCATTTTATAACTTAAGCCGCTGCAACCACCGCCCACTACCCCAACTCTTAAAAAGAAAGAAGGGTCCGTTGCAACGCCTGCATCCGCCATTAGCTGCTGCACTTTTGTTTTTGCCTTATCGCTTATATAAATACTGTTATCTGTTGCTACCATGCCCCTGGCCCCTAAAGGGGAACTTGTTTTAATAATTAATGTATGACCCAACTTAAAAAAAGGTATGGTGTAAGATACCATTTGTCTAAGTTCCCCTTTAGGGGCGGAGGGGCTTAATGAATTACGCTTTCTTCAAACTTAATGGCTTCTTTACCATTTTTTACACGGTAATCGTTGATGGCTGCTTTGATGGCGTCTTCTGCCAATACAGAACAATGGATTTTTACCGGTGGAAGGTTTAATTCTTCTACGATTTCCATGTTGTCTATTTTCAAAGCTTCATCTACGCTCTTTCCTTTTAACCACTCTGTGGCAAGAGAAGAAGAGGCGATTGCAGAACCACAACCAAAGGTTTTAAACTTTGCATCGGTGATCATACCGGTAGCATCGTCTACCTGAATTTGCAAGCGCATTACGTCGCCACATTCTGGTGCTCCTACCAACCCTGTACCTACATTGCTGCTAGATTTATCCAGCGTGCCCACGTTTTTTGGGTTCTGGTAGTGATCTATTACTTTTTCTGAATATGCCATAAAATAAAATTTAGAATTATGAATAACGAACGACGAATGGAAACATTATCAAAGGACGGTCATTCGTTATTCGTCCTTCGTAATTCCTAATTATTTGTTAGTGTGCTGCCCACTCAATAGTGCTTAAATCTATACCTTCTTTATACATTTCCCAAAGAGGACTCATTTCACGCAACTTCATTACTGTTTCGCTGATTGCTTTTACAGTATAATCAATTTGCTCTTCGGTAGTAAACCTACCCAAACCAAATCTGAGTGAGCTGTGTGCAAGATCGTCTCCAAGACCAAGTGCCTTTAAAACATAACTTGGCTCGAGGGATGCCGATGTGCAGGCCGATCCGGAGCTGAGTGCGATGTTTTTATTGAAACCCATCAAAAGACCTTCACCTTCTACGTGTTTGAAAGATATATTGGCCACATGTGGCAGGCGATGCTCCCGGCTACCGTTTACATAGGCTTCTTCCAATAAGAGTAGTGCCGTTTCCAGCTTATCTCTAAGTTTGCTAATACGTTTTGTATCGGATTCCATCTCTAGCATACACAATTCGCAAGCTCTTCCAAATCCAACAATGCCCGGTACGTTTAAAGTACCACTACGCATGCCTCTTTCGTGACCGCCGCCGTCCATTTGTGCGGTAACCTTCACCCGTGGATTTTTGCGACGAACATATAAAGCACCCACACCTTTAGGGCCGTACATTTTATGTGCAGTAAAGGCCATCAGGTCTATACCATCTTTGTTTACGTCTACAGGAATTTTACCTACCGCCTGCGTGCCATCAGTAAAAACGAGCACACCATGCTTGCGGGCAATGGCGCTGATTTCTTTCATCGGCATCACGGTACCAATTTCGTTGTTGGCATACATGATAGATATTAAGATAGTAGTAGGCCTTATGGCTGCTTCCAGTTCTTTCAAATCTATTAAACCATCGGGCTGCACCTGGAGGTAAGTAACTTCTCCACCATTTTTTTCTAAGTGCTTACAAGTATCCAATACAGCTTTGTGCTCTGTTGTAGCTGTAATGATGTGATTGCCTTTGCTGGCATACATTTCAAACACACCCTTAATACCCAAGTTGTCACCTTCTGTAGCGCCTGAGGTAAAAATGATCTCTTTAGGATCGGCTCCAATCAATTTGGCAACCTGCTCACGTGCATAATCAACCGCTTCTTCGGCTTCCCAACCAAATGGATGATTGCGACTGGCTGCGTTTCCATAATGCTCCAAAAAGAATGGAGTCATAGTTTCCAGTACACGGGGATCCATCGGGGTAGTGGAATTATTATCAAGGTAAATCGGCAATTTCAACATATCGTTCATAGTTATTTTTATTAATTCTTATAACGCAAAT
>JBKJKD010000113.1:0-4280 GCA_046597635.1 Ferruginibacter sp. | reverse complement strand
TGGAAGCTTCCAGCGGAGAAGCTGGCCAAAAAGCTGAAGTGCGAAAGCATTATATAACCATTTCACTTATTTCCGGTTTGATCCGCCAGCTTGCCTTGCCGGACCTTTTGTAGCAGGTGGAATGCCTTAGAGAAGATTTCCCTTATTATCAGTAACCAATCATTACTAGTAACAAATTATGTTTACCCTGTATGTATTGGGGAATAAAAGTATCAGATATGGCGGTGTTTCCACATATTTGAGATGGTCCCACTGGTGCACTAGGAGGATAAAATTGGCACGGTTTTACACTTTGGTAAACAAACCATTGTTTATGAAAAAGCAAACATCCCATAATTTTTCTTCTGCATCAACTCCACCGCCAGGCAGCTTAAAACCCGCTGCCAATAGGGCTCCTAAGCCTGAATCTAAAACAAGGCGTTACGTTTACACAGAGCAGGATCTGGGTCATGAGCGGTTGCACATGGGCATTACAGCTGCCACTTATGCAGCGTTGAGCGCAACTTTCTAATTATTTTTTGGAGTATAGGGGTTAGCGATCTAGTTGGTCGCCGAGGCTATCAATATCATCTTCATACACATCGGGTAATTTTTCCAATTGCGCTTTTGCAATCAAGTATCCACCTACCGCACTCATCAGTCCTATCAGCATCAAACCAATCAGGTTGTCCGTTCCCAGGAACATAGCTCCCAGTATAAGGCCGAATATCTCTGCAGCAAACCAACAAAGAATGGTGATGCCTTTCCATTTAAGTGGTCGCTCTCCTTTTGTGATGGCAAGTCTTCCCATTTGCCTGCATAAAAATATAAGGGCGATGATCTCGATCATGATAATATTTGTAAAATAGCGGAACCTTATACTAAGGCAATATCAAAATTTACTAGTTGTACAAAATCAGCCAGGCGGGTATCAATATCTTCTTTGGTAATTTCTTTCATGCGCTCCGGGCCAAATTTTTCTACACAGAAACTAGCCATGGCGCTTCCCACAATGATGGCAGTCTTCATGTTTTCGAAACTGATGTCTTTGGTCTTGGCCAGGTAGCCAATGAAGCCGCCGGCAAATGTATCGCCTGCACCCGTGGGGTCAAAAACTTCTTCCAACGGAAGGGCCGGTGCAAAAAACACACTGTTTTCATGAAACAACAAAGCACCATGCTCTCCTTTTTTGATGATCAGGAATTTCGGCCCCATGGTTAAAATAACTTTGGCTGCTTTTACCAGCGATACTTCTCCACTCAATTGCCTTGCCTCAGCATCATTCACCATCAGCACATCTACTCTTTTCAATACTTCTTTCAGGTCATCCAAGGCAATATCCATCCAAAAGTTCATGGTGTCCATTACAATTAGTTTGGGTCTTTCCCGCATCTGATCTATCACACTCAACTGCAGCTTAGGCATCAGGTTACCCAGCATTAAGAACTCTGCTCCCTGATAGCTTTCTGGTACAATGGGGTTAAAATCTTCCAATACATTCAAGTCTGTTACCAGGGTATCACGACTGTTCATATCCAGGTGATACTTACCACTCCAGAAAAAAGATTTTTTATCTGCCACTACTTCTACGCCTTCCGTTTGCACACCACGACTTTGCAACTCGGCCATTTCTTCCTGCGGAAAGTCGTATCCTACAATAGAAATTTGCTGCACCGGCTTGATGAAGTTGCTGGCAGCATACGCTACATAGGTAGCCGATCCGCCCACGATTCTATCTACTTTGCCAAAAGGAGTTTCAATTGCGTCGAAGGCCATGGTACCAACAGTAATGAGAGACATAGTTTGAAGTTTTATGCAGTGATTTTTTTGCGCTGCAAAAGTAGCGGAATATGTTGAATGGGCAAGGGGAGATCTAAACGCAAGGGGCAGGTGGCTGATGCCAGAGGCGGGAATATGTACCTCCTTTTTTTAACTCCCAATAACTATCGGTATTCCTTGTTCTCTTAGCCTAATTGCAAATAAATTCTCTCTTCTACATTACTTCGTCTTCCTGAAGCTCTTTACCATTAAGCAGTTTTTCTTAAGCTTTAGCTAGGAGAACAAAGAGGAAAGGAAAGTAAAGTAAAGAGAAAGCCCTTGTTCAGCTTTGCTCTTTGTTCTTTTAGCCTAATTGCAAATAAATTCTCTCTTCAACATTACTTCGTCTTCCTGAAGCTCTTTACCATTAAGCAGTTTTTCTTAAGCTTTAACTAGGAGAACAAGGAGGAAAGTAAAGAGAAAACCCTTGTTCACCTTCACTCCTTGCTCACTTAGCCTGACTGCAAAGAAATTCTTTAATCCACATTACTTCCTATTCCCGATGCCCTTTACCATTCAGTGCTCTTTTCTTCAGCCTTCGCTAGGAGAACAAAGAGAAAAGGAAAGTAAAGAGAAAACCCTTGTTCGGCTTTCCTCCTTGTTCTCTTAGCCCCTTCAATTCCAACACTTTTTATTTGCCTAATTTTACAGCCATGTTATTGCAAATTCACCCCGAAAACCCGCAGCCCAGGTTAATTAAACAAGTGGCTGAATGTCTCCTCGATGGCGGCATCATTGCCTACCCCACGGATACCGTCTATGGTCTTGGTTGCGACATTTTTCAACCAAAAGCGGTAGAGCAAATTTGCCGTTTAAAAGGCGTAGACCCAGCCAAGGCGCAACTTTCCTTTATATGCCGGGATCTTAGTTCCCTCAGCGATTACACCAAAAGCATCAACACACCTTTGTACAGGGTACTCAAACATTACCTGCCCGGCCCGTTTACTTTCATTTTGCCAGCAAGCAAACAAGTGCCTAAAATTTTGCAGAGCAAGAAAAGCACCATCGGGCTCCGTATACCCGATAATATCATCTGCCAGCATATCCTCGAAACGCTCGGGCATCCCCTACTCAGTACTTCACTACCCGGCGACATGGTAGAAGAGTACACCGACCCTGAAATTATACAAGATAGGATTGGCCATATTGTAGATTTTGTAATAGATGGTGGCATCGGCGGCATGGTGCCGAGTACCATTGTAGATTGTACTACCGACGAATGGACGGTTACAAGACAGGGGCTGGGGGAGTGGAAGGAGGATTGATCAAAGGTAAATGGTGAAAAGTGAAAGTTGAAAAGCCAAAAGTCAAAAAGGTGAGAAGTCAAAAATTAAATATTGAGTTTGCCTAAGAGAGTTTGGCAAAAAAACTTCAACAAATGAAAAAAAAATTTCAGGAACGCAAGACAAGCTCACATTCCTGAAATTTTTTAACCTAAAACGAAGTTTCAGCAGATAGGCAAATCAATGCAGGGCTTAATTCCTGTCTCTGTTGTTGTGTTTTTTGCGGTAGATGGTACGGTCTGCTTTTCTTTTGTCTCGTTTGATGTCTTTTCTTTCTTCCCGGGTAACTACGCCGTCTGCCTTAGCGGCTTTTACATCTTTCTTAAGTTCTCTTTGTTGTTTGGCCAGCCTAACTGTTTCGGCCTTGGTTAATTCTCCACTTCTAACGCCCTGACCGATTTTCAATTTGTCGCTTGGGTTTGGAGCTACTTGTGCGTTTAGGTTGCTGGCAGCAATGATCATGATCACAAAAGCTGCAAGAATTTTTTTTACGTTCATAATAAAAGGGTTTTTAGAGTTTCAAAAGTCAGGCGTTTTGCCTGTTTGCTCAAATAAGACCGGCGGCGATCGGGATGGTTTAACGAAGTATTATAATTTTTTTAATAAAGTCGCCAGCTAAGAGAGAGCCGCTTAATCAACTAAAATTTCCAACTGCATTGTGACGGGTAGAATATTAAAGCTTTTGCGATGGTACTGGCAAAGGCCATTTTGCTCGATGGCTTTGCGGTGTTCAGAAGTGCCGTATCCTTTGTTGTTGTTCCAGCCGTAACAATCATATTCTTTGTGCAGTTGCTGCATGTATTCATCTCTGTAAGTTTTGGCCAACACACTGGCCGCCGCAATAGCAGTATAGATGCCATCTCCTTTTACAATACATTGGTGCGCCAACTGTTCATAGGGTTTAAACCGGTTACCATCTATCAAAAGCAGATCTGGTAACAGGCTTAGCTGCGCTATGGCAAGGTGCATGGCTTTAAAGGATGCCTGCAAAATGTTGATGCGATCTATATCGTTGTTGCAAACGGAAGCTACCGTAAAGGCAATACTTTCTTTTTCGATTACAGGTCTCAGAAGGTCACGGGTTTTTTCGTTAAGCTGTTTGCTGTCATTCAGCAGGGGGTGATGAAAGTCTTTGGGGAGAATAACGGCTGCTGCAAAAACCGGCCCTGCATAACAACCCCTGCCGGCTTCATCCAAACC
>JBKJKD010000095.1:0-20395 GCA_046597635.1 Ferruginibacter sp. | reverse complement strand
CTATACAGCCGTTCAAAAATCACTTTTTGTAATGCAGGAGAATGCTAGCGATACGGTAAACAAATTAAACGATATCGTGTGGCTGGCAAATCCTGATGAGGATTCTTTACAAAAGTTGATGAAGCGTTTGGAGGAATACGCAATAAATATGGCCGCCATAAAAAACATGGAGGTTAAGGTAAAGTCGATTCAGTTGTCAGATAGTAATAGCTTCTCCATTGCAAGCAGGCGAAACATTTATCTTGTTTGTAAGGAGGCCATCAACAATGCTGTAAAGTATAGCCAGGCAACCTGGATTGAATTAGAGGTGCAGCAAGGCGATCGTCAGTTAGAAATTACCATCAGTGACAATGGACAGGGTTTTGATTTTGAAAAAGTCCAAAAGGGAAATGGGCTGATTAACATGCAGGAAAGAGCGTATGAACTAGGAGCTGATTTAGGCATTAGCTCCACCATGGGAGAAGGATGTATAATCTCGCTGAAAATAAAAGTTGCGTGAGGGGTCGTTTGTTCAAAATGAATAATTATAAATGGTTACAACCAATGATTTGGAAAAATACTGAAGTGAGCATTAGGATATGGTTTTCTTCTATCTGTCTGTTATGTTCAGCAGTAATCTTTGCTCAGGATAATACCATTGACTCACTTAAGAAAAAAATACTAACACAGAAAGATGATACCAATAAGGTGAATACACTTCTAATACTTAGTACAATGCTCCACAGTTCAGGCAAACAGACTCAAAGCATAGATTATTTGAAAGAAGCGTTAAGCATTTCAGAAAAGCTAAATTTTAAACGAGGCTTGACGGCAGGTTACAGGGTGATCATAAGCGCCTTTGCCACAAATAACGACTACATCCAGGAAATAAATTATGGCTATAAAGCATTACAATTTTACAAAGACACAAAGGATAGTGTACTTATGGCCTTTAC
Organism: Ferruginibacter sp.; assembly: GCA_046597635.1. Taxonomy (GTDB): domain Bacteria; phylum Bacteroidota; class Bacteroidia; order Chitinophagales; family Chitinophagaceae; genus Ferruginibacter. The sequence goes on along the minus strand of JBKJKD010000095.1, from coordinate 19,460 downwards.
AGAGCAAGAAATTGGGGCCATATACAGCATTCTAGGCGATACTACGGAAGCCCTCAAAAAGTTTGCTTCAGCTTTGGCTATCAATTTAAAGATTGCTGATAAATCAGCTGTTTCTCGAAATTACAACAGCATTGGAATGATATATTGCAAACAGGGCAGATATAAAGAAGCTCTGGATAAACATTTTGCTGCATTGAAAGTTTGTGAAGATGATGATTTTACCGGCTATGGTTGGGAAAAGGCTTTTTCGTATCAATCTATTGGGAATGTGTATGAAAAGCAGGGGGATGAGGCAGAGGCAAATGGGAAAGTTAGCAAGTCACAAAAACTATATTTGAAGGCACTGCAACAGTATGAAACCTGTTATACAATTTGGGAAAATTTAAAGAGGTCGGACTCTGTCAATACTTTTGCAGAATTAGATTATGTGCTAGGAAAAATAAATTTCAAACTCCATAATTTTTTATTGGCAAATGAAAGATTACAAAAATCGCTAAAAGCCCATCTGCAAACGGATACTGATAAGCAATTTCTGGACGAGGTTTACCTGAGCTTGTCTTTACTGGATAGTTCAAATGGTAACTACAAGTCAGCCTTCCAAAATTATAAGCAATATATATTCTATAAAAAAAATAAGGATGATCAGGATGTCATACGCAAAGGAGAAGGCTTTAAAATGAAAAGCCAATTTGAAAAAAAAGAAACAGAACTAAAATTGCTCTCCAGCCAAAGCAAACTACAAACTGCACTTACTAAGGAACAACAGCAAAAAAAGAAAATTGCATACGCTTTCATTGGTTTAATACTGGTTGTTGGTGGCTATAGTTTTTATCGCTTCCGGGAAAGGAGACGTATAAAAAGCATACAGGATTTGACCAATGAACGCCTTCGTATAAGCCAGGAACTTCATGATGAAGTGGGCGCTACACTTAGCGGAATTTCCATGTACAGTCATTTAACCAAAGAGCAACTAAAACATGCACAAACAAACGATGTAGAGAAATCGCTGAACATTATACAGGAGAGTGCTGGTGACATGGTGAACAAGCTAAATGATATCGTTTGGTTAATCAATCCCGGGGAGGACACGTTACAAAAATTAGTACAACGCCTGGAAGCATTTGCATCAGAAATGGTTGCAATCAAAAATATGGAATTAGAAGTTTCGCTTCCTCAGCAATTTTCTACTCAAATACTACCTGTAAAAAGTCGCCGAAACATTTACCTGTTTTGTAAAGAAGCCATTAATAATGCCGTAAAGTATAGCGAAGCCAATTTGTTGCAGTTGACCATAAAAGAAAACAATCAGCTCCTGAAAATTACCATAAGCGATAACGGAAAGGGCTATGACTCTGAAAGCGTCAAGAAGGGTAATGGGCTGTACAATATGCAGAAAAGAGCAGATGAACTGGGAGCTGATTTTAGTATTCAATCACGTCCAAACGAAGGTTGCTTAGTTTCCCTGGAAGTAAAAATCACCTGATGGGGTATTGGATGTGACATCTTCGACGGGCTATCTTGCCTTCTTACAATTAAAATCATCCAATTAAATATTGTTTTATGAAGAAAGTAGCATGCTTGTTTCTTTTCGGATACCTTTTACTTATACAAACTGCCTTTACACAAACAAATATGTGGTCAGAAGCAGATCGTTCTTATTTAGTGAAGCATATGATTCGCTCAAGGGATGAAGTGCTGAAGGAAACGGAACTGCTTACAGAAGCACAATGGAATTTTAAAGAGGCTCCTGATAAATGGTCAATAAAGCAGGTGGTAGAGCACATCGCCATTTGGGAAATGCTGCTGCAACATGAAATTAGCAATTCTTTTGAAGCAGGGCCACAACCCGAAAGGGTTAAAACCGCAGAGCCAGACAGCAATGCTTTAAACTTTATTATGGATACAAAGCCACATCACTCTTTAGACTATACCAAACCATTTTCTTATTCCATTCCGATGGGCTTAAATACCGGCAAGAGTAACATTACCTGGCTGCTAAAAATGCGGAATGAATCAATTGACTATCTCTCCGGAACAAAAGAAGATTTAAGAAGCTTCTTCAATTCTTACGCAAATATCCATCAACTCTTCATTTACATTTTTGGCCATGCCGACCGTCATTTGCGGCAAATAAAGAAAATAAAAATAGCCAATAATTATCCCTCCAAATAGACACTGACATATTGATGCGAGAAATATTGGATAGCTTTATTTGAAGACAATAGCCTGGCAAGAGCGGTATTTACTGCAACTCTGATACAGCAAGCGGGGGTAAACTATGCCACTTGTATTTAAAAATGGAAAATGCTGCCAGCCTGGTGGTAAGCAATGCAATTCTGATGGAACTTTTCCATGAAATATTTTCAGCCGTGACACTCGTTACCTATCAAGAACGATTCCTTAAAAGTCTTGACTACCTGCTCACTAAGCTTTTTATAAAAAACTGCCCAAAACCTATAATTCCACCTTTCTAAAATACCCCAATGGGGTATAGAATTCCTTTTAGTAACGAGTCATATTTACAATGCGTTAAATTCAGCTTTGCGGTCGGTTTAAAAAAATTATTAAGCATTAAAATTATTTTTATGAAAAGAAAATTATTTGTCAACATCGGTGCAGTATTAGTTACTGTGCTTATTTTATCAAGCTGTAAGAAGGAAGCTATTCAATTGAAAACTTTAGAGGCATCAACGACCAATGAAGCGCTAAAATCTGCCAGTTACAAAAAGGATAATGAATGCCGGTTAACCTATCTCGATTGGCCCGGTTCTGGTACATGGCAGTTTCACTACAACAGCAAGGGGTTGGCTGATAAATGGTCGATTGATTACGGCTTTGGTCTTCCTGTTACAGAAGAGACGCTTTTCTACGATAATGAAAACAGGCTTATTCGTGCCAACGAAGTTTATTTTTCTTTAAACTATGTCTATCTTTTTACGTACAAAGACAAACGCATCAGCAGTATTTCAAGATCCAGCGTCGAATTTCCTGATGAGGTACAAAATTTTCAGTTCACTTATAATAAAAAGGGACAAAATATCAGGCAGGACGATGTTGTCAATGATCAACATATTCTCATGTTCTATGATGCCAGGGGCAATTGTACTAAAACAGATACTTACATCGGTACCGACCTTTGGATTTCCGACAACTACCAGTTTGATGCAACGGCCAGAAATCCCCGGTTAAATGTTCCTGGAATTGAATTAGGTTTTCCATTTTATGGCGGAACATTTATGACAGACAAAAATTGGTTTATCAGCAATCGTACACTGTTTTATGAAAGTGGTATCCCTTATATGTTGAACGATTACGATCCATCTAAAACAACCATTACTACGGGCAATCACAATTTTCCCAGTTCTGCCCTCTATTATGACGCTGTAAGCGAAGCTGACATTAATATTACTTTCGGATATAAAAACTGCAATGGCGCTGCCAGCGGTCAGGAGCAGGTTTACCCGCAAAATAATCTGAATGCAGCAACAAATAAAAATTTCGGGCAGCGGCAGACATTGCTGTTTAGATCTTCTGCAAAATCATTGAAAGAAAGGATCCAGCAGTTGAGGCGTGGAATTAAATAAAACCTTCAGCAGAATTTTGTAAAATACCCTGCTCATAACTGCCTTCTACTATATTGTCAAAAATCACCCGCTGTGGTATTTCCGCTGTTTATTTTAAAAGTCATCTTGCTGTAAAAACTAATCATTATGCAAATTGATATGCTTTTTAAAAATGTATTCGTCGCTTTTCTTTTTCTTTTCGCAATCACTCACAGCCAGGCACAAAATGTAGGTGTAGGTATTACCACGCCCAAAGCCCGCCTACACGTAGCTGATAGTAGTGTACTTTTTTCAGGGCCGTCTCCATTACCTGCGCTCGCTGGCTTAACGCCTGTGATTGGTGCAGGTACCCGTATGATGTGGTTTCCCACCAAAGCATCTATCAGGGCTGGAGGCGTAAGTGGAGTAGAATGGAACGAAAATAATATTGGCCAGTATAGTACAGCATTTGGCAGAAACACCATTGCAAGTGGACAATACTCAACCAGCCTCGGAGTGGGCAGTACCGTAACAGGGAATGGTGGTGCTACTGCTTTGGGTTCCAATAATGTTGTAGCCGGAAATTATGCAACTGCCGTTGGGCAAAGCGTTATTGGACAGTCTTATGGTTCTTTGGTAATAGGAAGGTATAATACAATAGAGGGCAGCACCGATACCTGGGTAGATACAGACCCTCTGTTTGTTATTGGTAACGGATTCTTAACTGGAGGTATCGGCGGAGGTATCACCAGAAATGATGCATTAAGAATACAAAAAAACGGCAACAGTTCTTTTAATGGTAACATTTACAGCACTGGAAACGGCACATTCGAAGGTGGACTGAGAGTAGATGGCACTGCAACTATTAATAACAAGTTGGTGCTAGATAATGTAAATATTGGTTTAAATAGCAGCACAATAATTAATCCTAATCAAAAACCATTTTTAATTATCGACAATATTTTAGGAGGTCCTACTTTCGAATATCCACCCCTAACGTTGCAAGACGGCCAATCTATAGGTCAAATCATCATTATCATGGAAAAGCCTGGAGGACCCTTAACTACCCTTTTTTTTCCCACTGGCTTTACCATAGTTAATAATCCCAATGTATATAATACAAGAGCTCCTAAAAATAGAACCATTTATGACGGCGGGACAATCACCATGATATGGGATGGCGAAACATGGAATGAAATTGCAGTTTCAAATTAGTGGTAATTGGTTTGTTGCCATTTAACTCATACCTAAGAGCCGCTTAAGAGTACTGTACGAAACTACTTTTGAAGTAGAAATCAAAAATACTTTCTCAAACCTATCCCAAAATCACCCTATGGGGTATTGATCTTCCAATGCTGTAGCAGCAACTTTACTCTGGCATTAAACCAACACAAATGAAACGCATCATTCTACCAACGTTTTTCCTATTAACTAGCTACAACATCTTAGCCCAACAGAAAGTAGGGATTGGTACCAACACACCAACAGAAAAATTAGAGGTTGCCGGCAACATAAAAGCGGATACAGTAAAACCCAATGCCTTAAAACTAACAACCAATGCCGGGCAGGGAAAAGTTTTAATGAGCGATGCTGCTGGTAATGCAAATTGGAATACCAATATTGGCAGCGCCCCTGTAAGCAATATTGGTTATGGTGTATGGGGCGATTGTGCTACCAATGGGAATATAAGCGAATACCAACCGTTAACAGATACCGCAGTAAATACCGGTGAAGTTTTTGGATGGGCTGTAGATGTTTCAGGTGATTTTGCAATTGTAGGAATCCCGCAAAAAACTGTTGCGGGCAATTTGTATCAGGGCTCAGCAAACATGTATCAATTTAATGGAACGAATTGGGAATTCATGCAAACGATAAGTGATGGTACAAATGCAAATGGATATTTTGGACAAGCAGTTTCTATATCGGGCAACTACGCTATTGTTGGGGTGCCTCAAGCAACGGTAGGCACCAATGCGGCTCAAGGTGCCGCTTGTATTTACCAATACAACGGAAGCAAATGGGTGTTTATGCAACGAATAAGCAACACAGCAGGTGCTACTGGTGATAAATTTGGTGCGAGTGTTTCAATTTCGGGTAATCTTGCGATTGTGGGTGCACTGTCAGATAAAATAAATGCAAACTTGGGCCAGGGGGCCGCCACTATTTATAAGTATAACGGTACCAGTTGGCTGCAGCAGCAGTATTTATATGAAACAACAGGGGCAAATGCTGATGATAATTTTGGCAGTTCAGTTTCTATATCGGGCAATTATGCTGTTGTTGGCATTCCTCAAGCCAATCCAACTGGATATCTGGATTGGGGTGCAGCCAATATTTACCAATACAATGGTAGCAATTGGGTGCTGCTCCAAAAAATATTTAGTCCGGTTGGTGGTGAGACAGGCGATTATTTTGGCAATGCAGTATCTATCTCGGATAACTACCTCATCATTGGTTCTAAATATGATCAAATTAATGCTAAGATGCAGGGATCTGCCAGTATTTATCAATTTAAAGGCGGCAGCTGGGTATGGATGGAAACAATAACATCCGCTGTAGCAGTGGGTGTTTCTAACTTATTTGGAGCATCTGTTTCTATCTCTGATAATTATGCCATTGTAGGTGCGAATAATTACTTTAGCAACAAAATAGGTGCAGCTTATATTTATTTAAGGGTAGGGCAAGGCTGGCAAAAACTTCAAACCATTACAGACCCTGGTGGAGATATTGATGGGTTTGGTTCTTCTGCAGGTATGGATGCTGCAACTAAACGATTTTTGATTGGAGCGCCGGCATTTGGTGGTGCAAACATTGGTAAAGTGGTTTTTGGTAAAATAAATTAGTCTTTAAATTTTTAAATTATGCAAGGTTTTTTAGTAAATAATCAACACCTTGTAAAAGGCGAATTTTGTATGAAGAAGAGATGAAGCTTTTACCAGCATTTTTCTAATGGTAAGTTTTCTATCTCTTCCATAACGTGACTCTCCCTGTATTTTCATTTTGCCTATAAGAAAAAATAAATCATGGATATAAAAGTTGCCATTTTTGAAGATAATAAGCTCGTGAGAGATGCCTTGCAGTCTATCTTAAATACTACACAAGGCTACGCCTGCGTGGGCGCTTTTGACAGTGGCCGGCACTGGAAACAGGAGCTGGAGCGCTGCCATGCAGATGTGGTGCTGATGGATATTGAAATGCCTGGCTTAGATGGTATTGAACTCACCAGTTTAATTACCTCGGAATTTAGCGAAACAAAAATTTTAATACAAACCGTATTTGATGACAACGACAAAATATTCAGGGCGTTGTGTGCAGGAGCTGATGGGTATATTTTAAAAACGGATGCGCCCGCTAAATACCTGGAAGCGATCAGCGAATTACACAATGGCGGTTCTTTTATGAATGCCGTCGTTGCACGCAAAACGCTGTCTTTTTTTACCAACAAAAATGTCATTAGAATTTCTCCTGATAGTAATGATTATCATTTGAGCCAACGGGAAAATGAAATCTTATTGCTTTTAGTAGAGGGTATAGCACTGAGAGTTATTGCAGAAAAACTATTTATTAGTCATGAAACGGTGCGTACCCATGTAAAGCATATCTACAAAAAACTCCACGTGGCCAGCAGAACGGAAGCTGTAATGAAGGCCATCCAACAGGGATTCGCCTGATCTTCCAAAATCACCCGTTGGGGTATTTTAAAGCAAAACAATAAAAAATATTTTTACCTCTGAACAAATCTGCGGGAGCTAGAATATTGAGTTGATCTAATGATTGTGTTAAGACTAACACTACATATTTATCAACTGCCGTTTCTACATATATTTCTGCCGCTGACTTGCATTATTTTAAAAGCAACACTCATTAATGTCAAAATACTATAAAAATGAAAAGCATATTTTTTGTTTGTATCCTGATTGTTAGTTTCAATTTTTTATGGGCTCAAACCGATGATAAAAATTTGTCGGCTGCAAAAATTTGTTTACCCTGCGGCGGCGGAGGAGGAGGGGCTCCTGCTGGTCTTAATTGCAACATCTACCTATCGACTCTTTATGTAGATTCTTCCCGGGCCACAGATGGCAATGGTACATCATGGGCAAACGCCAAAAAAACATTACAGGGAGCATTGGCTATTGCTAACCGTTGCAATAATATTAGCAATATACTTGTTGCTAAGGGTACCTACCGTGCTTCAACCACTGTAAATTCGGCTGCAAGGGACTATTCTTTTTTTATAGGAGATGCCATAAATATCTTCGGCGGCTATCCCGGTGGAGCAGGGAGCGATAGTGCCATACGAAATTTCGTATACAATCCCACCATATTAGACGGAGAAATTCAAGATCTCTACGAAGCCTACCATACTATTGCTATTTATCCCGAAGCAGGAAATATTATTCTGGATGGATTTCAGGTTAAAAATGGTTTTGCAGACGGAACAGGTTCGGTAGAACTTGAGCCGGGGGTAAACATGGCTAGAAATGTAGGCGCAGCTATATACATAAGAGATGCCGCAAGTGTGAAAATTCGGAATTGTGTTTTTTATTCCAATGTGGCTAACAGCCATGGCGCAGCTATTTATGCCAATAACAGCAGCCTAACTTTAGAAAATTGCGTTTTTGTAAACAATACTGCCGGTGGAGAAGCCGGGGCAATATATAATATGAATGGTGGAAATTTAGCAATCACAAATTGTACATTTTACAACAACTTAAGTTTAGCAGCTGGCGATGCGGTTTATAGTACAACAGGTACTACGCTTGCAGCAAAAAATTGTATTATATGGGGTAATGCCTCGGGCTGGGGCGGAGGGGGTACACGTACCATTACCCATTGCCTGGTGCCAGGTGGAACTATGAGCAACAATGGTATCGTGGACGACCCTCGTTTTCAAAATACCGCCAACCCTGATGGATTAGATAATAGATGGTTCACTGCCGACGATGGTTTAGCACTTTCTGTGTGCAGTCCTGCAATAAACAGGGGAACCAACAATATTGCTGCATCCATTACCAAGGATATCACCGGCGATACCAGGATAATTAATGAACAGATTGATATGGGGGCTTATGAAGCACAAGAGGCGCCTGAGATTACTTCAGCATCACTACGTTCTATCGACGACGACTCTACCGATACCTGGTTTTATGATGGAGTAACAGCCCTGACAGCAAAAAATAATTGTCGAATAATTGCACGCCTTTTTCCGCTCAATGCCGATGGCAGTGTAGGAAGAATAAAAGCAAAAACACTTATTGAAACAAGAGATATTAGCTTTAATGGTACCCCATTGGTAAGCAGACATTACAATATTGATGATACGGAGGCGGCCCCCAATGGCATAAATATTATCACATTATATTTTAGTAATACAGATTTTACAAACTATAATCTCCGTGCAGAAGCCATTGCGAAAATGCCTTTGACGACAGCTACTAATCCAGAACAAAATATTAGGGTAGGTCATTTTAGAGCAAATTCTATTACGGGTACACCAATAAGCTACGGGGTTCAACCAGTGTACATAACCCCTGTAAGTGTTACATGGTTGAGTCCTGCTGCCACCTGGCGGGTGATTTTTACAGCAACTGGCGGCCTTGGAGGCTTTTTTCTTACCGCCGTTAAAACCTATGAATTTACAGGTAATGGTAACTGGTCTATTGCATCCAACTGGCTTAACAACGAAAGACCACCCGCTAATCTCCCGCCCTATTATAAAATTACTATTGCGCAAAACAAGTACGCAATTCTAAATATTTCCCAGGCCTTGTCTAAAAATGCATGGATGGATGTGCAAGCGGGTGCTACGCTCACCATTCAAAGTGGATTGGATATTAATGGAGATCTTAAAACTAATACGGGGTTGCCTGCGAAAAATATCACCATAACTGGTCAATAAAAAGTTTCGATTGGAATTGGCTATTTTCTTCAAAGTTTATAGTCATTGCTCAGCAATTGAAACTATAAAGCATGTAAGAATTCTTTTAATGATTCTACATTATTTTCAAGAGACTGTGCCTGCTTTGGCAATTTTAATTGTGCTTCAATTTTTTCAGGGATAGGAATTGTTGTTCCAATCACCGGCTCCACCACATCGTAAAATTTTACAGGGTGGGCTGTTTCTAAAACCATTCCTTGTAGAGTAGGATGATGTGATAGGTATTGTTCCAAAGCGTGAAAACCTACCGCACCATGCGGATCTAAGAGGTATTGATATTCTTCAAGCACTTTTTTTAAAGTGAGTCGGGTAGTATCATCATCAACACTAACAGCGCTTAATTTTTGTTTTAAATTGGGTAATTGCTGTTCAAATATTTCCATGATGCGCACAAAGTTGCTGGGGTTGGCCACATCCATAGCATTGCTGATAGTAGCTACTGATTTTTTTGAGGGATAATTTCCGGTTTGCAAAAATTCAGGAATGGTATCATTGGCATTGCAGGCTGCAATAAAATGTTTTACGGGCAAGCCGGATGCATTGGCTAAGATACCGGCACAAATATTTCCAAAATTTCCACTCGGTACAGCAATTACAGGAGGGTTATTTTTATCAGCCCATTGTTTGTAAGCAAAGAAATAATAGAATTGTTGCGGCAGCCATCTTGCAACATTTATGGAATTGGCAGAAGTTAAAAACAGGTTTGGGAAGTCGGCAGCATTGGCAAAAATATCTTTTACCATTTGCTGGCAATCATCAAAAGTTCCATTTACTTCCAGCGCATGTATGTTTTTACCTAGCGTGGTCAATTGTTTTTCCTGCACGGTACTCACCTTCCCTGAAGGGTACAGGATGATAACATCTACGTTGGGCACATCATAAAAGCCGCTGGCTACGGCACCACCAGTGTCGCCGGAAGTGGCTACCAAAACGGTTACTTTTTTTGGTTGATCTTTTACAAAGTAACCGAGGCAGCGGCTCATGAACCTGGCGCCCACATCTTTAAATGCAAGTGTAGGACCATGAAAAAGTTCCAGGGAAAAAATGCCATCGTTTATCGGAATGAGTGGTATAGAAAAATTGATGGTTTCTGCTACAATTTCTTGCAGCTTCGGTAAAGGAATAGTATTACCAACATAAGGCTTTATTACCTCGTAGGCGATGGCTTCATTAGAATAGTGCTCTATGTCCTGGATCAATTTCTTGCTTAGCATAGGAATGCTTTGCGGAAAATATAAACCTTTATCTGGCGCCTGCCCATTGATGGTAGCATCCTTAAAATCTACAATGGGAGAATTATGGTTGGTGCTGAAATATAACATGGGGAGAAAAGTTTAGCTGGGTTTCAAGGGTTTAAAGGTTTAATGTTTAAAGTGTTCAGGAGGGTCAAGGGGTTCAGGTTGCCCAACCTTTGAAACCTCTTGAACATTTTAAACCTTTGAACTATGTTATGATCTTTACCCCTTGCTGGTTAATAGTGGTTACATAAACATGGTGCTCTAAGCCGATGCGCTCATAAATGCTGTGCATTTCTTTACTCACGCACTCTGCGGTGCTTTTGTTTTCACTCAACATAAAAATAGAAGGCCCCGATCCTGAAATACCACCACCCAAGGCACCTGCGGCCTTGCTTTGTTTTTTTACTTCATCAAATCCTGGTATTAAAATACTTCGCACCGGTTCTATAATCACATCTTCCAGGCTGCGACCGATGAGGCCGTAATCGTTTTTCATAAAGCCCGCAACAAGCCCGGCAATATTGCCCCATTGCCTGATGGCATCTTTGAGCAATACTTGTTTTTTGAGTATTTGCCTTGCATCGGAAGTACGCACTTCAATTTGCGGATGTACCACGGTAACCCACAACTCCGGTGCAGGAATAGGAACAATTTCTAAAGGAAAAATACTTCTTATCAATGTGATGCCACCATAAATACAAGGGGCCACATTATCTGCATGCTTTACACCAGAAGCTACTTTTTCGCCACTCATGGCAAAACGCACCAGCTGTTCTTTGGTAAAAATATCGTTCAGTAAAACATTAGCGGCCACCACAGCGCCGGCCGCACTTGCCGCACTAGAGCCAATACCGCTGCCGGGTTTTATATTTTTTTTGATCAGTACTTCAAAACCAAAATCGGCATCTAATTCCTGCAGCATCTCAAGTAAGGGAGCGCCTGCAGTATTCTGTGCCGGGTCGGTTGGCAGGTTGAAGCCATCAGCGCTTTTGATGACTACTTTTTTTTCTGGGAGTAGACTCACCGCCATCTCGTCGCAGGGTGCACCCAGGCAAAGGCCCAGTACATCAAAGCCGCACACCAGGTTTGCCACGGTGCCCGGTGCCGAAACTTTTACGGAATTTTTGGTATTTGTATTTGATTGGTCAGGCATTTTTACTTTCTTTTTTACCGAGGTTGTTCTACGCTTTGGAGGTTCTGATAACGTCTGCAAATACACCTGAAGCCGTTACATCTGCCCCGGCTCCGGCTCCCTTTATAACCAATGGCTGTTGAGTATACCGGTCCGTGTAAAACAACACGATATTGTCTTTGCCATATAGGTGATAAAAATCATGCTGCGTAGAAATGTGTTGCAAGCCTACTGCAGCCTTTCCATCTTTGTAGCTAGCCACAAATTTCAATTTGCATCCTGCAGCAATTGCATCATCGAGTATTTTCTTAAAATGTGCTTCGTGTGCTTCCATGGCTGCATAAAAGTCTTCCACGGTGCCTTGCATACAGGCTTCGGGCATAAAACTGTTGTTAGAAATATCGTCCATTTCAATAACGCTTCCAGATTCTCTAACCAGTATCATAATCTTGCGCATTACATCTTTGCCACTAAGGTCCAGGCGGGGGTCCGGTTCTGTGTAACCCTCCTTCTGCGCTTGCCTTACCACCGAGGCAAAACTGCTGCTGCCATCATAATTATTAAAAACAAAATTTAAGGTGCCGCTTAAAACAGCTTCCATGCTGTGCACATTGTCACCACTTCTTACAAAGTCATTCAATGTGCTGATGATGGGCAGGCTGGCACCCACATTGGTTTCAAATAAAAACTTTGTGTTGTATTCCGTTGCCAGTTCTTTTAGATTTTTGTAAGATGGATAAGCTGAGGAGCAGGCTACTTTATTACAGGCGACCACCGCAATACTTTTTTCCAAAAGCCTGTCATATACTGAAGCCACTACATCGTTGGCGGTTACATCTGCAAATACAGTGTTCCTCAAATTTTTCTGTTGAATGATGTTTACAAAGTCGTGTATGTTGCCAGCTTTGCCTGTAGCCAACACCTGTTGCCATTGCTGCAGGTTTATCCCTTCTTCGTCTACCCAATATTTTTTACTGTTAGCTACACCCGCCACTTTTACCCTTAAATGCATATGCTCTAAAAGATATGCCTGTTGCTTTAGGATTTGCCCTAACAATTTGGAGCCCACGTTGCCAACACCTGCTACAAAGAGGTTAATCTCTTTTATTTCTTTTTCAAAAAATACTTCGTGAATCGTGTTGGTCGCTTTTTTTACATCTGCGCTGCATATCACTGCCGTTATATTCCGTTCAGACGAACCTTGAGCAATGGCCCTGATGTTTACACCATTTCTACCAAGCGCACTAAAAAATTTACCGCTAATACCTGTATGGTTTTTCATTCGGTCGCCCACCAGCGCAATGATGGCGAGGTTTTTTTCAATCGTTAGGGGCTCTACTTTCTTTATTTCTATTTCGTAAGCAAATGCTTCATCAATGCTTTGTTTTGCGGCCGAAGCTTTTATCTCCTCAATTCCTACGCAAATAGAATGCTCCGAAGAACTTTGCGTGATAAGAATGACATTTATTTTTTTTGAAGCCAGCGCCTCAAACAGTCTTTTTGAAAAACCTGGGATACCTACCATGCCACTACCTTCAAGGCTAAGCAATGCAATGTTGCTGATGCTGGAAATACCCGTGATGCTGTTGGTACTTTCTATAGCCTGCTTTTGAATAACGGTTCCTTCGTCTTCGTTTGCAAAGGTATTTTTTACCCACACTGGTATACCCTTATTCATCACCGGTTGTATGGTGGGTGGGTAAATTACTTTTGCACCAAAGTGGGAGAGTTCCATCGCTTCCTGGTAGCTTATCTGGGGTATGATCCTGGCATTGGGTACCAACCTCGGGTCTGCCGTCATCATGCCAGAAACGTCAGTCCATATTTCAAGTACTTTGGCATCTGTTGCTGCCGCAAAAATGGCGGCTGTATAATCAGAGCCACCTCTTCCCAAGGTAGTATTGATCCCGTCTTTGTTGGCAGCAATAAAACCTGGTGCCAGGTAAAGTTCAGCTACATTATTTTTAAGATAATTTTCAATATGCTGGTTGCTTTCTGCAAAATTTACAAGAGCATTGCCATGATCGCTGTTGGTTACGATTACCTGGCGGGCATCTATCCAGTGAGCGGGCAAGTTGTTTGCTTCCAGCGCCGCCGCAATTATTTTGGAGGAAAGCAGTTCTCCATAACTCACTATTCTATCCCGGGTTCTTGCAGATAATTCTTTCAGTAAATAGATACCGTTGCAGATGTCTTCAATCTCGTTGCATTGTGTTTTTACAAAACTCAACAAGCTACTTTGGTTGTTGATGGGGATGAGTTCCCTCACCGTTTGTAAATGGCGCTGCTCAATTTCAATCAGGCTGGATGTGTAGCTTTCTTCGCCTTGTGCTGCAAGGCTGCTGCAATTAATCAACAGGTCTGTAATACCTCCTAACGCAGAAACTACCACTATCGTTTGTTGTCCTGCTGTTCTTGTTTTTAATACCGCCAGTACCTTTTTTATATTTTCCGCATTTGCAACAGAGCTACCTCCGAATTTTAAAACCTGCATGATGTATGAATTTTGATAAATGTTGAGAATGATCTTTCCTGAGAAATACAGCCGAAGCCCCTTGGATGATATGAGAAATTGCAACCCTTAGCGGGTTGTAATAGTTGTAGTAGCTGTAAAAGAAATTACAGGGGTAGAAGTGGAGATAATGGTTGTGTTTAAAAAAATCATCTGAACGAATGTAAGAAATAATTGTGAATATGTTTTTTTTCTAAGCCCCTTCATTCTTTACAAGAGCTCAATAGTTGGGTATTTAAAATTTTATCTGCAAAAAGCAGTACTTAAAAAAATAGGCTGGCAGTAAATCCGGCCAGCCTATCAGCGAAATGATGATTTTAATTATCTAAGGCGATTGCTTTCCTTAATTATTTTATCGTCGTTATTGATTCCTTTGGCCGCCAAAAAAAAGAACAGCACGATGCAACCCTGCAGCAGCGCCGTAAGTGCATACGTACCTGTACCCGGCGTGAATTTCTTCACCTCATTGTAATATAAAAATATAAGACCCGCTTCGAGTAGAAGCCCCACAATGGAGAGTCGCAATTGCAGCTTGCGGGTTTTGTACAAAAAAATGGTGATGAGTGCCAGAATACCAATGGCGGATGTGCCGGCAATGAGTGGAATATTTGCGGTAGCATCTATTTTCTTAAATACATTTACCCCATTCTCTAAAATAGTGCCGCTGTAGTAGGCAAATTTAAAACTTAGAAAAGCGCAGAGTGCCGCCAGTAAGAGCCATATCGTTTGAATTCTTTGTATCATAATATAGGATTGAAATTTACCAGTTGGCCTAACAGACCTGGGTTATGCTTTAAGTTCAGGGTAAAGCGGAAACTGCTGCATAAAAGTTTTAACCTCTTCTTTTACCGATAAGATCGTAGCCTCGTCATCAATATTCATCAACACTTTATCTATAAGGTCCACAATTATTTGCATTTCAGTTTCCTTCATTCCACGGGTAGTTACAGCGGGCACACCTACTCTGATACCACTGGTAACAAAGGGGCTTTTATCATCGTAAGGCACAGAATTTTTGTTCAAGGTAATGTGAGCCCTGTCCAATGTTTCCTGGGCTTTTTTACCCGTAATGTTCTTGTTGCGCAGGTCTATCAGCATCAGATGATTGTCTGTGCCACCGCTGATAAGCTCATAGCCCTTTGCATTAAATGCCTTGGCCATTGCCTGGGCATTCAATTGTACTTGTTTGATGTAGGTCCCAAATTCTTCGGTGAGCAATTCGCCAAAGGCTATCGCCTTGGCGGCAATCACATGCATCAGCGGCCCTCCTTGTGTGCCGGGAAAAACGGACATGTCTAGCAAATTGCTCATCATGCGGATGTTCCCCTTCATGTCTTTTAGGCCAAACGGATTTTCAAAATCCTTTTTCATAAGGATGATGCCCCCTCTTGGCCCACGCAATGTTTTATGGGTAGTACTCGTTACAAAATGGCAGTGATCAAAAGGAGAACTGAGTAACCCCTTGGCAATAAACCCAGCAGGGTGGGCCATATCGCACAATACAAAGGCATTCACTTCGTCGGCCACTCTCCTGATGCGTGCATAATCAATATCTCTGCTGTAAGCCGAGGCTCCGCAAATAATCAGTTTCGGTTTTTCTGCACGTGCCTTTTCCTCCAGCATTTCATAATCTATCAAACCCGTATCTTTCTTAACTGTATAAAAATAGGGTTGGTATAATTTGCCGGAAAAGTTAACTGCTGAGCCGTGGGTTAAATGGCCGCCCATGCTAAGGTCGAGGCCAAGTATTTTGTCACCTGTTTGCAAAATGGCTAACATGAGTGCTGCATTTGCCTGCGCACCACTATGAGGTTGTACATTGGCATATTCGCAATTAAATACTTGTTTTATCCGGTCAATGGCCAATTGTTCAACCTCGTCTACTATTTCGCAACCGCCATAATAACGGCGGCCGGGGTAGCCTTCTGCGTACTTATTGGTAAGCGATGTTCCCATGGCTTCCATCACCTGCAGGCTGGTAAAGTTTTCACTGGCTATTAGTTCAATTCCTTCACGCTGCCTTTGCAGTTCTTTGTCAATTAAGGTAAAAATTTGGGTATCTCTTTGCATTTAATAGATTTATGCCGCAAATATAAGCAGCATGGCTTACATTCATAAAAATGTAAACGGGATTTGGTGGTAGTTGGGTTTATTTAAATTCCAATTTATTCGTTACTTTCACTCCCCTTTCAGCATGAAGAAATTATTTGTAAACGAAACAAGGCGATAAAAGCGGATTAAGTTTATCAATGAAGGCCATCATACCAGTAGCAGGCGCAGGAACCAAACTTCGCCCTCACACTTATACTCAGCCCAAGGCATTAATACCTCTTGCGGGCAAAACAATCCTAAGTATCATAGTTGATCAACTTAAGGAAGCGGGTATAACAGACTTCATCTTTATTATTGGCTACATGGGCGAAAAGATTCAGGATTATGTAACGGTACATTACCCTGAATTGCAGTGTAACTTTATTACCCAAAACGAACGCTTCGGCACCGGCCACGCCATTGAACTCACCAGGCAGCTTGTAGGCAACGATGAATTACTCATTGTGCTGGGAGATACCATTGCCGAATATGATATCCGCTTTGTGCTGGATGCTCCTCATTCTATGCTGGGTGTTAAAAAAGTAGATGATCCCCGAAATTTTGGCGTAGCTGAGATAGAGGAAAATCTTTTTATTACCCGTGTGGTAGAAAAGCCGTCTATTCCCAAAAGCAATATGGCCCTTGTGGGTATTTATAAAATCAAAGAAACGGAGCTTTTATTTACCTGTCTCAAAACCATCAGCGAACAAAATATTAGGAGTTACCATGAGTTTAGCCTCACCGATGCACTGGAATGCATGATTCAAAAAGGAGCTGTTTTCCAGTCTTTCAAAGTGTCTAACTGGTTTGATTGTGGCAAAAAGGAAACGCTGCTGGAGTCTAATGCTATCCTTCTTAAAAAATTCGGTGGCAATATTCCGGAAAAAAATAATTTTCAAAATTCCATTTTTATACCCCCGGTGAGTATCGGTGAGGGTTGTGTAATTCACAATTCTGTAATTGGCCCCAACGTAGCTATTGGGGAGCATTCTATCGTGAATCACTCCATAGTAAGAGATTCTATTGTAGGTGCTTATTCTCATTTAAACGAAATTGTGCTCAACAATTCTCTAATTGGCAGTGATGCCGAAGTAAGAGGTGTGAGCCGAAATTTGAATATTGGCGACAATACGGCCATTGATCTTGGTGGAGGCACCCGGTAAGCACATATCGGGGCCCAACATGCTTTCGTTTCCCCTCAATTATTTTGTTTTGTTATGCAGTTTTCAACCGAACGAATTACCAACTTATTTAAAATTGAACTGCCCATTATACAGGCGGGCATGATATGGGCAAGCGGGTGGAAGCTGGCAAGTGCCGTGAGTAATGCCGGCGGCCTTGGCTTAATTGGCAGCGGGAGCATGTACCCTGAAGTGCTAAGGGAACATATACAAAAATGCAAACAGGCCACCAACAAGCCTTTTGGGGTAAATGTACCTTTGTTGTACCCCGATATTGCTCAACATATTGCCATCATCATAGAAGAAAAAGTGCCGATCGTTTTTACAAGTGCAGGCAACCCTGCCACCCATACTGCCTTGTTAAAAAGCCATGGAATAACCGTAGTGCACGTTGTAAGCAGCAGCAAATTTGCCTTAAAAGCCCAGCTTGCCGGTTGTGATGCAGTGGTGGCAGAGGGGTTTGAAGCCGGCGGACACAACGGGCGGGAAGAAACAACCAGCTTTGTACTTATACCTGCAGTAAGTGAAAAATTAAATATCCCTGTAATTGCTGCGGGAGGCATTGCAAGCGGTAGACAAATGCTGGCTGCCCTGGTTTTGGGTGCCCATGCAGTTCAAATTGGTAGCCTCTTCGTGGTAAGTCATGAAGCTTCCTGTCATATCAATTTTAAAAATGCTGTTATCCAAAGTCAGGAGGGAGATACCAAACTTGCTCTAAAGGCGTTAACGCCGGTAAGGCTTTTAAAGAATAAATTTTACCAACAGGTGCAGGAGGCAGAGTTGGCTGGCGCCTCCCTGAAAGAATTGGAAAGTTTATTGGGGAGAGGAAGGGCAAAGAAGGGTATGTTCGAGGGAGATTTGGAAGCCGGCGAGTTGGAAATTGGGCAAGTGGCTTCTTCGATTAATAAGTTGCAACCTGCAAAAGAAATTGTAACAGACATATGGGAGGAGTATAAGGCCTTACTTGCCTTATGCTGAGAATAAAAATTTATATTTGCCCTGATTCAAAAAATTGTAAATCAATCCCCCATCCAATGCATAGTGTTAAGAGGCGTATCATGGCAAGAATTTTATTTATCCTTATATGCTCTTTTTGTTTTTTAGCTGCTTACAGCCAGCCTCCAATAGATATCCAGATTCCCTCCGTTATTAATCCAAGCCAGATAGACCCTAAGAACTTATCACAGCCCCAGCTGCGTGCCTTGCTGGAAGACAAAAACAAGGAAACCGGCCTTGACAAAAATGCTGAGTTGTATAAGAATGACAAAATAGAAAAGGATAGTGTAATAGCAGATGATGTACGTAGAAATATTTACAGCCCTAAAAAAACTTACGGCGCAGATGTATTTGCCTTTGCAGCGGGTACTTCCCTTACAGAATTATCAACGCCGCCTTTGGATTACCCGATAGGCGTTGGCGATCATATCATAGTATCCCTTTGGGGTGCTGCGGAATTTCAGGAAGATTATATTGTTGCACGGGATGGAGCTATATTTCCCACCAGCCTTGGTAAGATAAGTGTACAGGGCCTTACTTTCGAGAATATGAGGGCAATAGTGTACTCCAGGTTTAAGAGCGTGGTGCCACCTGCAACCAATATTTCTGTTTCGTTGGGGCAACCCCGCTCTATCAATGTGAATGTTGTAGGCGAAGTAAACAGGGCAGGTATTCAAACTGTTTCGGCCTTTAGCAACGCCTTCCAGGTAATTGGAAAAGCCGGAGGAATTTCTCAATTTGGTAATCTAAGAAACATACAGATAAAAAGGAACGGACAGGTAATAGATGAACTAGACGTTTACAAGTATTTAAATACGGGTGATTTTGGT
>JBKJKD010000337.1:0-6957 GCA_046597635.1 Ferruginibacter sp. | reverse complement strand
TCAATTACGAAAAAGGCATAAAGCTATCTGGATGGTTGTATCCATTACTACAATCATTATGCTATTGCTTCTTAAACTTATTCCACAAAATGGGCTGGTAGCCTGCACTCATACATTAAAATTTAAAAATCATTTGAGTCGTCTTAAAGAACGAATCTATTTTTTAAGGGCGCTTCATAACAGCGGGCAATAGCATAATGATTGTAGTAATGGATACAATCATCCAGATAGCTTTATGCCTTTTTCGTAATTGATGGTTCACAGTGTTTATGCGTTGTTTTTTAGAACTTATTATCAATCTCTTTATCAGAAACTTTGCTTCTACCTTTTTCAAATAACTTTTTACAAACGATAGGCCATAACAAAATGCTGGCAGGCATAATAATTAATCTAAACCATACCGTGCTGCCTTTTGCAGCCTCATCTATCTTACGTATTTTAAAAAAACTAAACCACAAGGCAAATACAAAGCCCACCGCACAGTACCCATATAGAATATAAACTGCTGTCATTTGATAATTTAGAAGTTTGTGCTGTTGGTGGAATCGCTTTTAATAGTAATGGCCCCCGTTAGGCTTCTTTGAAACATATCTTATAATTTATTGGTTTAGATCACTGATGAACTCCGCTACCACGCCCGTCCATCCTGTCTGGTGGCTTGCGCCCGCTCCTCTGCCACTGTCGCCATCAAAGTATTCGTAAAACAATATAAGATCCTTAAAATGCGCTTGCTGATATATTTGCGGTGTGAGCCCATTGATGGCCCTGTTTCCATCTGCATCTTTAATAAATAACTTTACCAGGCGTTTGGATATTTCATCGGCTACTGCTCCCAGGTTCATCTGCACACCGCTACCCGTTGGAAAAGCTACTGTTAACTGATCTCCAAAATAAGAATGGTATTTTTTCAACGCCTGTATGAGCATATAATTCATGGGCAACCAAACAGGGCCACGCCAGTTGCTATTGCCACCAAATAAATCCGAATTACTTTCTCCGGGCTCGTACTTCAAACCAAATTGTTGCCCTTCTATTTCTACCTTATAGCCTTGTTGGTGTCTTTTAGACAAAGATCTTATGCCATACGGTGATAAAAATTCCTGTTCATCCAGCATAGCCTGCAATATTTTTTGCAACCGCTCCTTAGGAATCAGGGTAAGTAATATCTTATCATCTTTCATTTCTTCGATAATGGAATAGTCCTTGTTTTTCTGCAGGTAGTTATTAAACCAGTTCATTCTAAAAACAAATTCTGGAGATGCATCCGTATCTTCTTTGCTAATACATACACTGGCGAACAAAGTTGTTAGCCCAACCAATGAACGAACTTTGAGTGGTTTGTATTGGCCGCCGGGCAATGCCAGTACGTCATAGAAAAATCCTTCCTCTTCATCCCAGGCGCCCGTCCAGTCTTTACCCATGCGATTTAGGCTTTCTGCAATCAAAGCAAAGTGCTCAAAGAACTTGGTGGTCATGGGTTCGTAGCTGCTATCGTACTTAGTTATTTCCAAGGCCATCTCCAGCATGTTCAGGCAATACATGGCCATCCAACTGGTACCGTCTGCCTGCTCTAAATGCCCACCCCCTGGCACATCACTACTTCTGTCAAACACTCCAATATTATCTAACCCTAAAAAGCCGCCTTCAAATACATTTTTACCGCGGCTGTCTTTCCTGTTCACCCACCAGGTAAAATTTAAGCAGAGTTTTTGAAACGCTTTTTTCAGAAAATCAATATCTCCCTTTCCGGTTTTTTGCCTGTCTATTTCATACACTTTAATACAACTCATGGCATGCACCGGAGGGTTCACATCTCCAAAGGACCATTCATAGGCCGGTATTTGTCCATTGGGATGCATATACCATTCCCTTAAAAAAAGTAGCAATTGATTTTTTGCAAATTGAGCATCTAGCATTGCCAACGGTATACAATGAAATGCCAGATCCCATGCTGCATACCATGGATACTCCCACTTGTCTGGCATAGAGATTATGTCTTCATTGTTGAGCGTATGCCATTGATGATTTCGGCCATGCCTCCTTTTCCCTGGTGGTGGCGCCTGCCCTTCATCGCCATTCAACCAAAGCGGAATGTCAATATTGTAGTACTGCTTGCTCCACAACATTCCTGCAAAAGCCTGACGCTGTATATGTACTTCATCTGCCGTAGCTTTCGCCGGAGTAAGGGATTGATAAAAGTCATTTGCAGTAGAGATACAGTTGTCAAATATTTTATCAAATGATTGTAGCAAGGGGTTTTCAATGTATATTTCTTTGGCGAGTCTTACCTTAATCTCAATCTGGCTATTGCCTGGTACAATTTCTTTATAAACAGGAGAAAACTTTGTGCCTTCTTCTTTAGCATACTCCATCAGCGTATTACTGGTTACAGCTGTATGAAAGAGGTCTTTCACATACGGCGATTGATTCCGGGTGTTCCAAAGTTGCTCGTTGTTGTTCTCGTTTTCAGTAAACAATACATTGCGGCAACTTTCAAAATAAAAATAATAATCACCCAATGCTTCATGCTCCAACTTTACGGAACTGTATCCATCAAAGTGTTTGGGTGAACTGATTACAGGTTTGTTTTGCATCAACCCAAAGCTCCACAAATTTCTAAACCATATTTGCGGAAGTACAGTTATGGCGGCATCTTCTCCTCCCCTGTTGTGGACGGTAATTTTTATTAAAATATCTTCTTCGTCTGCCTTTGCGTACTCTGTAAATACGTCAAAATATTTGTTGCTGTTGAAAATACCGGTATCAATCAACTCATACTCTACATCATTTCTACCCCTACCTGCATTGGTATTTCTCAAATCCTCATAGGGGTATGCCGCTTGTGGATACTTATACAAATGCTTCATGTAACTATGCGTAGGTGTGTTGTCCAGGTAGTAATACAACTCTTTACAATCTTCCCCATGGTTGCCTTCGGGTCCCGTCAACCCATATAATCGTTCTTTCAAGATGGGATCATTCCCATTCCATAAAGCAACAGCAAAGCAAAGTCGTTGTTTCTCGTCACTGATACCGGCAATTCCATCTTCCCCCCAACGATAAACACGGCTGCGGGCTTGGTCGTGGGAAAAGAATTCCCATGGCTGACCATCCTCACTATAGTCTTCCCTCACAGTACCCCACTGTCTCTCACTCAAATACGGACCCCACTTCAGCCAATTTTTTTTACCAGAATAATGTTCGGCCAAACGGGATTTTTCTGATGACATGTTTTTGGGTTAGTGTTATGACGCTATGGGTATATCCAACAAAGTAGGAAATTTTAATATTGAAACTCCGGGAAATTTTAAAGTCTGCGCCAGTAATTGTAATTCGTCTCTAAAAATTAGCGGACTATTACGCATCAATCTTTTGAGCGGTGATTGCCTTCCTCAAATCTGAAGGATTGAGAGAAGTAAAATTTTTAAAGAATTTACTGAAATGACCCGCATCTTCAAAACCCAAATCATCTGCAATTTCCTTTACCGATTTATCCGTGTAATAAAATAGGCGCTTGGCTTCTGTGATGATTCGTTCGTGAATGATTTGTAGCGGCGTTTTTTTAAAGTAGATAGAAAAAGTGTTGGAAATGGTTTTGGGCGATTTATTCAACTGACCTGCATAAAACTGTACCTGTCGTTCTTTTCTAAAGTGCACTTCTACCAATAGATTGTACTGACGAATCAACTGGAATTTATCATTCGTCATTGTGGGAGAAATATGCTGCTTCTTTGCAAGCCTTGTGAGTGAGATGATAAGCCTCACCAATAACATCCGCAGCATCTCACTTTTTATATCTTCATCAGACTGAAATTCCTCCTCAAACAATTCAATCAGCCGTTGCATTTTATCCAAATGCTCCTTATCTAAATCAATAAACATAATGGGTGAAGGCCCGAAGAACAAAAAGCCTACACAGCTTACCTCTGCATCATGATTGAGGATACAATAAAACTCCCTGTTAAACTGCCATGCTATGATATCTTCCGGCCGCTCAAAAGAGAAAGACTGGTTCATCATTATAGGCAGCACAGCATTTTGTTCAAAAACATAGGATACATTATCTACCGTAATCGATTGCCTGCTGCCGCTGTTAAAAGCAATCGTATGAAAAGTGAAACCTTGATGTTGCTGAAAATAATTTTGTTCAAAAACAGGATTGTTTTGTAATAACCGCAGTTTCCCCAACCCGTCTTTATTTGTAAACAAATATTCCATAAAATCTTAGGTGATGCTTTGCTGTCTAAATCCTTAAAATAGATTTACATAGATAACTAAAACTCTTGATTAATTAGTATTATTAAAAAGCAACATTTACGCTCAAATTTAACCCGGCGCTCTCCGGCACAAAACGGCAAACTCCACCTACACAAACCAGGCCCCCTCGCTGTCTTCCATAGCTGGCCTGCACCCTTACCGCATTTGGTTTAAAAGCCAATCCTACATTATAATAATGGATGCGCTCGTTGGTATCATCGTTGCCATAGTTGTACAAATCGATGGCAAAAAAAGACCAGGTCGATTTTACATTAAACTCTACCTGTGAGGCTGCCCAGTTCTTAAACCCACCCACTGCCCATTGATGCTGCAGTTCCCATCGTATAGAATTTGCCTTACCTACTTTCAAAGTATTTTCTATGATAGTTGTGTGAGCATTTACTTCACCCACTTCCTCTGCCACATACCGGGCATTGTAATATTGATTTAGGTACGTGAAAACAGAGGTCAATTTTGGGTGCAACTTCTTTCTTATTTCCAGGCTCACTTCATGATAATATTTTTGCCCGAAGCCCAACAGATCTGCTTTGTACTTTCGTTGGCCTGCATCGTATACTCCTTTCAACCCATGCCATTGGGCATAATTGATAGATACATTGGTTCCATATTTTCCGCCGAGTGGAGTTTCTTTTTTAAATTGGTAAATGAGGTCTAACTGTCCGCCAACTTCCCCAGCCTTATTTCTATTCGGTTCAAAACCAATTGCAGGCTGTGCGGCGTATACGTAAATGTTGCCGAGACTATAATCGTATTGCTTAGTCAACGCAGGTACATAATTTACAAATCCTTCATTGTACACATTACCAGCCAGGTTTCTTTGGGAGTACACCGCAAAATTTTCTAACCTACGAAAGGTTGCATTGATACCTAATCCCTTTTTGGAGTAACCAAGATTAAACAAATAAGCATCTCCATCAAAGGGTAACTCGGGCCGCACATTACCGAACTCTACCAGCGCATCTTGCGATTTGAAAGCATACTCAGCATCTGCCGTAAAGCCGCCTTTTTGTACACTGCCCCGCACAGAAGTTAGATAAGTACTAGCCGGCAGTGAACCAACGTCCGTTTGCTGGCGCCGGTTCACACAGCTTAACCCAATATTATAAGTGAACTTCTTGGCTTTAAGCAGTTCAGATAGGTCAACATCAGTATTTAATCCTA
The DNA here is from genome assembly GCA_046597635.1 of Ferruginibacter sp. Classification (GTDB taxonomy): domain Bacteria; phylum Bacteroidota; class Bacteroidia; order Chitinophagales; family Chitinophagaceae; genus Ferruginibacter. The sequence continues at coordinate 1,518 of JBKJKD010000337.1, read as the reverse complement.
ACACAGATCCGTCTGTAAAATCGAAGCCCAGTCCATTTCGTTGTTTGCCATAGAGCGCAGTAAGCACCACTGATTTAAGTGGCGAATATTTTACCCTTCCGCCTGCAAGGGAATTGGCAATGCCCAACTGTCTGTCTTCCCAGGTTCGTAAAACAAGCCCACTGCCAAACTGCTCATAAAAATGTCCCGCAGTAACGTCTAAGCCAATGCTGTCGTTTTTATAATTGATGTAATAGGTGCCTAAGCCAGCTCCCTTAAAATTAGGCGAATAGTTCAGCAGAGCCTTTGGCTCGTATACTTCTAACTGCAGGCCGGTAGTAAAATGTTTGTACTTGTAATCTAAGCGGAGATAATTGTTAGAACGTAAACGATTTTCGGCTTCTATCTGTTCCAGTTTAATTTTATTATCATCAATATAATAGGATGAGTTAGACTCGAAGCCTCCACTGAGTTGGGCATGGGCTGTGGCTGATAAAAATAGAACCAGCAAAAGAGAAATGCTTTGGCGCTTGCTCATGGTTATTGGTTGTCTTGGATAGCCTTAAACAATACTTCTTCATCGCCCACAACATAACCCGACTGGCGGTAGATTATTTTTCCATCCTTCACAATGATGGTATAGGGGATGTTCATAAGGTTGAGCTCCCTTTTTAGATCCTGGTTTTTATCGAGCAACACCGTGAAATCCCAATTCTTTCCATTTACCAGGGGTTGAACTCGTTTAAGGGTCCGGCTATCATCCTGAGAGATCGCATAAAAATCAAAGCTTGCTTCCTTTCTCCAGCTACCGTATTTATCATTGATATTAGAAAGTTCATTGATGCAGGGAATGCACCAGGTTGCCCAAAAAGATAAAACGATGGGTTTACCGGGGCTATTGAATTGGCTTGAATTAAAGGCAGTACCATCCAATTCAACTAATTTGACAGCAGGAATTTGTTGTGCCGACAAAGCAAACGCTACAGACAGTAAGGAAATCAGCAGCAAGAAAGAAACCTTTTTCTTGATCATAAGCATTCCGTGGTTGGTTTGTAAGGTATACGCCCACTACGGATATTCCTTACAATCATTTTTTGTAAGGAAATGCAGTTATGTACGTACAAAGCATAAAATTGTATGAAAAGACTCTTCTCTATCATAGCCTTTGCAGCCAGTGCGCTGTTTTTGAACTCCTGCACAAAAACCGAATCTGATTTCTCTGCAGCCGTTCCTGAGAGCATTACCATCAGCGCAAGCACGTTAAACGTTGCTGTTGGAACTGCGGTGACCTTTACCGTGATATCTTCTAAAAACAATGCAGACGTAACCAGCCAAAGTAAATTATTCGTAAATGGCAGCTTAATAAGCGGTAACAGTTTTACCTTTTCCGCCGTGGGCAGCTACGCAGTATATGCAGAAAAGGGAACCATCAATTCTAATATTGTAAGCATTGCTGCAACCCAGGTTAACAGCGGTAGCGCTTTTGTGAGCAAAGTGTTGGTAGAAGAATATTCTGGTACCTGGTGTGGCAATTGTCCA
>JBKJKD010000075.1:0-3795 GCA_046597635.1 Ferruginibacter sp. | reverse complement strand
TTTAATGCCAGCAAAACATTGCAGGTAGAAGAAAACAGACAGGCGCTTTATCAGGAAATAATTACAAACCCTGCTCAGTTAACCAACTTCATCGGCGAGGCACAAAAAAATGAAGACGCTAGAAAGATAATGATGAAGGCCCATATGGAACAGATGGAATCTGGAAATATGAAAATGATGATGGAGAAAAACCCCGAAATGAAGGAAAAAATGCAGGCCCATATGATGATGATGATGGAAAAAAATCCGGAAATGATGGAAAAGATGCAGGCCCACATGCAAATGATGATGGAGAAAAATCCGGAAATGATGCAAAAAATGCAAGCCAACATGCAGATGATGATGGAGAAAAATCCGGAGATGATGCAAAAAATGCAATCTAAAATGCTCGACAAAATGACGGAGAGTGAAATGGGACGTAAAATGATGATGGAAAAAATGCAAGCTAACAATGCGATGAAAAAAGAGATGAAAGAAGGGATGATGCAAACGATGAATGAACACCCTGAAATGATGGAAGAAATGATGCAGAAAATGATGGAAAAGAACCCAGAGATGATGATGAATATGATTGAAAAAAATCCGGAGATGATGAAGAAAATGAAAAACAGTATGAAACAAAAGGGAATGATGAATAAAAAGAAAAAAATGAATTAAGAGCGTGGCGGGTAGAAATTAAGACGCTGGGTTATGCTGAGAAATTATAAATATTTTACCACCTAAAGTGATAAAATGTTTATTGCAACCCAATCAAGAAGATTTTCTTAAAAATGCACTGCATACTTCTGGGGTGGAAATTTTGAATATCGGTATGTAATTGCTTATTAATCACAGCTCGTAAATCAGTCCCTGCATTCTGATTGAAAATGCTTCATTTTAAAAATATTGAAAGATGAAAAGCATCAACGACATATCAACCACTGCACCTGATAGTATTAAAAAGTCAGCGGCAAATAAACAGTTGTTGAAATTACACAAGCAACTGTTTGCGCTGCAAAATCTTTTTTATGCAGATGGGAAACATGCGCTGCTAATCATTCTGCAGGGAATGGATACATCGGGGAAAGATGGAACGATACGCCATGTATTTTCCTGTATTAATCCGCAGGGATGCATCGTGAAATCTTTTAAGACACCAACCGAAGAAGAAAAACTACACGATTTTTTGTGGCGCATTTATGCCAACCTTCCTGAAAAAAGAATGATTCAAATATTCAACCGTTCACATTACGAGGATATTTTATTTCCTGTTGTTCACGGATTAATTGATAAAAAAGATATCGGTGAACGCCATAAGATGATTAATCAATTTGAAGAACACCTTCAAAAAAATGGCACCATTGTTCTGAAACTTTTTCTACATATTTCTAAAGATGAACAGGACGGGAGGTTAGAAAAAAGATTAACCAATCCTGAAAAGAAATGGAAGTACAATATTGGAGATAAAAAGGAAGCCAAAAAATGGGATGACTATATAGCTGCCTATCAGCAAGTGTTAGATGGATGCGAAAAGCACAACCCATGGATTGTGGTTGCTGCCGATAAAAAATGGTACCGTAATTATTTAGTGGCAAATACTATTGTAGAAACGCTTGAAAATTTAAAGATGAAATTTCCAAAATAGAATTTAAACAATTTAAAATTCAAAATCATGACAGACATCACTATCAACATTAAAACCGGTTCAGAAAATAGCGAACCCGAGGTTACCACTAATACAGGCAATACCACTAAAGTTGTTCCTAAAGCTGAATCACCAAAAATGGAGCCTCCGAAAGTAGCAATTAAGGAAGAAACTCCTTTGGGAAAAGAATCGCCAAAGGAAGATGATACAAAAAAAATGCCTGCCTTGTCATCAGACAGGGACATGACCGAAGAAGAACATGCAAAAATGGGAACTGATAAACCCAAGCCTGCTGACGAAGCGGCTTCAAAGCCTGAAGCTCCCAAAGGAAGAAATGAAGGATGAAAAACCTTCGGAGAAAGAAGAGCCAAAAAAAATGCCTGCCTTGTCGTCAGGCAGGGACATGACCGAAGCAGAACATACAAAAATGAGTGCTGATAAATAATCCTTTAAATACTTCAAAAGAGGAAATGCCTGGTTCAAAAGGGATTACCTAAAAACTGTAACCAGCATAAATTTTACCATTATGGCAAAAATTACTATCAATATAGACACGGACGGCGATGAGCCGAAAGTTACCACTACAACGGAAAATACCAACGCAGTAATTCCAAATATAGCGCCGCCAAAAGAGGTATCTCCGGAAGAACAATCGAAGGAAGTAAATACAAAAAAAGAATCTCTAAAAGAAGAAAAGAAAGAAGAAACTTCTCCGGGGAAAGTGTCCACTAAGGATGAATCTCCAGCAAAAGACGAACCGAATAAAATGAACATGACTGACGAGGAGTATGCAAAAATGAGTGCAGATAAACCAGCAGAAAAGGAGTCACCAGCAGATGAAACTTCAAAGAAAGGCGAACAAAAAATGGACATGAGTGCAGCCGAGCATGCCAAAATGCAACACGGCAATGCACCTATGGGAATGCAGGGGCACGACCATCATAAAATGATTGCTGATTTCCGGCTACGCTTTTTTATCTGTTTGGGGCTTTCTATTCCAATAATGGTATTATCACCCATGCTTCAAATGTTGGTGGGGATAGACTGGCAATTTGCTGGTTCGCAATATTTGGCATTCGCACTATCCACTGTAGTTTTCTTTTATGGTGGCTTACCATTTCTGAAAGGATTTTGGACTGAAATAAAAACCCGTACACCGGGGATGATGATATTGATTGCAGTAGCTATTTCAACTGCCTACCTATACAGCACTGCAACAGTATTTGGTTTAAAAGGAGAAGACTTTTTCTGGGAGCTGGCAACATTAATTACCATCATGCTGCTTGGTCATTGGCTCGAAATGAAATCCATTGCAGGAGCATCCCGGGAACTGGAATTGTTGGTACAGTTAATGCCGGACGAAGCACATCTTGTAATTGGCGACAAAATCAGTGATGTAAAAACAGATTCGCTTAAAACGGAAGATATCATACTTATTAAACCCGGCGAAAAAATTGCAGCCGATGGATTAATTGCAGAGGGGGAAAGCTATTTAAATGAATCCATGCTTACCGGTGAATCGGCTCCTGTAAAAAAAATAAAAGGCCAGAAAGTAATTGCGGGTTCTATCAATGGCAATGGCTCCATAAAAATTACCGTTACACATGCTGCAAAAGATTCTTACCTCTCTACGGTAATCAAGATGGTGGATGATGCACAGAAATCAAAATCAAAAACACAACTCCTTGCTGACAGAGCTGCACTCATTCTAACCATCGTTGCATTATCACTGGGTTTTGGAACATTTGCTTTTTGGCTGATATACGGGGAGACGCTTCAGTTTGCATTGGAAAGAATGGTAACTGTCATTGTAATTTGTTGTCCCCATGCATTGGGTTTGGCTGTGCCGTTAGTAGTTGCTATTTCTACTTCACTTGCTGCCAAAAATGGATTGCTCATAAAGAACAGAACAGCATTTGAAAACTCTAGAAAAATAACCACCCTCATCTTTGATAAAACAGGAACACTCACTATCGGAAAATTTGAAGTAGCAAGAATCAAATCATTGCAATCCGGGTTGGATGAAAATGAAATCATTCGCATAGCATCTGCGTTAGAACAAAATTCAGAACATCCCATTGCGACCGGCATACTTGCCAAAGCGAAAGAACTTTCTATTACAATTCCTGCGGCAGATAATTTCAAAGCCATCACCGGAAAAGGAATTGAAG
>JBKJKD010000294.1:0-28421 GCA_046597635.1 Ferruginibacter sp. | reverse complement strand
GCGTCATTTTAAATGCTTCGTAGGCCACATTCAAACCACCAAGATCTCCGATGTTTTCGCCAAGGGTAAGCTTGCCATTTACATGGATGGTATCTAGCACCGTGTAGTTATTGTACTGCGCAGCGAGGGTTGCGGTTTTCTCGTCAAACTTTTTGCGGTCTTCCGTTGTCCACCAGTCTCTCAAGGTTCCATCGGCATCATACTTACTGCCATTATCGTCAAAGCCATGGCTCATTTCATGGCCTATCACTGCACCTATACCACCATAATTCAATGCATCATCTGCATTAGAAGCAAAGAAGGGGAACTGTAAAATTCCAGCCGGAAAAACGATTTCATTTAATGTAGCATTGTAGTAAGCGTTTACGGTAGGAGCAGTCATTCCCCAGCGCTCTCTGTCTACGGGTTTGCCTAGTTGACTGATCATGTAGTTGTAGTTCCAGGCGCCCACATTTTTTACATTTTCAAAATAGTTATCCGAGCTTATTTCCAATCCGTCATAGTTGCGCCATTTATCCGGGTAGCCAATTTTTGGGCGGAAGGCAGCCAGTTTAGCCAACGCTTTTTCTTTGGTAGCCGCACTCATCCAATCCAGGTTGTTGATGCGGATTGCAAAAGCTTTGCGCAGGTTGGTCACCAACTCTGCCATGCGTGCTTTGGCTTCTGGTTTAAAATATTCTTTTACATACAACTGTCCCAGCAGTTCGCCAATAGAACCGTCCGTAAGCGACGACATCCTTTGCCAGCGGGGTGTTTGTATGCGTTGCCCGGTAAGCACCTGGTTAAATGCAAAGCTTGCATCTACAAAGTTTTGGCTGAGGTATGGTGCGGCTGCTTTTAAAATATTCCACTGCAGGTAAGTTTTCCAGTCTTGCAGTGGCACGGTATTTATCATGCCCGCAACAGCTGTAAAAAATTTAGGATTGTTTACCAACACACTGTCTTCGCCCTTCACCTTTAGTTCCTTCAAGATGTCCCGCCAATTGAGCCCCGGTGTAGTTTTGCTCAGTTGGTCTGTTGCAAACTTATTGTATGTTTTATATGGGTCCCTCATTTCCACCCGGCTCATCTGGGCTTCTGCCAATTGCTTTTCGAGTTCGAAAACTATGTCGGCATTTTTTGAGGCAACGGCTGTTGAATTACCTGCCAAAGAAAATAAAGTGCTGATGTATTTTTTGTACGCTTCCTGAATGCCCGCATTGCGCCCTTCACTTTTCAGATAATAGTCTCTGTCTGGCAGGGTGGTGCCGCCCTGGCTGAGCTGCGGTATCATCACTTCCACATTTTTTCTGTCTTGTCCCACAGAAAATCCATACAAAGGCGATCCTGTGCCTTTCACTCTCATGCGGGCAATTGCTTCCAACAGATCGCCTTTGTCGTCGATGTCTGCAATTTTTTCCAGTTCATTTTTGATAGGAGTGTAGCCTCTTTTTTCAATCGTCATACTGTCCATACCTGCCGCATAAAAATCTGCCACTCTTCTTGTGGGTGTTCCTTTGATAGCTGATTTGTCGGCGACTGCTTTTTCCAACACATCTCTCACGGCGTTGATATTAAAATCCCTCAGCTGGTTGAAACTTCCCCACCGGGTTTCCTTTGCTGGTACAGGGTTGTTCCTGATCCAATTACCACTTGAGTAGTTATAAAAATCATCCCCCGGTTTGATGGTTAAATCCATGTTATCGGGGTCTATAAATTTTCGCACATCTTGCTGTGCAAAGCCAGGTGTCATGCACGCAAGAATGAGAGCGCTTCCTACTATTTTTTTACATTTTTTAAACATAGCTAATCGATTTTTTGTAGGGTTTCAATTTACGGTAAAATACTGGTTTAGGTAAACCATTCACCCCAATGTGTCTTTCAATTATTATGAGCGCTAGAATCCTGTTAAACAAAAAAAGCGCTCTCCTGAGGAGAACGCTTTTATAATTTTATTTAGAACTTAAGCCTGAACTTCTTCCTCCATATAAGCACTCACTGGTTCGCAAGTACAAATAAGGTTGCGGTCACCGTAAGTATTGTTCACCCTGCTCACCGAAGGCCAGAATTTATTTCCCTTAACATAGTCCAGTGGGTAAGCCGCTACCTCTCTGCTGTAAGAGCGGTTCCACTCGGCTTGCATCACCACAAGCTGTGTATGTGGTGCATTTTTTAAAACGTTGTCTACTTTGTCTGCCGTGCCATTCTCAATAGCGCTTATCTCAGCCCTTATGCTAAGCATAGCATCACAAAAACGATCCAGTTCTGCAAGGTCTTCACTTTCTGTAGGTTCTATCATGACGGTGCCTGCTACCGGGAAACTTAATGTAGGAGCATGAAAATTATAATCCATCAAGCGCTTGGCTATATCTTCAGCTTCTATGCTGGCGCTTTGTTTAAACGGCCTTAGATCTATAATAAATTCGTGAGCACAAGTGCCATTCTTTCCTGTGTACAAAATCGTGAAATCTTTCTCCAACCTCGTCTTCATATAATTGGCATTAAGGATGGCGTACTCTGTGCTTAACTTTAATCCTTTAGCTCCTAACATTTTTATGTAGGCATAACTGATCAGTAAAATACTGGCACTGCCAAATGGAGCTGCGCTTACTGCATGTATGGCCTTATCGGCATTGTGCAACGTGTTATGCCCCGGAAGATATGGAGCTAACTTTTCATTTACGCAAATGGGACCCATGCCCGGGCCGCCTCCACCATGCGGTATTGCAAAAGTTTTATGCAAATTCAGGTGACAAACATCGGCACCAATATTACCCGGACTTGTTAAGCCCACTTGTGCATTCATATTGGCACCATCCATGTAAACCAGCCCTCCGTTGTCGTGAATAAACTGGCAAATATCTATGATGCTTTCTTCAAATACACCGTGGGTGCTGGGGTAGGTAATCATCAGCCCCGCAAGGTTGTCTTTGTGCTTGAGCGCATTGGCTTTTAGATCTTCTAAATCTATGTTGCCTGCTTCGTCACACTTCGTTACCACTACTTTAAAGCCCGCCATTACTGCACTTGCTGGGTTGGTACCGTGCGCACTTATGGGTATCAAAATGATATTACGATGCGTATCATTTCTGTCTGCATGATAGGCCCTAATGGTTAAAAGTCCGGTGTATTCACCCTGCGCACCGCTGTTAGGTTGCAAAGAAGTAGCAGCGAACCCTGTGATTTCACTAAGCCAGTTTTCTAATTCTGTGAGAATTTGCTGGTAGCCCATCCATTGGTCTGCTGGCGCAAAAGGATGAATGTTGTTGAACTCAGGCCAGCTTACTGGTATAAGTTGAGTGGCAGCATTCAGTTTCATGGTGCAACTTCCAAGAGAGATCATAGAAGTGTTCAGGCTGAGGTCTTTGTTCTCCAGGCTTTTGATGTAACGCATCATTTGGCTTTCGCTTCTGTGCGTGTTAAACACCGGGTGCGTTAAAAACGATGAAGTGCGTGTGAGGGCAGTGGGTATGTTGGTGAGCAAGGCATCTCCATCAAAACCCGCAACAGATGTATCGCTGTTACGCATAGCCGCAAACACATGCAGTATGCGCAGGATGTCTTTTTGCGAAGTGGTTTCGTCTAGTGAAATACTTACAGCAGCCGGGTAGTATGCAAAGTTCAATTCCTCTTTTTCTGCAAGTTCTTTGAGTCTTGCTACGTCTTCAACATTTACTTTAATGGTATCAAAGTAAGCGCTGTTGAGTGTTTCAAAACCTATTTCTGATAATTCGTTGCTGAGTGTTTGCGCAAGTAAGCTAATGCGTTTGGCGATATTCTTCAGCCCTTCTGCGCCATGATAAACCGCATACATGGCAGCCATATTGGCCAGCAAAGCCTGCGCTGTACAAATATTGCTGGTAGCTTTTTCACGGCGTATATGTTGTTCCCTTGTTTGCAAAGCCATCCTCAGGCAGCGTTTGCCTTGAGCATCCTGGCTCACACCAATTATGCGTCCCGGAATATTTCTTTTAAAGTCGTCTTTGGTAGCAAAAAATGCAGCATGCGGTCCACCAAAACCCAAGGGCACGCCAAGGCGTTGTGTATTTCCAATAGCCACATCAGCACCTAGCTCACCGGGAGGTGTAAGCAGCGTGAGTGCCAACAGGTCGGTTGCCATTATTACAAAGCTGTTTACGCTGTGTGCATGATCTATGAATTTTCTGTAGTCTTCAATTTGACCATTGCTGTTGGGGTATTGTACGATGCTTCCAAAATATTCTTCGTCTAACACGGCTGTTTTATAATCACCAAAAACGAGTTCTACACCAATAGGCTGTGCTCGTGTGATAAGTACCTCTTTGGTTTGATCAAAAATAAAATCATCCACAAAAAATTTAGGCGCTGTAATATGATCGTGGTTTTTATTTTTTTGGTTAAACAGCATGGCCATGGCTTCTGCTGCTGCCGTGCCTTCATCCAGCAAAGATGCATTGGCTATTGGCAGGCCCGTTAGGTCGCTCACCATGGTTTGAAAGTTGAGTAAACTCTCCAATCGTCCCTGGGCAATTTCGGCCTGGTAGGGAGTGTATTGCGTGTACCAGCCCGGGTTTTCAAACACATTTCTCAATATCACACTCGGTACAATGGTATTGTAGTAACCCTTGCCTATGTAATTTTTAAAAAGCTTGTTGAGAGACGCTGTTTTTTTAAGCTCCGTGAGATATTGGTATTCACTCACGGGTTCCCCGATTTGTAAATCCTGCTTTAGCCTGATGGCCGCTGGCAAAGTTTTAGCAATTAACTCCTCCATTGAACTTACACCCACTTTTGCCAACATTCGTTTGGTGTCTGTTTCGCCTGGGCCAATGTGGCGCCTGATAAATTCTTGCTGTTGCTGCTCAAAAAGATTCATATTAAGAAGAGTTTTATTGTATGATCTCTACCGGGAGATCGCTGTTTAACAAAAACGAGTGTACTGAAATTTGCCGCAAATTTACGATAACAACATTACATTTCGGGTGTACATTTTAGTTGTAAATAGTATGTTGATAACGCATGTTTTTCTTAAACATATGAAAACAAATTAAAGAATGCTTTGTTGAGTGCATTAGAAAAAATCTTCCGTAATATCTTGCTTTTTGCTGCCGGTACATTATTGAGTTGGCCTGCGGCATTTGCATTTATCTTTGCAACATGATCGATCCAATATTAAAGAATTGGCAAAAGAAATCTGGCGACCGCATAAAGCTATACAAAAATTATTTGCACCGTGCAGATAAGAACAAGGTCTTAAAACAATTGCCCGATCTTCATGAAGCTGCTTTTAGTAATATCAATTGCTTGGATTGTGCCGCATGCTGCAAGAATTATTCTCCCCGTTTTAAAACTACCGACATCAAAAGAATTTCCCGCCACTTAAAACAAAAGGAAGGGGAGTTTATAGAAAATTATCTGAGGGTAGATGAAGAGGGCGATTTTGTATTGCAGAGTAAGCCCTGCACTTTTTTAGGTGCAGATAATAGGTGCAGCATCTACGAGGTACGGCCTTCTGACTGTAGCCGCTTTCCATATACGGACGAGGATGTACTGCTTAAGAAGCAAGCCATCACCCTGAAAAATGTAACTTTTTGTCCCGCAGTTTACTTTGTAATAGAGAAGCTAATGGATCCTAAATGATCAGTTGCCTCGCCCAAATTTTTCAGCATTGAACTCCTTTGATTTGTTCCGGGGGATAGAAAGGCTTTTAAAATGATTTCCTTTAAAAATCTTTGCACAAAAAACAATTTGCCCCACGTGGTAAGGGTAATGAGAGAGCTGCCTGTTGATTGCTTCCAGCACGGTGTGTGGTTCGTTTCTTATAAAAATAATTTGCTCCAGTTGTGTAGGTTGTAACAGATCAATTGCATTCAACAGGCAGGCCCAGCCCTCTTCCCATTTCTGCATTACCTCCTCCTTGTTTTTCAAAATAGTTTCAAACTCTGCATCCCGGTTCCTCCAATTTTTTTCACCATCTGAGGAAAGGAAGTCAGTCCAGCGGCTGAGCATATTTCCTGCAAGGTGTTGCACTATTACCGCTATACTATTACTGCCCTCACTAAGTACCAGGAAAAATTCATCAGTATCAAGCTGGGCCATAGCTTTTTCGCCCAGCAATTTATAATTTACCAATGTCTGCTTTGCACTAGCGAGGTAAATTTCGTTTGTCATCACAAATAAATTAGCAGTTACCCAATGAACACTTGCAAAAATACGAACGCCCTATTTGCTTGTCAATTCTTCAATGGCTGCAGCAAGTGGCCTGCTGAGTCCATCGCCTTTCCACTCAGGAGATCCGGGTATTTCGGTTGCTTTTAATATTTCCTCTTTGGTTTTTCCAGCTTTCAAAGCAGCGTCAGTAAAACTCAGCACATTACCGAGATAGTCTCTAAACAAAAGCACATCGGCTTTCTTTATAATGGTTTCGTAGCCCGTGGCGGCATGCCCGCTTATGTACATCGTATTATTATCAAATTTATTGGTAGCCGTATCCAGCACTTTTATCCAATTGCTGATATCTGCGCCGGCAGTTTTATCTACAAACGGATGGCGGCGGTTAAAAACAAGATCGCCGGTATGTACAATGTTGCTGTGCTCAAAGTGAACGAAGCAATCGCCATTGGTGTGGCCCGCCCCAAAATAGTGTAGACGTAACTTTTCTTTGCCTAATTTTTTAGACCATGAATCTGTGAAGGTAGTATCGGGGTAAAGTTGCTTAGCTTCTGTTTTACTCTTGATGGCGGCAACTTCCTGGTTTATTTTGCTATTGGCATGCGCTACCACTTGCTGCACCATGCCTTTAAAAGCAATGTTTCCTCCGGAATGATCGCCATGATGATGAGTGTTTATCAACAATCTAAAAGGCTTGGTAGTTTTCTTTTTTATCTCGTCAATCAAATGCTGTGCAGTATCAGGAAACTGAGAGTCTACCACAACAACGCCTTTTTTGGTAACCATAAAAAGAATGGTACCACCTCTTTCTGTAAACATGCCGATGTCATCGGTGAGCATTTGTATTTTCCACGTTGGCTCTGCTAATAAATTGGCCAAAGTTTGCTGGTTAAATAAAGCCAGCGCTCCCAGAGTAAATGCTGTATTTTTTAAAAAGGATCTTCTCTGCATAATGTAATGTTTAGATTAAGATAGTTCAAATATTGTTTGTGCGGCATCGGTTGCCGGGTATTTCTGTGCTGACTAAACACATGCAATGCGCAAAAGTTCACCAATCTTAGTAGCTAATTTAGTATTCCATCTTCCTTAAAGAAGGCGCTTTAAACCAGGTAAAGACGGCTACTGCAATGGTCATGCTTCCCCCAAAAATCACAGAAGGAACGATTCCCATCAATTTGGCCATTACCCCACTTTCAAACTGGCCCAGTTCGTTGCTGCTGTTGATGAACATACTATTCACGCTCATCACCCTACCTCTTAACTCCGCCGGTGTTTTTAATTGCAGGATCGTAGTTCTTATAATCACACTCACGCCATCCATACAGCCACTGAGTAGGAGTGCAAAAAAGGAAAGCCAAAAAACAGTGGAGAAGGCAAACAGAAGAATGCAGAGGCCAAAACCGCCAACGGCAAAAAATAATGTTCGTCCCTGCTTTTTTTGCAAGGGTTTTATGGTGAGTATCGTCACCGTAATAATGGATCCAATATCGGCAGCGGCATTGAGCCAACCAAAGCCCACAGGTCCGATGTGTAAGATGTCTTTTGCAAAAACGGGTACCAGTGCCACTGCACCACCAAAAAGCACCGCAAAAAGATCGAGCGTCATGGCGCCAAAAATTTCCTTTGTTTTAAACACATAGTTGATGCCTTCTTTCACACTTTGCCAGGTATCCTTACCGGCTTTGTGCAAAATTGGTTTTATAGCCAGGTACCTAAGCAAAAGGAAACCAGTGAGCATCATGCCCAGTATTACACAAAAGGTATAATTGATACCGATGTAAGCAATCAGAAATCCACCTGCGGCATGACCGGTAATGGAGCCAATGAGCCAGGTGGCCGAACTGATAGAAGCGGCTGCAGGCAGCAGTTCCAGCGGAACGATCTGGGCAATCATGGCCGAAAATGTCGGGCCGCTAAATGCACGAACAGCACCTGTAGCAGCAATCACCGTACAAATACAAACTGCCAATGCCGTAGGAGAAAAAGACGTGGAAGCATGGGCGGATGAGAGGTACATCAACATGCTGATGCAACCCATATAAAGCAGGATACATTTGAGCAGCAGCTTACGCTTCTCCGTAATATCTATATAATGCCCTGCATACAAAGCAAGGGATAGTGCAGGTATAACTTCCGAGAGACCTACCATCCCAAGGGCTAGAGGACTTTTTGTAAGCAGATAGATCCACCAGCCAATGACAGTACCCGTCATCCGAAGCCCCATGATAAAAATAAACCTACCCGCAATGAAGAATTTAAATTCACGTATCTCCAGTGGAGCATATGGATTGTTGCGGGGGAGAATACTTGCCAATGGTAAAATTAATTTTCAGGTAAAATGCTTAATCGGGAAGCACCAGGTAATGTTGCCCGTTTTCGTATTCTTTCTCCAGGGCGTCTGTTATCACTTTTAAGTGAGTTTCGTTGCCTAGGAAATCTGCGTTACTTGCATCTACAAACAACGTTTTTATATTATGCTGTTTTATATACTGGGTGTATGTTTCCTGCAGGCTGAATAAATAATCATTTGGAATACCCTGTTCATACTGCCGGTTTCGTTTTTTGATGTTTTCCTGCAATCTTACTACCGGCGTGTGTAGGTATATCAGGATGTCTGGCTGAATGATTTGTGGATTGATGATCTCGAATAATTTTTGATACAGCCTGAATTCTTCGTCTGGTAAATTTACCTTGGCAAATAGCAGGCACTTCGTAAAAAGATAATCTGATACGGTAATTTGCTGAAACATATCTTTTGTTTGCAAAAGATCTTTCAACTGCTTATAGCGCTCAGCCATAAAAAACAACTCCAGCGGAAATGCATATTGTTCGGGGCTTTCGTAAAATTTCGGCAGAAAAGGATTCTCAGCAAATTCCTCCAAAATTATTCTTGCGTTATAATGTTTGCTCAGTAGATGGGCCAGGGTTGTCTTACCAGCACCAATATTTCCTTCAATAGTTACAAAATTGTATTTCATCCGGGCTGCAAAATAATCGTAAACGATGGATCAGTTGTTAAATTTTTTTCACATTCAGTTGATCTTCGCATTTTTTCAAAAGTTGGTGATTACTCAACTTGAGTACAGGGTGAACAAAAAGAGGGGAGAGTTCGCTGAGGGGAATCAAAACAAATTTGCGCAGTTGAATTGCCGGATGAGGCACAACCAGGTGAGGCAAATTTATAATCTCCTTGTTGAAGTACAGGATGTCGATATCTATCAGCCGGGGGGCATTTTTTTTGGTGCGCACCCTTCCCATGGCCTGTTCAATTGCTAAGATGATGTCTATACATTGTAGAGCGCTGTGTACTGTATCAACCACTATAACCTGGTTTATAAAGTCGGGTTGCTCCGTGTTGCCCCATGCACCTGTTTGGTATAAGCTACTTAGCCTGGTAATGGGCCCTAGTTTTTCAGAGATAAAGCCCTGCGCAGTTAACAGATTTCTTTTTGGGTTATTTAGGTTGCTCCCCAGTAGCAGGTAAACTTTATTCATTTATTAAAAAGAATCTTTTATCAAGTTGAAATTTACTGATGGATTTTATTTTTACTTTTTTAAAATCGGCATGATTGGGGTTGATCATGAAATTATTTTCTTCTTCTACAATCGCAGAAGGTACTTTTAAAGCCAGTTCCGCACCGGTAGTAATAAATGAGGAGCCAATGAATTGGGTGTATTCAACATCTTCTTTCCAGTTTTTTTTCAATTTATTTTTGTGGATGGTCGCCAGGCTCAGATGATCTGGTATTTCTAATTTCAAAAGCATATAATCTGGCGGTAGAAGGGTCTTGTCTGTTCTAGCCAGTATTTCTACAAGTGCCAATGAGATGTTTTCTGTTGCATACAGAGCCGGAATGCCCACACTATTCCATCTGCCGCCAAATAGCTTTGCCCCCGTACCCGAGAGGTCATCTACATATTGTTCGGTGGCTAATCGGTATACAATCATGCCAGTATACCATGTTGAATTCTTCCAAGCTGGGTGATAACCATTTGAATGCCCTCGGCAGAAGTTAATGACTCAAAGGAGAGCGTTCCTTCCAACATGCTGGGACTGCCCTTTAACCAGGTGTAGAAGAGAGTGGAAGAACCAAAAGTAATGGTACCCTGCTCCAGCACTTTGGCAATTTGCAATGCCCGCTCTGCATTCATGGGAGCAAATGTGCCATTGCTTTTTGCATAGCGCTGCAAGGTGCGCTCGCTCACATGCAACACAGCAGCCCATTCTCCCTGGCTGAAAGGAGCAACATCGGCAATTTTTTTAAACTCGCTAAAAGTAAAATCTTTGAGAGAAGGAAGTTTTTTTATAGAACGATAAACCGCAATGGGTTCTTCTACTTTGCTAATTTTAGCTTTTGGTGGGTTTGCATCGGCCCTGGTATTTTTGCTATCTTTTTTCATACTGCGACTTTTGTCATACAAACATACGACATTTGTCTTTTATTTCAAATTTTTCTCCCTCTTTTTTAAATAGCTTTGCACTCTATAAATTTAACTGTTTATGAAGTATAGCCAATTCAGGGCCATGTGGGCTGTTACCAAGGCAAGTTTAAGGTCCATCATGCGGAGCCCCTCGGCAATTGTATTCAGCTTTGTGTTTCCTTTTGTTTTCATTTTGGTATTTGGTTTTATAGGTAATAGTGGCGGGCGGCAAACTTTCAGGGTGGTGCTGGCAGAAGGAGCCGATACAAGCAACCTGCTTTATTCAGCTTTGAAAGAAAGTGGTTCCGTAAAATTTATGAATTATAACAACCCGGAACAGCTCAAACTCGATATTCAAAAAGGTAAGATAGCTGGCAAACTCTTTATCAAGAAAAACACAACAGGCGGCGCACCCTACAGTGTGAGTATGACAAGCACCAACTCCAGCAATGATAAATGGCCCCAGCTAAAAGCCTTAATAGAAAGTAAAATAAATGAAGTGAGCACCAGGCAGTATACCAATCGGGCCAGTTACTCAGATTTTAACTTCGATTATAAAAGAGACATCACCGAGATAAGGCAATACAAAACAATTGATTTCATATTACCCGGTCAGTTGGGGTTTTCGTTACTAAGTTCCGGCGTTTTTGGCGTAGCATTTATGTTTTATAACTTAAGAAGCACATTGGTACTCAAACGGTTTTTTGCAACACCCATCAGCCGTACTTTTATTATTTTGGGCGAAAGTTTTAGCAGGGTTATTTTTCAAATGATTACAGCCATTGTTATCATTGGAGTAGGGTACTTATTTTTTGGATTTACCCTTGTGCATGGTGTGCAAACGTTCTTAGAAATGCTGGTGTTGAGTTTTGTGGGCCTGCTCTTGTTTATGGGCTTCGGGTTTATTGTAAGTGGCCTTGCCACAAGCGATAGCTCCATACCTCCTTTTGCCAACCTCATTACTTTGCCGCAGTTTTTATTAGGCGGTACGTTCTTTAGCATAGATGCTTTTCCCCCATGGCTGCAGCCCATTTCCAGGGCATTGCCGCTTACCCATCTCAATGAAGCCATGAGAAGCGTAGCATTTGAAGGTCATAATTTATGGGATGTTCGCAACGAAATTGGCATCTTATTTCTCTGGATAGTAGCCGTGTATATCGTGGCTACCAGGGTTTTTAAATGGGAATAATTGTATGATGAATATAAAATTAGTCAAAGGTTTTTTGTTTGCCATTGCAGGGTTGTTTGCAATGGTTACGCTTGTGTCTTTAATAATGCCGTCAACTGTAGTAACCACTCAATCAGTGGTCATAAATGCAGAACGTGCTAAAATTGAAGCTGCTTTGATAGACTTCGAACAGTGGAAAAAATGGCATCCAATATTTATACGGGATAGTAGCAGCCTGGTGCTAAGTAATCCTGCTTACGGGGTAAATGCTTATGCTGAGTGGGGGCAAACAGAAAAGAAAACAAAACTTACCATTACGAATATTTTGGCAGATGCTGTAATGATTACTCTTTCGCAGGCTGGAGAAAATCCGGTAAAAAATGCACTCAGTATTTTTCCCATGCAAGACAGCAAAGAGCTGCAGGTAGAGTGGTCGGCGGTAACGAGATTAAAGTGGTATCCATGGGAAAAATTTAGCGGCATTTTTGTAAGTCAACTTACGGGACCGGGCTACGAAGTGGCGCTGAACAATTTAAAAGCCTACCTCGAGTCTGGGGTTGCTAACAAGGAAAACTAATTTTTCCCATACTCACCGCTGGAAAATTTTCGAGTGATGCAGGTATAAGTAGGGGATTGCCTGCCACTGCTTCGTTGGCCAACACTGCAAAGAGTACCGCTTCTTTCGCATCTGGATTAATATTTTTCTCCGCTGTGGAGTGAAAACTTGCAACCTTCACGTGCAGCTCCAAATAGTCCATCAACAGGGGATTGTGCATACCGCCTCCGCTTACAAAAATTTTACAAGGTTCATTCTTTATAACCTCGTTCAGCGCAGCTGCAATGGTAACTGCAGCAAAACGGTTAAGCGTGGCCATAATATCTGCGTCTGTCGGGCGGGGTATAGATGCTCTTTGCAATGCCTCAGCAAGGTAGCCGGCATTAAAGAGTTCAGGTCCTGTTGTCTTCGGTAAAGGTTGCCGTAAAAAATCGTTGTCAAGCAAGGCTTCCAGCAACCCTGCGTTCACAGTGCCTTGCCTGCCTAGTGTTGCATCATCATCATAATGTTTGCCCACAAAGTGTTCCTGCATAAAACCATCCATCATCGTGTTGCCAGGCCCGGTATCCGAACTAAACATCTTTCCTGCCGCCGCATTCTTTGGCAGAAAAGTGAAGTTGGCAATTCCTCCAATATTCAATAACACAACATTGATAGTATCGTCAGAAAAAAGGATGTAATCGCCATAAGCGGCTAGTGGCGCACCTTCTCCGCCCGCTGCAAGATGCTTCTGCCTAAAATCGCTCATGGTAGTAATGCCCGTGCCCACCGCAAGGTGGTCGCCATCTCCAATTTGTAAAGTGCCGTTCCCAAATTTATCAAGGCCATGCAAAGAGTGTGGAGCATGATAAATCGTTTGTCCATGGCTGGCTATGAGATCCACATCTGCTGCATCAATTTGCCATTTATCAAGACAATCGTTTATCATCTTTGCATGCTCGCCGGCAATCCATTCATTAAGCAAACACAGTTTTTGTAAGTTCACCATTTCTTTAGAAAATACTGACCTCACTTCTTGCCGGAAGTCTTCGTTGTAGCCCACGGTTATAAAGTTTTTTAAACGGAGGTTGGTTTGCAGTCCGTTACCCTTTACATGGCACAAGGCTATGTCCAGGCCATCCAGGGAAGTACCACTCATCAATCCTATGATGGTGCGCTCTTCCTTTGCCGCAATGCGGGCCAGTTTTGCTATGTTGCTATTCATGATTTTTTAAAAATTGCAGGTTTCTTTTAATACCGCTAAACTTCGTTCTTTTAATCGGGGAATTTTTGAAAATGATCTTAAATTTTTCTTCGGTTAATTCATCCCAGTCCTTTGCATTGTAATCTACAATGGCGCTCACCGGTTTAAATTCCTCTACGTTATGTGGCGACGAAAAACGGTTCCATGGGCATACGTCCTGGCACACATCACAGCCAAAGGCCCAATTGTCAAACTGCCCCTTCATCTTATCCGGAATAAGTGCATCTTTTAATTCTATGGTGAAATAAGAAATGCATTTACTTCCATCCACCACTTTATCTGGTAAGATAGCCTCCGTTGGGCAACTGTCTATGCAACGGGTGCAGGAGCCACAATAGTCCTTAGCATAGGCATCATCTTCTTGTAACTGCAGGTCGGTAATAAGCGTGGCAATAAAAAAAAACGAACCACTTTTTTTATTAATGAGGTTACCATTCTTGCCTATCCAGCCTAGTCCGCTCTTTCTTGCCCAGGCCCTCTCCAGCACAGGTGCGCTATCTACAAAACCTCTTCCGCTAAACTGGCCGATGGAAGACTGTAACACATTGTAAAACGCTTTGAGTTTTTTTCTAATCACATCATGGTAATCCTGGCCATAGGCATACTTCGATATTTTGGGTATACCCGTTGGCTGAAGCGTTTCAGGGAAATAATTCAACATGAGCGTAATTACAGATTTTGCCCCCGGTACCAATTTTTGTGGATCCGTTCTAAGGTCAAAATAATTTTGCATATACTGCATGTCCCCATGCATGCCCTGCTGCAGCCAATATTCCAGTCGCCGGGCATCTTCATCCAAAAATGTTGCTGTCGCAATACCGCAAAAATCGAAGCCTAAATTACGGGCCGTTTGTTTTACAAGGTCGCTATTTGTAAAAGAGGCACTCATGGGTTAATTTTCGCTTTCGTCTAAATGTAACTTGTGCAAAAAGCGATGTAAAATAGGAGCTATTAAAACACCAAACGTAGAAAGAAAAGTAATACCGCTGAATAAGGCATAAAATGAAGCAAAAAGTTTAGCCGATTTACTCAACACGGTATTTGCATCCAATACCGGTCCCATTCCACTCAATATCATGGAGGCATTTAAAAGGCTGTCGTACCAGTCAAAGGATGGAACGGTAAATTTATAACCCAACACTCCAATGGATAAACTAACGGCAATAATCAAACTCGCTATGAGTGCGTTGAATCTTATGCGTTGGTAATAGACGGTCGTAGGTGCCAACCGCTTTTTTTTGTTTTCGTACATATGTGTCATTGGTCTAAAATTACAGAAGCCCCGCTAGTTAGGCGGGGCTTTTGTAATTTAATTATTATTAAAATTTAAAGTCGAAGCCAATGAGGCCGATCAACTCCACATATCCAAAACTATGTTTCACCCTGTTGCCGGTTTGCTGTGTGGTATTTGCTAAAGCGTTTACATATTTAACGTAACCTGTTTTACCAGTAAATTCTAAAAATATTTTTTTGAAAGGATAAATGCGGGCGCCAGCTTCGGCACTCACATTGTAACCTGCAATGTGAAACTTATTGTTCAGGCGGTCTCCTCGATAGGTAAAATCTGTTCGGGGAATATTGATGCCTGCTCCTGCCTTCCACAGTAGGTTAATTAACTCCCTGCTTTTGCTGGCAGTTTTTAAAATGGTATGTTGTTGCACGTAGTTGAGATGCAGCAGGTTGCCGCCATCCGTATGCTCGAGGTGTAAAAAAGTAGCAGGATTTAAAATGCTATCTCCGTTTACCTGCTGGCCTTCAATTGTTCCCGTAACGCTTACTTTTTGACCGTCGGTTACTACATACTTTATATGATCAAAGTTGAGTTCGATTGCCTTGCTCTTCTTTTTGTTTATGTAAAATCCAAGCCGGTAGTTGTACTGTGGTATAGATACTTCCAAAGGCTTTTCAAGGATGGCATCCATATCTGGTTTGTCATGAGCCTTAGCCTTATTTAACTTGAATTGATCGCCGTTGGCCATTCGGAAGTGTATGTTACTGCGGGTATACCATTCAGTATTGTAACCCCATTGAACATACATGCCTTCAAATAGTTTACTCTTTTCTTGTGCAGTGGCTGTAAAAATGGAAGTGAGTAGCAAAATACCCACAGCTAATTTTCTCATAAAGTTGAAGACTGTTGTGAGGTACAAAAATATACTAATTCCGCCAGAGTAGTTTTTACTGGAAAGGAGTGCATTTAAAGTTTTCTAAATCCTTCACATTTCATACGATGCCTACACCTGTGGAATATTTGTGAGATGATAAATTAGCAGGTCGCCCTTGATTTCTCTGCAAAGCAGTCAGCAATGCTGTGTTTTATATGCCATTACTTCCTAATTATTTCTTTGGACGTGCATTTGCATCCTCAAGAGCACATACTTAATATCAAAAACAGGAAATATGAATCTAAATAATTTCACCATAAAGGCGTCTGAGGTTGTGCAGCAAGCCCAGCAGCTAGCGTTCAACAATAAGAACCCCAATATAGAAACAGAGCATTTTTTAAAGGCCTTGTTAGATATGGAGGATTCACCAATTGAATACCTGCTCAAAAAAAACAATGTTACGATCAACCTTGTACAATCAAAATTGCAGGAGCTGATTGCTAAGCTGCCTACTACCAGTGCTGAGCCTGCTCAGGCCGTAGGTCGTGATGCAAACAGCATGATACTGCGTGCCGGCGCTACACTTAAAACATTTGGCGATGAGTTTGTAACTCCCGAGCACCTCATGATGGCCATTGTGCAAGGCAATGATGCCAGTGCTAAACTATTAAAAGATGCTGGTCTCACAGAAAAAGGGCTGGTGGCCGCCATTAAAGAATTGCGCAAGGGCGAAACCATCTCTTCTCAAACTCAGGAAACGCAGTTTGATGCCCTAAACAAATATGCCAAGAACTTAAATGAAATGGCTCGCCAGGGTAAGCTGGATCCGGTTATTGGGAGAGATGAAGAGATCCGGAGAACGCTCCACATTTTAAGCCGCAGAACCAAGAACAATCCAATATTGGTAGGAGAGCCCGGTGTGGGTAAAACTGCCATCGCAGAGGGTTTAGCTATGAGGATCATCAATGGGGATGTGCCGGAAAATTTAAAATCGAAAGTGATTTATGCACTGGATATGGGTTTGTTAATTGCAGGTGCAAAGTACAAAGGTGAGTTTGAAGAACGCTTAAAGTCGGTGGTAAAAGAAGTTACTTCTGCCGACGGGGAAATAGTTTTGTTTATAGATGAAATACACACGCTTGTAGGCGCAGGTGGAGGTGATGGTGCCATGGATGCTGCCAACATTTTAAAGCCAGCGCTTGCACGGGGAGAGTTGAGGGCAGTAGGAGCAACCACACTGTCTGAATACCAGAAATTTTTTGAAAAAGACAAAGCCTTAGAGCGCCGGTTTCAAAAAGTAGTGATTGATGAGCCAAGTGTAGAGGATGCTGTTTCTATTTTGCGGGGCTTGAAAGATCGCTATGAAACTTATCATCACGTGCGCATAAAAGATGAAGCCATTATTGCGGCGGTAGAATTATCGCACCGCTATATTTCTGATCGTTTTCTGCCAGACAAAGCCATTGACTTAATTGACGAAAGTGCTGCCAAGCTTCGCATGGAAATGAACAGTATGCCGGAAGACCTGGATAAATTGGAAAGGCAAATACGACAATTAGAGATAGAAAGAGAGGCTATCAAAAGAGAAAACGATGAGCCTAAGTTGAGAGATTTAAATACGGAGATTGCCAATCTTTCTGTGGAACGGGATACCTATAAAGCAAAGTGGACACAAGAAAAAGATTTGGTAGAAAAAATTCAAAATGGCAAAGCTGCCATAGAGCAATTAAAGCAGGAAGCAGAGCAGGCAGAAAGAAATGGAGATTACGGAAAAGTGGCGGAGATCAGGTATGGTAAGGTAAAAGACCAGGAGCTCGAAATAACACAGTTAACAGGCCAGCTTTCGAACCTATCTGAAAAGCGTTTGTTAAAGGAGGAAGTTGATGCAGAGGACATAGCTCAGAGTGTAGCAAAAGCAACAGGCATACCGGTTTCCAAAATGTTGCAAAGTGAAAGGGAAAAGTTGCTTTCGCTGGAAGATGAATTACACAAAAGGGTAGTGGGGCAGGACGAAGCCATTGAAGCCGTGGCAGATGCTATACGCCGCAGCCGTGCCGGTTTGCAGGATGCAAAAAAACCAATTGGGTCTTTCATTTTTCTGGGTACAACCGGTGTAGGTAAAACAGAACTGGCCAAGGCGCTTGCCAACTATTTGTTTGACGATGATGCCATGCTCACAAGGATAGACATGAGTGAGTACCAGGAAAAGCATTCAGTGAGCAGGCTTGTAGGAGCACCTCCGGGTTACGTGGGCTACGATGAAGGTGGGCAGTTAACAGAGGCTGTAAGACGCAAACCCTACTCCGTAGTATTGCTGGATGAAATTGAAAAAGCGCATCCCGATGTGTATAATGTTTTGCTTCAGGTTTTAGACGATGGGAGGCTAACGGATAATAAAGGACGGGTAGTTAATTTTAAGAATACCATCATCATTATGACCAGTAACATGGGCAGCCAGGTGATACAGGATAATTTTGAAAACGTAACAGAAAAAAACAAAGATGAGGTGGTGGACAAAACAAAGCTCGAAGTAATGAGTTTACTGAAGCAAACCATTCGCCCCGAGTTCCTCAATCGTATTGACGAAGTAATCATGTTCCAACCATTGATGAAAAAAGAGATCAAGGGTATCATCAAAATTCAGTTAGATGATCTTCGGGAATTGGTAGCCAAAAATGGCATAGAACTACACTTTAGCGAATATGCGCTGGATTACCTGGCAGAAAACGGTTACGATCCCCAATTTGGGGCAAGGCCTTTAAAAAGACTAATTCAAAAGGAAATTGTGAACAAATTGAGCAAGCGAATCCTCGCTGCAGACATTGATAAGTCGGCACCCGTTTTGGTAGATGTATTTGACGGAACTGTTGTTTTTCGAAACGAAGGCGTGGCCCAATAGATCCCTTAAAAACGGTGTTCAAACGTTAACATTTTTTAAACTATTGAATTTGAACCTGTTGTATTAGATTCTGTTGAAAAGATGTCGAATGGTTTGGTTAGGATTTAAAAAAACCTATCTTCATCCGATTCTCAATTACAGAAAGTAGTAATATTTATCACCCACAAAACTGTGGAGAGCTCCTAAAAAACAGTTTTGCTTAATTAAAAGGAGTTTATATATGGCATTTAAGAAAGATGTAGTAGAAATCATCGAGCCGAAAGATGTATTTGTCGGCAATCCGAAAGCAGAGGTTACACTAGAAGAGTTTGGTGAATATGAAAGTGAAGTGTGTGCTAAAGCAAATGAGATTGTAAAAAAATTGCTAATTGACTACGATGGAAGAATTCGTTTCAACTTCAGGCATTTTCCCATGACTAAAATTCACCAGCGCAGTTTGAAGGCAGGTGAAGCAGCAGTAGCAACCGCCCAGGATGGTAAATTTTGGGAAATGCACAATATCCTTTTTGCAAACCGCAAAAGCCTTGGTACTACCAGTTTAAAGTTGCATAGCAAGGAAGCCGGCGTTAGCAACAAACGTTTTTTGGATGATCTTGTAAACGCTACCTACGGTTGGCAGGTGCAGGGCGATTTGAAAGAAGGTATCGATCGTGGGGTAAAAGATGTACCTACTTTCTTCGTTAATGGAGAGAGAGTAGCAAAAGCTACCTACGATGAATTAAGCAAAGCCATTGAAGCGGCTTTGAAAAAAGTGAAAAAGAAAGCTCCTGTAAAACAAAGAGCTTAAGATATAAAAGCCCTGGTAAATTTTTTACCGGGGCCTTTTTTTACGTGGTCTTTACAATATTTTTTATCATGCCATTGAATATAAAATGGTGAAAGGGGAGCATTGCAAACCAATAGAGCCGTCCCCATACACCTCTTGGCCTGAATGTAGCTGTTTGTCTTAATTGCAGTTTGTGGTGTTTTTTCATGATCCTGAATTCCAACCAGGCCTCTCCGGGCAATTTCATTTCGGCAAATAAAAGCAGGCGGTTGTGTTTTTTATCTGCAAGCAATACCCGCCAAAAATCCAATGCATCCCCGGTTTGAATAGTGAGCGCATTGGTTCGGCCCCGTCTTAAACCTACGCCGCCGGCAAATTTATCCAACAACCCCCGGAACTTCCAGAGATGATTTCCATAATACCAGCCCCTTGCTCCACCAATGCTCCAGATATTTTGCAGCACCTGTTCTGGTGGTCCGGTAATTTCCCGCCACTTTAAGTCTTTGAAGCAACCATGTGTGGGCACTTCGGCATAGCTCAATAGGTCCAGGCTTGCATTGCTGCTGCTCAACGCATCTTTCCAACTGCTCAGCACCATCTGCTGTTCTATTTTTGCAAAAGCCATTTCAACCGCTGTTTCATAGGTAAAGAGAAAGATGCCTAAGTCAGCGGCCAGCGTATTGGGGCGGCACACCACATTTACCTTCATGCTATGCACCAGGTTTACCGCAAGCTGGTAGGAAGTAGAAGTGATAAAGTATAACCAATAAGACGATAGTTTGGGTGTCATTACTGGCACAATAAATATTTTTCGTTTTAGTCCCCGCACTTTTGCAAACTGCAATAGCATTTCTTTATAACTCAGTACGCCGGGCCCACCTATATCAAAGTTTTTGTTGTAGCAAGATTCTTTCAAAGCTACGGCTGCCAGGAACTGTATCACATTTCTGATGGCAATGGGTTGGCAAAGCGTATTGAGCCAGCGGGGCGCAATCATAACCGGTAGTTTTTCTACAATATCCCGGATGATTTCAAAAGATGCACTACCAGAACCTACGATGATACCCGCCCTGAGAGCGGTGAGCGGCACACGCCCGGCAGCCAATATTTTTTCTACTTTGAGCCGGGAGGCCAAATGCCTGGAAAGATCTGCCTCATTACTAATGCCAGTGAGGTAAACAATTTGCCGACAATTTGTTTTTTCAATAAAATTTAGAAAATTACTGGCCACTTTTGCTTCCATATCCTCAAACTCTTCTGCACCGCTCATGCTGTGCATCAGGTAGTAGGCAACGTCGATGTCTACTGGTGGTTCCGGCAATTGGTCCGGCTTTAAAAAATCTGCTTCCAACGCTTCAATATTGGGAGAGGCCTGTTCTTCATCAAACCGATTGCGGTTGCGCACAAGGCAAATAAGTTTGTGCTCATCCTGGAGTAAAACTGGTATCAACCGTTGGCCAATATAGCCGTTGGCTCCTGTTATTAGAATATTCATCTTTCAAGGTAACAAGGCTTTTTGGGGTTTAGTTTATGTTTTTATTTCAAAATCTATATTTTTAAATAAAAAAAATGAAGTTAGGCTTCGAAGCCATACTAGAAAAGTTCGGGAGTATGGGTGAAAAGACCGGGTGGACTCACATTAAGATCCCCCAGGTGGTGACGGAAAAACTGATGCCGGCAAATAAAAAATCGTTTCGGGTAAAAGGCTTGCTTGATGAGCATGTGATAAAGAGCGTGGCTTTAATACCTATGGGAGGAGGGCAGTTCATTATGGCCATCAATGCCAATATGCGAAAAGCTATTCGCAAAAACATTGGGGCAACGGTTTCGGTGTTTGTTGAACCAGACAAAGATTCAATCCCGCTATCAGAGGGCCTATTAGAATGCCTGCAAGATGAACCGGAGGCCTTGAAACATTTTACCAACCTTTTACCCTCGCACCAGCAATATTATTCTAAGTGGATAGAGAGTGCCAAAACAGAACCCACAAAAGCAAAGCGAATTGGTATAGTTGTGAATGGCCTGGCGAGAGGATTAGACTTCGGTGAGATGTTGCGAGCCGAAAGAGACAAGAAAATTATTCGCTGACTTCAACCATATATTCCAATACTGTTTTACCATCAATAATCACTCTAACCGGGTAGCTATCTGCAGTTTTAAATTGATAATTGAAAACAATTGCGCCAGCACTTAAATTGAAGTTCATGGCTTCTGGCTTTTGCTGTTTACGGCCATCGCCAATAGCAAGTTCTACAGTACTTGCACCTGCAGCACCGTAAGGAATGCTGAAGTTAACTTTCGCCTTTGTTTTTGTTTTGATAAAACCCGTAGCTGGCGTAGGTTTTTTAATGCTATATAAGTGAGCAGCGTTGTAAAAAACAGGAAGGTTGTAAAAATCTTTAAGGCTCTTCGGTCCACCGCCGAGTTGCCATGCGCCATTGTCTGGGTAATGGTCAAGATTGAACAAAGTTTTGTTTGCAAAAAAATACGCACTCGTAAACTCTTTCACAAAACCGCTCATCTTTTTATCCAATGTACCTGTAGCACGGGCTACATCTACGAAATACCATTTTTCGGGGCTAGTGCCCAACTGAACTACATTCCATGAGTGATTGATTTCGTCTGGCGGGTTGCCTAAATCGTCAATACTATTCTTCACGTAGCCATCTACGGCAAGGCAACGAATATTGGCAAGGCTACTCATTTCCTGGAAAAGTTTTGCAAAACCCAGTGAGGTAGCTTTTCTAAATTTTACAACATCTTCTGGCAGAGATTTGCGCTCATCGTTTATTTTTATCGCCTTAGCATCCAAGGCAATGTTGTTGGCTATCCAAAAAAATATTGCCCTCGCTTTCTGTTCAGCATCGGTTAATTTTAAAGTGAGCGCTTCAGTAATTTGTGCCACATTCTGGCTGTCCAATACACCGAGTTTTATTACAAAATCATCTACGGCTTTGTATTGAAGGTCTTGTGCCTGTGCCGATGGAACCTGTACGGCAAAAAAGAAAAGGAGGTACAGCAAATATTTTTTCATGCGATAAAAATAGGAAAGCTTTTCGTTAAGGAAACCCAAATTAAAAGACAGTATCTTATCACTAATCTGTAACCCACACGGCTACTGATCCAGCGCCGCAATAAAAATCTCCCCAGCCTTCTTCGTTGATAGTTACCTGGGCTGCCTCTTTGTTGAGATAATCATTAAAACTTTTACCAGCGTATTGGATGCCCATTAGCATGGCTTTAAAACCTGCTTCGCTGTTGCTCATCAACACAGCACAGCCGGTGTTGGTTTCATTGCCCTCCCTTACCCAGCCGATACAGTTACCATGATCAAAATAATCCCGCTGTTCGCCCCAGGCTTTGTTTTTTCTGAGCCACAGCAACTTCTCCAGAGCGGGCACCACGGCAAGCGTAATTTCATGATCATTGCCGTCTTTGCCTTTATCAACATATTGACCGCCGTACAGGTCCGGATAAAAAATACAGGGATAGCCATCTTTTCTCAACAAGGTAAGTGCATAGGCCAGGGGCTTGAACCACAGCGCCACGGGGGCTTCCAGCGCTTGCAACGGTTGCGTATCATGATTGTCTACCACTGTCACTGCCAGTAATGGATTTGCCTGCACCAGGCTATTATCCAAAATGGTGACAAGGTCAAAATCTTTTCCCTGCTCTGAAGCTAAATGAAATTTGTGGTGGAGTGCTGCATCAAACAGCGACATTTTTCCATGGGTAGCCGCAATGTATTTTTGCATCAGTTCCAGGTTGCCGGGTGCCCAATATTCGCCCACGGCAAAAAAATGTTCTCCAAATGCAGCCCGCATAAAATCGAGCCATTCGTTGTAAAATTTGGGAGAGATGTGTTTTACCGCATCCAGGCGCACACCGTCAAACTTCACTTTTTCTTTGTACCACTTACCCCATTTTTTTAGTTCTTCTCTTACCGCCGGGTTTCTAAACTCCACATCGGCATACATGAGGTAATCATAGTTGCCTTTTTCATCGTCTACCATTTCTTCCCAGTCTTCTCCAGCATCGTTCAAGATGCTATAAATTCCGGTTTCCTTTTTAAGGTCGTCATAATCGGTACCTGAGAAACAGCGGTGATCCCAAATAAAATTGGAATACTTATTTTTCCTGCCTGGGAATGTAAACTTTGTATAGGCTTCAATGTCGTAGGCTTCGGATATAAATTCATTCCTGTTTTCCGGGTCTACCTTTCGGGCTAATATCAACTCTTTTTCATCGGCACCGCCCAGGTGGTTCACCACAATATCTGCATAAACCATCAGCCCGGCTTTTTGCGCTGCAGCCACGGCTTCCACATATTCCTCCACGCTGCCATATTTTGTTTTGATGCCACCCTTTTGATCAAATTCTCCCAGGTCATACAAATCATACACATCGTAGCCCACGGAGTGTATACCCGCATCTGCTTTAAACGCCGGTGGAAGCCACACCGCATCAACGCCTTTGGCCACAAGGTCTGCTGCGTCGGCTTTTAGTTTGTTCCATAAGCTTCCATCAGCAGGAAGATACCAGTGAAAGTATTGCAGCATTACAGCATTTTCCATAACAAAAAATTTCGAGAGTTATCAACTAAAAAAATTAGAAAACAATTTAAAACCAAGATAGTTGGCTTATAAAGATATTGCAAGGAAATTGACGAAAATCGCCTCGTAATTGGGGTGCTTCAAGCATTTGCGGTTTTGCTATTCTTATGCAGGTAAAACAATAATCAGTTTTTATAGACAAGGTAATTTATGGGGCAACTTTGTTGGGTTAAAGAAAGCCCTTTGGATAAAGTAATGCAAAAAATGAGCCTTAGGAATATGCATAGTTTAAGGCATATTTCCCCTAGCTTTTGATTTTCTTTTCTCTATATCTTTAGCAGGTGAATTTGTAGCTGTAGTTCTCAACTTTGGGAGAAGGTAAAGCCATCGGATATCTATGGGTTTCTGGCCATCTTAAAAAGATCCTATCACTTTGAAAACGTTGTGAACGAATCATAAGAATTCTTCGCACCTGCCCCTGCAGTTGAGCTATCCCCAAGAGAGGATTGCCTGCTTCTAGCCTTCAGCCAAAGCCGTGGACGAAAAAATGGTTGATTCATAACTAGCTGATGAATTGAGCCAGGATTAATTTTAAGATGGCGGAAGTTCCTGAAACTGGCGGTAAGCATATCGCCTGCCGATCTCCTAAATTCATTAATTAACAAATAGCTATTAAATAACTCGGCAGCAAAATTGCAGCAAGCAGTGAGATATTGTTAGCAGCTATACCGAGCTAAACAGTAACTTGATAAAAAAACCGGCACTTCCGTAGACAGTGCTGCTGTGAAAAGTTTTTCAATGAATACAACTTCTTTTTATAAAGACCTTCCTTCGCTACTGGTGAGCATTGCCGATATATTTGAACCGGGCAATTTTGCTGAGGTGCCTGCAGACTGGGAGATTATTGTTGCCGACGTAAAAGATTCCTCAGAAGCGGTGTTGGATGGTCGCCACAACGATGTAAACCTTGTTGCCGGCGGCAGTGTGATTGCCGTTCTGAATGTTGCCAGAAAATATGGTGTAGAAATTCCCTTTTTTTATGGTGGCGATGGCGGCACCTTCATTGTGCCGCCACGGCTGCTAAAGCCTGCCCTTGCAGCACTTACAGCGCATATAGCTAATGCAAACAAAAATTTTGATCTTGACATGCACAAAGGTCACATTAGCGTTGGCAGCATGTATGAAGAAGGGCACTTCTTAAAAATTACCAAACTAAATACCGGGGAAGGCTTAAGCAAGGCTATTATTTTTGGAGATGGATTGATGGAAGCTGAAAAGAAAATAAAAGCAATTGAAGAACAATCCATCCCAAAACAAAACAATAGTCTGGCCAATATGGAAGGGTTAGAATGCAGGTGGAACAGCATCAAACCACCTGCCGCTGCCACAGAAATTGTTTGCCTGTTAATAATTGCAACAGATCCCTTGCAGCAAATTGCTGTGTTTAAAGATGTGCTGGAAAAAATAAAGTCAATCTATGGCGATTTCAATAGCCGTCATCCTTTATCAACTGAACGCCTGCGCTTATTATTTTCTTTTGATAAAGTAAAAAAAGAAATGATTGTAAAATATGGCAAGTGGAGACCGTGGTATTTCCTAAAAAGTATGCTGCAAACCATTGCAGGTTTCTTTTATTTTAAATATGATTTAAATATTCGCAAGCTTAGGGGAAAAGTTTACCTCAAACAGGTAATTTCCAATTCAGATACATTGATGATTGATGGTCGAATCAACACGATTATTTCTGGTACAGAAGCTCAACGCCTGCAATTAATAGCTTACCTGGTGGAGAAAGAAAAAGCAAGGTCACTAATTTTTGGTCATCATGTAAGCGGAGAATCTATCATGACCTGCTACATTAGAAACCGCAATAAAGATCATATACATTTTGTGGATGGCTCCAACGGAGGCTACACGCAAGCGGCTGTTGAAATAAAAAATAAGTTGGGGCTGGCAAGAAATGAGCCTTAAATCCCCTACTTACGGAAGTGTTCTGCCGCAGGCAGGTCACTTGTCACGACGAGTGCAAGCAGTTTTTAGCCGAAGTAGGGTCTGCCTAAGATATTTAAAAGTAACTAATAGAATTACCCGTTAGAGAGGGATAAAAAATAAATCAGTATGTCGAGAAAATGAGGATATTTTTATTGAAGAGATGAACTTAGGAATTGAATAGTAAATAGAAAGTTGGCGAGGACGCCATACCAGATTCTGCCGCAGCTAGCAGCCATAGCTAAGTTGAGATCAGTTTTGTGAAGGCATGAACCAAGACGAAATAAATTATGACGCAAAAAATAGTCACATGAAAATGAAATTATTAATCTATTTGGTGCTAGGCTTGTGTGTAAATGGATACAGCCAAACTGTAGATGAATCGCTGGCAATAAAACAACTACTGGAAAAAGAATCTGCAACCTGGAGGGCCGGTGACATAAAAGGTCATGCAGATTGCTGGCACATTCAACCCTATGGCAAAATACTGGTATCAACAGGTGATGGTAATGTGTTGGATATCCCGCCATCTGTTATGATTAATCCAGCAGCTGATATGATGGGTAAGGGGGGCACTTCAATAAACAGTAACTATAAAATGAGTATAAAAGGTGAGAATGCATGGGTAAGCCACAATGAGGAATCTACTTCTAAAGAGGGGAATAAAAGTTATTCATTTGAGATAAGGATTTTAGAAAAGATCCATGGTGAATGGAAATTGGTTGGGCAATCAATTCATATATACAAACCAAAATAGCCAGTGGCATCGGAGAGAGGAGAGGCCAGCAGGCAAAGCGTCGAGTGCCGACATAGCAGGAAGCCTTCAAAGGTTTGCCGAGATCCGGTTACATTTCAATCGGCAGGCGCAATCAAAACATTAAAAGATAATTTTTAGTTTAGCGCTATTGATACTTCATCAGGGCAAATAATTAATATAACAGATGGTGAATTTTTTATGGAACGGAGGGAATATTGAAGACTTCTATAATTGTGATCTTTCAAACCAATTCTTTTGCAAACACGACCTGAGCATAAAACCACATGTGTCAAGTTCCTTCGGCGCCAGAAATAACCTCTAAAAAAAAGCCCCACAACTGTGAGGCTTTTTCAAATACTATCTTAAGAAAAGCAGTTCCCTGTATTTTGGCAACGGCCAGTAATTGTCATCAACCATTAGTTCCAGTTTATCTACATGGTAACGGATGATGTCGAAGTAATTGCCTTTTACATCGTCGCAATAAGCAATGGCTTTGTCACGCATGTCTTCAATTTCGTTTGCAACTTTTCTTGCTTCAATCATTTTTTCAACATTGTCGGCTATGGTATTAATGTGCTCACTTATTACACCCAAAATTTGTTTTTGATTGGCATAGGAAGTATCCGGCAGGCCTACTTCTTTTAGCCCCACAATGTTTTTAATGATATCATTTTGGTAGCGCACGGCTGCAGGTAAAATAAGTGTGCTGGCCAAATCGCCCATTACCCTTGCTTCTATCTGCACTTTTTTTACATAAGCTTCCAGCATAATTTCGTGCCTTGCTTCCAGTTCGGGATGGCTGTAAATGTCATTGTGCTTAAACAAGTCTTTAGATTTGTCGGTCACAAATGCATCCAAAGCCAGTGGCGTGGTTTTTACATTCGCCAAACCTCTTTTCTCTGCTTCCTGTGCCCACTCTTCGCTGTACCCATCGCCTTCAAATAAAACCGCTTTACTGTCTACAATATATTTTTGTATCATCTGCATCAAGGCTACTTCTTTCTTTTCTCCTTTTTCAATGATAGCATCCACTTCCTGTTTAAACTTTTTGAGTGTTTCGGCCATGATGGTATTGATAGTGGTCATGGGTCCGGCACAGTTAGCCGCTGATCCTACTGCTCTGAATTCAAACTTATTTCCGGTGAAGGCGAAAGGGGAAGTACGGTTGCGATCTGTATTATCCAGCATCAGTTCCGGGATGCTTTTATGAATATCCAGCTTTAGAATGGCTTCATCCTGTTCGTCAAAATGACCACTCACACGGGTTTCTACCTGGTTCAATACATCGGTTAAATATTTACCTATGAAGATAGAAATGATGGCGGGCGGTGCTTCGTTTGCTCCAAGACGATGATCGTTGCCGGCGCTGGCAATGGTGGCTCTTAGCAGGTCTGCATAGTCGTGCACGGCTTTGATGATGTTCACAAAAAACGTAAGGAACATTAGGTTGGTCTTGGGAGTTTTTCCGGGTGCCAAAAGATTTACACCAGTGTCTGTACTAAGGCTCCAGTTGTTGTGTTTGCCACTACCGTTGATGCCGGCAAAAGGTTTTTCGTGCAGCAATACCAATAGGTTGTGCCGCTTGGCCACTCTTGTCATTACATCCATCAACAAAGTGTTGTGATCTACCGCAAGATTGGCTTCTTCAAAAATAGGTGCACACTCAAACTGTGCGGGAGCCACCTCGTTGTGGCGTGTGCGCAACGGAATACCAAGGCGATAAGCTTCCTGTTCAAAATCTCTCATGTATGCATACACACGCTCGGGTATGGCGCCAAAATAATGATCATCTAACTGTTGTCCTTTTGCAGGTGCATGTCCGTAAACGGTTCTG
>JBKJKD010000146.1:0-4175 GCA_046597635.1 Ferruginibacter sp. | reverse complement strand
TTGGTTTGCCAAAGATGCGCACATCTGTCTTGGGAGATTCCAATGCTTTTTCCAAGCCGGTGATTGAAAAAGCATCGCTGGTTTTATCGGCCAATATCACCGCACTTGCTCCTGCCCTTTCTAATGTTATAGCTGGAATGGGTAAGCCCAAAATGGTTCTTGCATGCAATTCAAACTGCGAAAGATTTTGTGTGCCCGCAAGCGTAACCATACCGGTGTCGTGCGGACGTGGACTGAGTTCGGAAAAATATACTCCCTTGCTGCTAAGAAAGAATTCTACTCCCCAAATGCCGGCGCCTGTTAATGCTGCTGTTACTTTGGCTGCCATGTCGCAGGCATGTGCCAAGGCTTCTCCACTAATGGCCGCTGGTTGCCAGCTTTCCTGATAATCGCCCCGCTCCTGACGATGCCCGATGGGTGGGCAAAATAAGGTAGGCCCATCTTTTTGTGTAACAGTAAGCAAAGTAATTTCAGTTTCAAAAGCAATAAACTCTTCTATAATCACTTCTTTTATATCGCCCCGCTGATTGTTGATAGCATAGTCCCAAACCTGTTGCTGATCTTCTGAATTTTTTAAAACTGACTGCCCTTTTCCGCTGCTAGACATGAGGGGTTTTACCACGCAAGGCAATCCAATTGTAGCTACTGCTTTTGTAAATTCTTCAAAGCTGGTGGCATATAGATAGCTCGCAGTTTGCAGCCCCAATTCTTTGCTCGCCAAATCCCGGATCAATTTCCTGTTCATGGTAAAATTGGCGGCCCTTGCACTTGGCACCACTTGTATGTGTTGCGCTTCGTAACTGTAAAAACGTTCCGTGCGAATGGCTTCAATTTCTGGCACTATGAGATCTGGTTTGTGCTTATCCACCACGGCATCCAATGCTGCTGCATTCAGCATATCCAATACTTCAAAATCATCGGCTACTTGCATGGCAGGTGCGCCTGCATAGCTATCAGCTGCAATCACGGTTTGGCCTAAACGCTTTAGCGCAATCACCAGTTCCTTTCCTAATTCGCCACTGCCCAGTAACAATATTTTTTTATGCATGCTGCAATTTAAAATAATTACTGAATTAATAGGAAACCTGTGTAAGAAGGGATATTTCGATTGAAAATGCTGTATGAAAATGTTGGATCAGCTTGAGGGCTTGGGATGCGGTTTCGCTTTCTAAATTCTTATTTAATTGTTTAAAAACCAAAAACTAATTTTTGAAACAGACAGCCAATAATACCCGGAGAGTTTCTATAATCGTTCATTTAGCTTGATAATGTTTTCGCTGTGATCATAAAACCACTTTATATACTTAGCTAAAGAAGTTCGTTACTGAAAACTGCGTTTGTTTCCGGCCTTATCAATGGTTATCCATTTACCCTTTAGTTCTACGTCAGCTAAGCCGCCTTTAAAGCCGGTAGCACTGTCATATTGAAAGGGTATAATCACCTGGTCATATTCGTTAATATAGCCCCATTTGCCATTGTTTGCTCTTACGTTCACCAGACCCTCCTGGTAGAACTCTCCCTCTTCATATTTTGGGCTTATAATTATTTTACCGGAAGAATTAATATATCCTACCTTCTCCCCGAGTTTTATAGTAGCCAACTTTTCTCCATAAAAACTTGATATGTTATCATATTCAATGGGGAGTACTATCTCTCCTTTTTTACCAATCAATCCCCATTTCTTGTTCTTTTTCACTTGAGCCAGCCCATTCAGAAAAGAATAGGCATAATCATACATAAATGGGATCACTTCTTTTCCTGCGGCATCTACAAAACCATATTGTCCGTTTAGTTTCACCGGGGCAAGTCCCTCAGCATATTCTCCCGCTTCTTGGTATATAACATCAGAAATATATTGGCCGTTTTTATCTATAAATCTGCGACTTCTATCTTGGGATAATTTTGCTATACCCTCATAAAAGATGACCCAAAAATCAGAGATAGGCTCCACCACCATCTTTCCATTTTTGTCAATGCAACCCCACTTACGCTGGGCATTTTGCACAGAAGCTAATCCTTCTTTAAAGTCGAAAACATCCTTGTATAGCATAGGCACAACCGTAATGCCTTTTGTATTGATAAATCCATACAAGCTTTCCTGCGATACAGCGGCTAAGCCCTCAGCAAAGCCCCTTGCATAATTCCAGATGAGCGGAATAACTACTTTTCCCGTCGTATCGATGTAACCACTTTTGCCGTTCGAGCTAACCATCGCAAGCCCGTTGGAGAAATTACCTGCAGCCTCATAAGTTAAAGGGATAACGATGTCACCGTCCAAATTGATAAAGCCTGCACCTACGGCGGAACCATTCTTCGTAATCCCACTCTTGTAGACTGCAGCCAGACCGTTTACAAAGGGTCCTATTTTATCAAATTTATATTTCGGTTGGGTACCCCACTTTGGCTGCTTACTATCCGCCGTGATAGTTGCGGTGTCAGCTAAGTCATTTGTCAGCGGAGTTATCACGATTCCAGCCTCTTCTGTTTCGGCAACTACAGCACTGGGATTGTAATTCATCACCTCGCCACTTATTTCTCCATAGAGGTAAGGAGTTTCTTTTATTAAAATACCCGCCTCGTTGTATAACTTTTCAATGCCGGCTTTTAAGCCATCCGTGTAATTTATCGATACCTGTAACCTGCCATTTTTGTGATAAAACTTTACAAGACCATTTACCTCGTTATTTTCATACGGCACTTCGCTCATACGTCCTCCTGATTCATAAAAGCTAGTTTCTATTTTTTTGCGATAGCCAAGGATAGAGATAACCTCGCTTTTTAACTTACCGCTTTTATAAAAAGACTTTCCTATAATCTTGTTTGCGTCTGGCTTTTCATAGGTTTCCTCCTCTAATTCCCCCGTTTCATAAAATTTCTTCTCAGAGCCCACTTGCTTTCCGTCTTTAAAACGTTTCAAATATTCTAGGCTGCCAGCTTCATAGTAGAATCTAAAATCGCCATTGGCTTTGCCATTCAAGTATGAAAGTTCCTTATAAAGATTTCCACTTACATAATACCCCTGCACCACACCATTTTCATTGTCATCTTTGTAGGGAGTTTGGCCTTCAAGTTGCCCGCCGGGATAGAATTCTTTCTCAATTCCATTCCTCTTACCTTTATTGTATTGCGTTTCCCTGGAGAGTCCTCCATATTCATGATAGCCCCTGCCTATTCCAACCGGTAAATTAGCCTTGTAGGTTATTATACTTTGTATGCGGCCATTGGACCAATAATATTTTTCTATTCCATTCTTTTTACCCTTCCTATACATTGTTTCCGATTTCAAGTTTCCACTTTCATAATAAGTTTTTTGGATTTGGGCCTGTGCTACGGTAATTAGTAAGCTGAATGCAATCAATAATTGGCTCCCGAGTTTTGTCATTTGCTAATTTAAAAAGGTTGGTAAATTTTTGTTCATTCAACAAATTAAGGCTTAGTCTTTTGGCTGGAGATCGCAAAGCTGTGGCAGAGCAATTATTGTATAAAAGCTTTTAAAACAGCTGTGACAACTCATTTGAACTCACCAAAATGCCAAAGCACTCCGGCAGGATCGTGCAAGAAACATTCCTTGCCCCACTCCTCTTTGCGTATGGGAACCAGCCTTACGCCTTCATATTTTTCCGGCAATGCCAATCTTTGCAAGCCTTCATAATATTCCTCTACATTGGCTACTTCTAAAAAGATCATGCTGTTATCTACCCAATCTTTTACATAAGCATCTTGCAGGTAAAATCCGAGACCATCCTGCACGCTGAAGTACGACATATTGTGGGATAGCACCGATTCCATAAAGCCGAGGTCTTTATAAAATTGCCGGGAGATCTTGAAATCTTTGCAGCCGATAAAACTTCTGATAGATTTTGCATTGTTTGTCATCAGGCAGTATTGAATGGTTGAAAGCGATTTTTATAGTTTACCTCCACAAGTTATTGTTTAAAGCGATAACGGAGATTATTTAGCAGCAGAAATGTGAAGACTATGGTAAGCACATGGTTATATTCCCGAATAACATTAAACTGCATCATGAAAATTTCTGTACTGTTTGTACTCCTGACAATTTTTTGCGGGAGTGCTTTTGCCCAAAGCAATAATTTTGCTCTATCGCTTTGGGCAAAAGCACTCCCGCAAAAAATTGTCAGGAGTACAAACAGTACAGAAATTTTCATGATGCAGTT
>JBKJKD010000148.1:0-28639 GCA_046597635.1 Ferruginibacter sp. | reverse complement strand
CATTCACCACTTTATTGTGCCGGGGCGGCCATTGAATTTTGCTTGTTGCTTATTGATTAGCGCTCATGGCTTGCTGTTTATTGTTTACTGGCCATTGCCGATTGCTTATTGAATATGGGTGATTGCCAGTTGTTTATTTTCCATTGCCCATCGCCCATCGCCCATTGTCCATCGCCCATCGCCCATTGCTTATTGCGGGTTGCTTATTGCCCATTGCCCATTCACCATTCCCGACCATTACTTTTTGCTGATTCTAAACAGGATGCCGGCATCTGATACGGCGTATAATTTTCCATCCAGTTCTGCCACATCTCTAATGCGTTCTTTTTCGTTGGCCAGCAAACGCTCTTCGCCCACCACTTTATTATTTTCGATTACCAGCCGGGCAATATGCATGCTGCTTAGGCCTCCAATAAACAAATTATTTTTCCATTCTGGTATGGCATTGCCACTGTAAAAAGTCATGCCGCTGGGAGAAAGCACCGGGTCCCAATAATATACTGGCTGTTCCAGGCCTGTTTGTTTCTGTATAGCCCCGCCCACTTTGTCGCCGTTGTATTCTATACCGTAAGTGATGGTAGGCCAACCATAATTTTTGCCAGGTTTGATAAGATTCAATTCATCCCCACCACGAGGGCCAAATTCTGCTTCCCACAAATCGCCAGTTACCGGGTGAAATGCCAATCCCTGCGGGTTCCTGTGGCCGTAGGAATAGATTTCCGGCATCGCATCCTTTTGATCTATAAAAGGATTGCCTGGTGCAGGTTTACCATCAGAAGTAATTCTAAAAACTTTGCCAAGGCCAGAGTACAACCACTGCGATTGCTTGCGTCCTTCTAAGATTGATTTTTCTCCTGTAGACACAAAGAGTAGCCCCTCCTTGTCGAACATGAGGCGGGAGCCATAATGCATCTTGCTTTTGAGGCCAGGTGTGGCCCTGAAGATTACGGCAGGGTTGGTAATGGTGCCAGCCTCTACATTTAAAGCGCCCTTGGCTACGGCCGTTAAATTAGTGCCGTTCGTTTCCTCTGAAAAGCTCCAATAAATCATATTGTTTTGCGCAAAGGAGGGATCCAAGGCTACATCCAGCAAACCACCCTGACCAGCATCATCAACTTTAGGAAAGCCCGTTATTTTTTTAATAAGCGCTCCGTCGTTGGAAAACACCTGCATAAAACCACCCTTGTCTGTGATCAATAGTTTGTTGCCGGGTAGCGGTATCACTGCCCATGGCCGCCCAATGTTGCCACCAATTCTTTCCACGGTATAAGGGGTGGTTGTTTTTACGCCCTTAATTCTTGTCTGCCCCACAAAGGCAGGCGGGTAATTGGTGTTAGCCTGGTTTGTTTCTACCGGCATGTTGGTTGTGTCCGTTGTAGTGGAGGCTTGATCAGTTTTTTTGTTGGTATTGTTTGCGGAGCAACCCAGGGCAGCAACGGCCAGCACGAAAAGTGGCAGGTAAAAGAATTTTTTCATTTGCATAAATAAATGTTTAAGATTTACTAAGGTAGTTACAGTGGCACAACTGCTGCAACAAAATTAAAGTTTAAAAGTTTGGCCTTGGTGCATCGGTTACACCTGCAATATCCCGGTTTTGAAA
Source organism: Ferruginibacter sp. (assembly GCA_046597635.1). GTDB lineage: Bacteria > Bacteroidota > Bacteroidia > Chitinophagales > Chitinophagaceae > Ferruginibacter. Next base: position 27,039 of record JBKJKD010000148.1, on the reverse strand, counting down.
TCCTCAATTACCGGGTTCTGGTCGGCAGCTTTAATTCCTTCGCTTATCAGCATCCTGGTGTCGCCGGGGTTTATAATGGCATCTACCCAAAGCCTTGCCGCTGCATATTCTGGTTTTGTTTGGCGGGTATAGTTATCCGTTATCTTATCTAAAATATTTTTTTCTTCTTCCGCTGTTACTTGCTGGCCCTTTGCCTTCATACCTGCTACCTGTATTTGCAACATGGTTTTGGCAGCTTGCTCGCCGCCCATCACTGCAATTTTTGCGGTGGGCCAGGCATAAATAAATCTTGGGTCGTACGCTTTGCCACACATAGCATAATTGCCTGCGCCATAACTGTTGCCAATGATGATGGTTATTTTAGGAACCACCGAGTTAGCCACTGCATTCACCAGCTTGGCACCATCTTTTATAATGCCGCTGTGTTCGCTGCGGCTCCCTACCATAAAGCCGGTTACATCCTGCAAAAAAACAAGCGGTATTTTTTTCTGGTTGCAGTTCATGATAAACCGGGCCGCTTTGTCGGCACTATCGTTGTAGATAACACCGCCGAGTTGCATTTCACCTTTTTTGCTTTTTACAATCAGGCGTTGATTGGCTACGATGCCAACAGCCCAGCCATCTACCCTGGCATAGCCGCACACAATGGTTTTGCCATAGTCTGCTTTAAACTCATCAAAACTATCGGCATCTACAAGGCAATCTATCAAGTGCAACATGTCGTAGGGTTTGCTGTTGCCCTCGCTCATGATCGTATACAGCTCACCGTTATCAAGTCTTGGGGGCAAGGCTTTAATACGGTTAAAGCCCGCACTGGCTGGTGCGCCCAATTTGCTCATGATACTTTTCACCCTGTCCAGGCACTCTTCTTCTGTCTTAAATTTGTAATCCGCAATGCCAGATATTTCTGTGTGTGTTACGGCGCCACCCAATGTTTCTCCATCCATATCTTCCCCTATGGCGGCCTTTACCAGGTAAGGCCCGGCCAGGTAGATAGATCCGGCGCCTTCTACCATAATGGTTTCATCGCTCATTATGGGTAAGTAGGCTCCGCCGGCTACGCATGCACCGGTAACCACGGCTATTTGTGTAATGCCCATAGCGCTCATGCGGGCATTGTTTCTAAAAATGCGTCCAAAGTTTTCCTTGTCCGGAAAAATTTCGTCCTGCATGGGCAGGTAAACACCGGCACTGTCTACTATGTAAACAATAGGGAGGTGGTTTTCCATGGCTATTTCCTGCATGCGCAGGTTTTTTTTGCCTGTTATAGGAAACCAGGCTCCGGCTTTTACCGTTTGATCGTTGGCCACAACGATGCATTGCCTGCCGCTTATATAACCAATACCACTCACCGTTCCGCCAGCAGGACAGCCGCCTTGCTCTTCGTACATTTCATAACCGGCAAAAGCACCAATTTCAATAAACGAGCTTCCCTCATCCAGCAGAAATTTAATCCGTTCCCGGGCAACGAGTTTGTTTTTTTCTTTTTGCTTTTCAGCGGCTTTCTGTCCACCGCCCAGGTATATTTTTTCCAGTTTTTGCCGCACCTGGCTCCAGGCCATTTTTAAAGCATCTTCATTTTTGTTGGCTGTTACATTCATACGAGTTATTTTTTGTGGTTGGCAGCTCTCATCCGTTTAGGGCCGTACCACAACCAAAAGCCAGTGATGGTAAACACCAGCAATGCCAGGCCCATGATGGTTGTGTAAATGAGTTTTAATATCCCGCCAGAGTTGTTAAAATAAAGATCCAATATAGATCCGTCGTGTACCTTTTCTATAAAATCGCTACGTCTTTTATCGATGTGCAATAACTGGCCCGTCACGCCATCGAGTTGGAGGCCGATAAAATTTTCTTCAAATACAAATTTGGCTATGCCTTTTTCTGGCCTGATGTCTATTCTTTCCAGTGAAGAGGAAGCAGTGGATGATACTGAATCCTGGAGATAGTGAACAGCTATTTTGTGAAGACTGTCCACACTTAACCAGCCTTTCAAATTGTGAGCAATTCCTTGTTGAGTTTTGGGTAATAAATAATCTCCACTATTTTTTTTCCAACCCAACAACAAACCTGTAACAGCTATTACAAAAAAGAATGTAAAAAGAAATGCCCCGGTAGTACGGTGCACTTTTCTAAAGGAGCGGAGAATGGCAGCCTGGTATTTTCTTTTAGAATTTTCCATAAAGCGAGCAACCTGTGGGCAAGAAAACCGGTAGGCTCTATTTTTTTACGCCTCGAAGATAGTAAATAGCTCCTGTACAGCTCGGTGAGATTAGCTGAATCCTCTTATACTTTCTCATTAAGGATATTTATAAAATCCTTCTCCTGAATTTAGGAAGGTTGCCGTTGGGGTACCTTGTTTTTTCTAAGAGAAATATTGAAGAGCAGCAGGCCGGTAAACAATGTAAGGGCGGCTAAGAGTAAGCCTTCATTGAGGTAGGGGATGAGGATGCCCGTGATAGCAGTGAGGCCCTGCGTCATGAGAAGCAATTCATTTAGGAATATACCGGCCACAAAAATGGCAATGCCTGCAAAGCTGGCCCGGGCGGTACCAACAATGTTAGTGGAAATCATGTAGCCCAATAGAAATAGCGTAATAACTCCCAGCAGCACGAGATGCAGGTAGCCGATTACAATGGGTCTGAAACCGAAAGCCAGTTTACTTAACGAAGGAATTACAGAGAATTGTTGGAGGATTATTTTGATGCTACAGGCAATGACACTTAATTTCAAAATGAAGCTACTGCTTCGTTTGAAATTTTCCGTGAGGGCTGGCTTCTGTTGCAGCAACAGTCTCAGGAAAAATATCCAGCCCAGCGATTGTGCCAACGATGCAAGTACCACCAACCCATAAATGATGGGATTAAATGCCGCCCAAAGCACAGAGAGTAAATAGGCTGGAATACAAGATGCGGCCATCAACCAAAAAATGGCATTACCACCGGGGGCTTTGTGTAACCTGGCAGCGTATATAAACAGGCCCATGCAGGCAAAAAAGAACCAGCCGTTGTATTGAAAATGTAAAAAATAATATACGGATGCTAAGTACAGTTTCTGGTTCACCAGTTTTAGTGCCATGAGGGTAGCCAGGGTAAAGGCACCCAAAGAAGATATTGCGTTAAATACCAGTGAGGCCTTGAACCAGAGGTGGGTGCTGCCGCCTTCTGCAATACGGTTCAAATCTCTCCAATATGCAACTGCAAAAATGTAGGCTACAAAAATGGAAATTGTAGAAAAGCTAATGGAGAAAAAGCCATATCCCTGTAGTATAAAACTAACGAGCATCCCGTAGGCGCAAAATAAATTGAGCCATAGCAGGTAGCGGTATTTTTTAAATACATTTTGAAGTTGTTTTGTTTGAAGATAGTGAACCAGCAAAACCATCAACGCCTGCGTAACCCAGCCGGTGAATGCGAAATGAGAATGGCTGTGCAACACATGTTTTTGATCGATAAAAGGAAGAGAAAAAGAAATTTTATATCGCATCAGCACACCCAGTACGGAAACAAGAAGTAAATTAAAAAAGCAAAAACGTATCCATCTGTATAAACTCATAAGTACAGTTTGTGCAAAGTACAAGCAGGTTTATTAGAGCAGATATGATTTCAATCATACACACAAAACACTTTGCCTTTGGTAATAACCAGTTCACCATCATCATGCATGTGTCGCATTGTGCGAATCACTGTCTCCACTCTAAGACCCGTCATGCCGGCAATTTGCTGGCGGGTAAGATTGAGCTGGCTGCAGTCCGGGCAAATATTTTTTTTGTGTTTTTTAAGATAGTCGAGCAATGTAGCAATGCAAATGTGCGGGTTTTGGCAGGATATCGTCTTTAGCAGTAGTAATTTGAAACGCACTTGTTCTGCAAGCAGGCGGGTGAATTTAAAGTGGAGCTGAGGTGAGTCCCTCAGCAGGTCCAGGAAAACAGGCTTGTGCAGCCTAAGCACGAGGGAGTCCTTGTCTGCTACTGCAGTGGCTGCATAGGGATCGTCATCAAACAATGGCATGATTCCAAAACTTTCACCAGGTTCTACAATCGTATGAATAAACTCTTTTCCATCATCATCTACGTTGATCCATTTTACGGAGCCATTTGCCAGTTGATGGTAAAAGCTACAGTGACTACCCTCTTTAAAAATAATCTCGCCCTGCGCTACTTTCTTATAGGTTGCACCCCATGCTAACAATAAATCTATATCAATGGCCATATTAATTATTTGATAACAAAATTGCCAACAACTGTGCCGCTACTTTATGATTGTTGCCTTATAAAACATGATTGTAGTCATGTTTTATAAGGCAACTTAATTAGGATGTAGGCTTAAAGTGTGTTTAATAAAATCTGCGGACTGTAAAGTGCAAAGTATGATTGAACGCATAAAAGATTACCTCCTCCATTTGTAACCTTGTGTTCCATTTAAAAGCAAATAAAATTTACGTTATGAAAAAATCTCTTCTTGTTGCAACCGTTCTGTTTACCTCTGTACTATTGGCCTGCGGTGGAGCTGAAGACAAAAAAGTGGCGAGCTCTTCAACGAGTGGTACCACTACAGATGCACCTGCTGCAACCTCAGACAATCCTTCTTACGACCCGGTTAGGGGAGAGGGTAAATTTAAAGATGTGCAGATAGCTCCCACGCTTGATAAAGCAATGGCTGATGGAGGAGAGAAAGTGTTTAGTGTAAAATGTTCAAGCTGTCACAAGCTCACAGATGAAAAGCTCGTAGGGCCGGGCTTTACCGGTGTCACCGGCAGGCATACTGCAGATTGGATCATGAATTTTGCTACAAATCCTGACCCTATGATTAACAAGGACCCTAAGGCCCAAGCCCTGCTGGAACTCTGTCTGGTGCGCATGCCCAATCAAAATTTAACAGACGAAGACGCCAGGAACGTGTATGAATTTATGCGAAAAAATGACGGCGTAAAATAACAGCGAGAGTTGCCGGCGCTCCCAGTAAAATAATCAACCCATACATGGTCTGAACATCATGTGTAACCATAACCAAAAATCATGAAAAAAAATACGGTTGTTGCGATGGCAGTTGTCATTGCGATGTTTGCTGGGCTACAGTCCTGCAAACCAAAAAATGTAGGCTCCGCTGTTAGTGGAGATGCGGCTGCCAAAACTTATGTGGCTCCCGGAAAATATGATGAGTACTATAATTTTGTCTCCGGAGGTTTTAGCGGCCAGTTATCCGTCTACGGAATTCCTAGTGGCAGGTTGCTGCGGGTGATTCCGGTATTTTCGGTAGACCCCGAAAAAGGCTGGGGCTACAGCGAAGAGACCAAACCCATGCTGAACACTTCTCATGGCGAAGTACCATGGGATGATCTGCACCACGTTTCTATGTCGCAAACCAACGGGGAAATTGACGGGCGCTGGGTTTTTGTAAATGGCAACAATACACCCCGTGTTGCTCGCATCGACTTGACGACCTTCCGAACTGCAGAAATTTTAGAATTACCAAACAGCGGTGGCAATCACTCTTCGCCTTTTATCACAGAAAATTCCGAATACATTGTGGCTGGTACAAGGTTTAGTATACCGCCAGATGATAAGAACGGCGATGTGCCCATTAATACCTACAAAGAAAATTTCAAAGGAACAATCAGCTTCATCAGCATTGATAAAGACAAGGGGAATATGGATATTGCTTTTCAGCTTCAAGGCCCTGGTGTAAACTTCGACCTTAGCCATGCCGGAAAAGCCAAGTCTCATGGCTGGTTTTTCTTTAGTTGTTACAATACAGAGCTGGCTAATACCTTGCTGGAAGTAAATGCTTCAAAGCGAGATAAAGACTTTATCATGGCTGTAAACTGGAAGAAAGCTGAGGAGTTGATAAAGGCAGGCAAGGGACGCAAGCAGGCAGTTAAATATGCCAGCAATCGTTTCGACGAAAAAACGCATACTGCTGTTTCAACTATTAAAACTGAAGTAACTGTCCTGGATATACGAGATTTTCCTGAACTGGCTTACCTGATTCCTTGCCCTAAATCGCCCCATGGCTGCGATGTAGATCCTACCGGCGAATACATTGTGGGTAGTGGTAAACTGGCGGCCTTGATTCCAGTGTTTAGTTTCGATAAAATACAAAAAGCCATTGCAGACAAAGCATTTGAAGGTATTTATGAGGGTATCCCGGTAATAAAATACGAAGCTGCTTTGTATGGCGAAGTTAAAAAGCCAGGTCTGGGTCCTTTGCACACAGAGTTTGATGACAAGGGTAATGCATACACATCTATGTTTGTTTCAAGCGAAGTAGTAAAATGGAATGTAAAAGATTTGAAAGTGTTGGATAGGGCGCCTACTTATTATTCTGTAGGACATCTCAGCATTCCCGGCGGTGATTCCCGGAAGCCAACAGGCAAATACCTTACTGTATACAACAAGATTACCAAAGACAGGTTCTTGCCTACTGGCCCTGAACTGGCACAAAGTGCCCAGCTCTATGATATCAGTGGAGATAAAATGCAGTTGCTTCTGGACTACCCAACAATTGGAGAGCCACATTATGCCCAGGCTGTAGCAGCCAGTGTGGTACGAGACAGGTCTATTAAGTTTTTTAAAATAGAACAAAACAATCATCCCTTTGCGGCCAAAGGCGAAGCGGAAGCAAAAGTGGTAAGAGAAGGAAACAAAGTACATGTTTACTTAACACTCATTCGTTCTCATATTACTCCAGATAATATTGAAGGAGTGCGGGTAGGAGACGAAGTTTATTTTCACACCACCAACCTGGAGCAGGATTGGGATGTGCCACATGGCTTTGCCATAAAGGGTGCGCTCAATGGAGAACTCCTGGTGATGCCGGGCGAAACCACTACGCTGAAATGGGTTCCGTTAAAAGCAGGTATGTATCCCATGTATTGTACCGATTTCTGTAGTGCATTGCACCAGGAAATGTCTGGCTATGTAAGGGTATCGCCTGCAGGCAGTAGTGTGCCATTAAGTTTTAGCACAGGTACTAATAAGCCAAAGGCAGACAGTGCAGCCAAGTTAAGCGCAGATACTTCTAAAAAATAACCAGTAAAAAAGAGTTGTTTAAAACCGCGGTGATCACTTCAGCTATTTTGCAACGCACGTTTTCTTTTAACCAGTATTATGAGTAAAAAAATTTCAACTCTAAGTCGTGTGGTTTTGGTGGTTTGCGGGCTGGGCCTCCTGGCAGTATTATTTATGCCTATCTGGCAAATAGACCTGATGGCGCCACAGTATCCCGAAGGATTGAAGTTGTTAATTTATGCCAACAAACTGGCGGGCAATGTAGATATTATCAACGGCTTAAATCATTACATCGGCATGAAAACGTTGCATGCCGATGATTTCGTAGAGTTTAAAGTTTTACCAGGTATCATTGTATTTTTTGTACTGGCTTTTGTTGCAGCAGGTATTATGGGTAAAAGAAAATGGGCTAACATACTAATGATATTATTTGTAGCATTCGGAGTATTAGCCATGGTAGATTTCTGGAGATGGGAGTACAACTACGGTCATAACCTGGACCCCGATGCAGCCATTATTGTACCTGGCATGGCTTACCAGCCGCCACTCATTGGCTTTAAGCAACTATTAAACTTCGGAGCCTTTTCTATGCCTGGTATTGGAGGTTGGATTTTTGTGGGCGCAGGATTGATGTTGCTTGTTGTAGTGCTCTATGAATGGAGGAAAAATAAGCATTCTGTTTCTAAATATGCCTTGCAGGCAATGATGGCAGGAATGCTAACGGTTATGCTTGGCAGCTGCAGTACCGAGCCGCAATCGCTTCGCCTCGGTAAGGATAATTGTGAGCAGTGCAAGATGACCATCAGCGATCAAAGATTCGGAGCCGAGATTGTGAATAAAAAGGGCAAGGTTTTTAAGTTTGACGACAGTCATTGTGTATTGGCTTATTTGAATGAAAAAAAAATTGACAAAGACCAGGTAGCGGGGGTTTACTTCACGCACTTTTTAAGCCCGCACCAATTGCTCAATGCAACTCAAACTTATTTTTTGCAAAGCCCTGCCTTAAAAAGTCCGATGAATGGTAATGTAGCGGCCTTCATAAATGAGGACAGCCTTCATGCGATGATCAGTAAATATTACGGTAACAAAATATCCTGGGAGGAACTGCAAAAGTGAGGTCAATTCTTTTCATAGTATTTTTATTTGGTTACTACCCAACTCAGGCTATGGTTATATCCGTGGGGCAGGGCAAGATGTTTCCTAAGATTATGCTGGCTATACATGCAGCAAAGGCAGGCGATACCATCCTGGTGAGTGCCGGCATTTACCGTGAACAAAATATTGTGATCAACAAAACTCTTGTGCTTAAGGGCCTTAATTTCCCCGTGTTGGATGGAGAACACAGGTACCAGATTATTTCTATCAAAGCAGATGGAGTGGTGGTAGATGGATTTATGTTGATGCATTCCGGGATTTCCAGCCTGGAAGATTTGAGCGGGATAAGAGTATATGAAAGCCGGGATGTGGTAATCAAAAACAATAAACTGGAAGATACCTTTTTTGGCATATTTACAGAGAACGTTGTAAACTGCAGTATAGAAAACAATCAACTAAGATCGTATAGTGTAGAAGAACAACAAAGCGGTAATGGCATTCATTGCTGGAAGAGCGACAGCATGCGCATCATTGGCAACAGCATTACCGGCCATCGGGACGGAATCTATTTTGAATTCGTAAAAAATTCTATCATCTGGCGAAACGTTTCGGAAAAGAACATCCGGTATGGCTTGCACTTTATGTTTTCGAATGACGACAGTTACATCAGCAATGTGTTTACCAACAATGGGTCGGGCGTATCTGTGATGTTTAGCAACCGAATTAAAATGTTCAATAACTTTTTTGAAGAAAACTGGGGCGATGCTTCTCATGGTATTTTGCTCAAAGAAATATCTGATGGGTACATGCAGGGCAATTATTTTTTGAAAAATACGAGTGGCATTTTCATGGAAGGTGCCAACCGGATCTTTATGTCGTACAACAGTTTTGAAAATAATGGATGGGCATTAAAAATTCAGGCAAGTTGCATGGATGTGGTGTTGGAAAACAACAATTTTATGGGCAATACCTTCGACGTGGGTACCAATGGATCCCTTGTACTCAATACTTTTAACAACAACTACTGGGATAAATACGAAGGGTACGATTTAAACAAAGATAAGATTGGCGATATTCCTTACCGGCCGGTGAGTATGTATTCTATGATTGTAGAAAAATATCCCTCAGCCATGATACTGTTTAGAAGTTTTATAACTTCTTTGCTGGATAAAACGGAAAAAATATTACCGAGCCTTACACCAGAAAATTTAGCAGATAATTTGCCGCTGATGAAAAGGGCGTTTTGATACATACAATAGGTTGATTGGTTAACTAGTTAATTAGTTGACTAGTTGACTAGTTAATTAGTTGATTAGTTGACGAGTTAATTAGTTATAATAGATTAATTAGTAAAATAGTTAATAGGTCAATGACCAATGACCAATGACCCCATGACCCAATGACCCCATGACCCAATGACCCAATGACCAACGACGACTGACCAATGAAGACTGGCTATTGACTAATAAACTAGTTAACTAATTACGACTGACCCATGACCCATCGTAATCCACGAACTACAATTAACGACTATGATCATTGCAAGTAATGTGAGCAAGCAGTTTGGAAAGTTAAAGGCGCTGGACAATGTATCTGTTACCTGCAACAGGGGAGAGTGCATTGCACTTATTGGCCCAAACGGTAGCGGAAAAACAACGCTCATCAAATCTATCCTGGGCATGGTAGTGCCCGACAGTGGGTTTATCAGCTTTAAAGGAAAAAATATTTTGCATGACTGGGCTTACAGGGACGATATTGGTTACATGCCGCAGATAGGGCGTTACCCGGAAAACATGACTATTGGCCAGGTGCTTAAAATGATGAAAGACATACGCTCTTCTAAAAAATTACTAGATGAAGAACTGGTGGAACAATTTAATTTGGGTAGCCTGCTGCAAAAAAGAATGCGCACCCTTTCTGGCGGAACCACGCAAAAAGTAAGCGCAGCGCTGGCTTTTCTTTTTGATCCTGCAGTGCTCATTTTAGACGAGCCCACTGCGGGGCTTGATCCGGTAGCTTCAGAAATGTTGAAAGATAAAATTGTAAAGGAAAAAGAAAATGGCAAGCTGGTACTGGTAACCTCGCATGTGCTGAGCGACCTTGATGACCTTGTGACACAAGTGATTTACATGCAGGATGGCCAACTGCTTTTTTTGAAAACGATCGAGGAGCTAAAAGCATCAACCGGAGAAGTTAAATTGGCAAAGGCCATTGCAAGGGTGATGTTAAAAAATTAATCCATGAAAAAGATTATTAAATATGTAACAGGCGACATCTTGCGAAACAAGATTGTGCTGCTGTATACCGCCATTCTTTTTATCACTACCATGAGTGTGTTTAGCCTGGAAGATAATTCGAGCAAGGGCTTATTGAGTTTGCTAAACGTTGTGTTGCTGATGGTACCGCTTGTTTGTATCATCTTTTCTACCATTTACGTTTACAACAGCAGCGAATTCATAGAGTTGCTGGTGAGCCAGCCCCTGCAGCGCAACACTATTTGGCTTAGTTTGTACACCGGTCTGCTGGCATCGCTCAGCCTGGCTTTTTTGGTTGGCGCCGGAATTCCTTTACTTATTTACCACCCCGATATACTGGGCGTCATGATGTGTTGCGTTGGAATATTTCTCAGTATTATTTTTGTAGGCATTGCCATGCTGGCTGCAGTAAAAACGAGAGACAAAGCAAAGGGTATTGGCATGGTTATTTTGTTGTGGCTTTATTTTTCTATACTTTTTGATGGGCTTGTTTTGCTGCTACTGTTTCAGTTTGCAGATTACCCTATGGAAAAGCCCATGATAGCCATCAGTGCATTGAACCCTATAGACATGGGCAGAATATTGATTATGCTGCAAATGGATGTGGCGGCAATGCTGGGTTATACGGGTGCTGTATTCAAAGATTTTTTTGGAAGCTTCACGGGTATGGCTTTTGCCTGTGCGGTACTATTGCTGTGGATCGCTTTTCCTATTTACTGGTCTCTCAAAAAATTCAGGTCAAAAGACCTCTAATGTTTATGTAAACACGCTTATTATGAAACGTCATCCGTCTTTAATTCCTTTATCACGGCAACACCACGGAGCCTTACTGCTTGCGCAAATGCTTAAAATAGATGCGCCAGATTACAAAGGCATGCCAGGCGACGCAAGGGGAAAGACCAAATACGCACTGGAGTTTTATACAAAGGAATTGTTACCACATTTTGCAGCGGAGGAAGCTGTTTTTAAAAAAATTAAAAATGTAGATACCGAACTCGATAAGCACTTGGAGGAAGTAATAGAAGAGCATCATTCGTTGCGCCTTTTGTTTGAGGGGTTGGCCGGGAATGCTGAAGATACAAGCTACCAGGATGTGATAGGGCAGGTGCTGGAGAAACACATCAGGCGGGAAGACCGGGAATTGTTTCCCATGATAGAGCGGTTGGTAGGGGACGATATGATGGCTTCCATAGCCGACATTTTAAATCACTGAAGTTGCATGCCATGAAAAAAGATATTAATAGCCGGGACGATGTGCAGCTGATGGTAGATCGTTTTTATGTAAAAATAAAAGCCGATAAACTGGTGGGCTTTATTTTTACTGATGTGATGAAAGTTAACTGGGAGAAACACATTCCTGTAATCGTCGCATTCTGGCAGAACGCACTTTTTTACACCGGTGGCTATCATGGAAATGCTTTAAAAAAACACATTAACATCAACAAAGTTGTAGCCTTGGAAAAAAAGCATTTTAACCGCTGGCTCCTTTTGTTTGATCAAACCGTGGATGAACATTTTGTAGGGGAAAAGGCCACACTGGCCAAGCAGAAGGCCCAAAGTATTGCAAGCATTATACAAATAAAATTAAAATCGCCTGCCATAAAATAAAACAAGGATATGGTAAACAGAGATAATTATTTCTTGAAATAGAAAGAGAGAGCCGTCAAAATAGTGAGTTTCACAAAACGAAACAAAGGAGGCAAAGAAGGCAATATGGATGATCTATTGAATGCTTTGTCCCCTTTGTATTTCTTTGTGGTCTTGCAGTGAAATTTCGGCCCGTTAGTACAAATTCCTGGTAAATTCGAATCAATTTTTTGGAGGGAGCAATACCCCATCAATCACATGTACGATACCGTTGGAAGCCGTCACAGAAGCTACAACAGTGGCGCCTCCAACCATTACCTTTCCATCTTTCACCGAAACGGTAAGGTTACCACCATTTACCTGGCCGAGTACCTGCCCGTCTTGCAAAGCTTCGGTTTTGTAAACACCAAGCGAAACATGGTATTGCAAAATGTCTATCAGAGCGTCTTTGTTTTCTGGTTTTAAAAGATCAGCGACAGTTCCTGCAGGTAGCTTATCAAAAGCTGCATTGGTAGGAGCAAATACGGTAAATGGGCCGGCATTACTCAAAGCATTTACAAGGTCGGCAGCTTGTACAGCTTTTACAAGGGTGGTATGTTCGGCACTTCCTGCCGCCACCTGCACTACGTTCTTTTGAGATACATCATCCTTTACTCCGGACTGGCCCATGGGCTCCACTGTATTGCTAGTGCTGCTCTTAATGGTTTCTGTATTTTCGGTGGCAGGATTGCAGCCTAGCAAAACTGCTAAAGGGAATGCAAGTACCAAAATCTTTTTGTTCATAAAACATGTTTAATTGTTGTCTAATATGTGCCAAGTTATTAAAAAGCATAGCCCTATTTTATGACTGAAGTCATAACAAATAGGCAGGTTTGCTGGTTCCATGTGTTTAAACTGGTATCATGATTCGGGGTAGGCCTGGTGCAATTTATTTTCTAAAACAAATGTGCCAAAAGGAAGGAGGGACGCAATAAATGCCAGTGTAGTTCTTCCAAAACTCCAGCGGTATTTAATCCATACGTTGAGCAGTAAAAAGCAAAATAACACGAATAATAACCCGTGCGCCCAACCTACATATTTTACGGCCCAGTCTGCACCTGCCAGGTATTTTAGCGGCATGGCTATCAATAGTAAAATCAAGTAGGAAATACCTTCTAAAATACTTACCAGTCTGAATTTTCCCATTGCTGAATTAGAAAATCGTTTCGCCATCGTCTTTGATTTTTGGGCAAGATAGTTAAACGGCAGACAGTTATGCATTCCTGTAACTGCCGTTTGCAGTATGAGGAAGTTGTTCGCAAAACCTAAAATATTGGTATAAGCAACTAAAGATTTTGGGGCGGTAATGAGACAGTTCAAACATCCCAATTTTGGATGAAAACACAAGATGGGGACAATCTTCAGGTTTGTCGCCCGGATTTTTATGGATGTATTTGTATTTGCCAATATAAACAAGGCCCCTCTAATCCTGCTACCATGGCCATTCTTGAAGGAATACCTTTTTATTCAGAGTCTTCTCACAAAAAAATTATTGAAAGAATGCTGGATTACTATTTTCCCTTATCTTTGTGACTCTATCCAATTCCAGATTAACCATCCCTTTACACCTCCCGATTAAAACGCCGCATTATTCCAGGGTTCCTATAATTACTTTCTTTTATTTATTTAAAAAAACGTTAGTTATGAAAAAAAATTACCCAACTCCCATGGTGGATACGCTTCAGGCAATTGGCATCATCGCAGGATTCTATGCAATTATGGCTATTGTTGCTGTATTGGCCTTTTAATGGGAAAAAATTACGAGTTTGATTGGAGGTGAGCAATCACCTCTTTTTTTTTGCTTAATAATTTACTTCGCTCGGTTTCTCCATATTTTTTCTTGCTACATTATCAGGCCTATTGCCCTTGAATGGCGGATCGCTTCCTCATTGTCATCGAATAAACAGGTGTGGATCTCTTTGTTTTCGATGCTGTCAAGAACCTGTTGTGTTGCTTCTTTCCTGCTACAGTTGATGTTGCGAATGTAAATAGCTACAATTTTATGGGGGTATTTTTGGGCTATGGCGGCGTAAATATCGGGATCACTTTGAGAATTGTCACCCAGTAGTATGAACCGTTGTTTAGGAAATACTTCCAGAATCCTGGCCACCCTTATAAGTTTGCCCTGGTGTTTGGTTTTACCTGTTTTAAAAAGCTGGTACCATTTTTTTATTTCGTTTAGCAAAAAAGCGCCCGGGGGCAAACCATTGTGTTTAAAAAATTCATTCAGGTCGTTGTACAGGTTCCATTCGCTGCTGGAAACGTAAAAAAACGGGTTAGGAACGTCCGGCTGGGTATGCGCAGTAGAGAGTAAATGATAATGTCTTACTACATCATCAAAAGCTTTGCGGCTGTGCGGATTTTTAGTAAACAACACCCTCAGCCTTTTAAACTTACTGGCCGAATGTGAAACCAGAACGGTATCATCTATGTCAGATATGAAAGCATATTGGGTGCTGTGTGGAACAAACAAATTGCCGTGACCTTCCACTTTTTTGTCTGCGGTGTGGGCTAGTGAAACTGTTACAGGATGCCACCCGGCAGCCACCGATGCCTCAGATACCCACTCGAATTTAAAGAAGCCATCATACTCCGTCACAGTTTCAAAAGCCTGGTCGTTCCACTGTAGACGAATAGTGACCCCTGCCAATGGTTTTATAAAGAACAACCTGATAAGACCTGCTATATTTGCGAAAACATTATGCGTAAGGCGTCCACGTTGAGTTGGTTTGCCTTTTAGCACATGGCCATAAAGCACGAGGTCATGCATGTGCCCGTAGCCATGGTAAACTTTAATGTTGGCGTTATAATTGGAAGAAGTATTCGTCATGATGTGTGAACCGTAAAATTTAACTTAGGTAGACATTTATTGAAATTGATAAAGCTGGGCCGTACCCAATTCATAAAAAGAGCAATAGCTCCGTGAAAAATTTATGCCAGATAAAACTACGCTCAAATTTCTTTTTGTAATCAACCCCGGTTCTGGCAATCACAACAATGATTGGCCAACCTTGATCCGGGAATATTTTGAACCGCTACCACATGTTTATGAATTGTTGCAGCTTACAGCAGATTGCGGTGTGTCCCTGATTAACAAAATCATTGCGGAATTTGCACCCGATAGGGTAGTAGCTGTGGGTGGCGATGGTACGGTGAAACTAGTGGCAGAGTGCCTGCTGCAAAAAAATATACCGCTGGGAATATTGCCTGCAGGTTCTGCCAATGGCCTTGCCAAGGAATTGGGCATCAGCGAAAAACCATCGGAAGCCCTTGATGCCTTAGTGAACGGTGCATTAAGAAACATTCATGTAACCATGGTAAATGGTCACCTGTGCGTACACCTGAGCGACATTGGCTTCAATGCTTTTCTTATAAAAAAATTTGAGAGTCAAAAGAAGCGTGGGATGTGGGGTTATCTGAAGGCATCTCTTAAGGTATTATTCAGTAATCCAAAGATGGAGGTGAGGATGGAAATTGATGGCGAGCCTGTGAATATCACCGCTGCTATGATTGTGATAGCTAATGGTACGAAGTACGGGAGCGGTGCTGTTATAAATCCCATTGGGAACCTGGAAGACGAGCTTTTTGAGGTAATTGCGATCAAGAAAATTTCGCTGCATGAAATCTATAAAATGACTTTTTCCCGTGGGGATATTGATCCTGCCAAGACGGAAATATTTCAAACAAATAAGCTAACGATACGTTCTAAACACCGGGCACACTTCCAGGTAGATGGCGAATACCTGGGCAAACTGTATGAGATAAAAGCGGCTATTGTGGCCAATGCATTGCATATGATTGTGCCGATAGATGCCAGCATAACCTGAGCGGATAAATATTAGGAACCAGATTAGGAGGGAGGATTTCCCTGGGTTTGCTTACGAAATACCCAAGCCAGCAAGCTTATAGCAATCAATGCTAATATCAGTTTTCCCTGCCAGCCAAAGGCCGTAATCTCATATACCGCATAGGCTTCCATGAGCAAAGCGGGAAGCTTGCCGAGTGAGCTCGCCAGTAAGAAACCCAGGAAAGAAACTTTGCCAATAGCAGCAGCAAAGCTGACGAGGCCCGATGGAATAAAAGGTAAAAGTCTGAAAGAAAATATGAGGTAGAGGACCTTCGGCGAAGACGCTTCTACAAGCTGTTTCAGGCGGGGGTATTGGAGCAATTTGTTGCCCGCTTTTTTTTTGAAACCGGCCCGGTAAATCAAAAAAGCAACCGCAGCGCCCGCAGCTTCCCCTGCAAAAGATATTAACGTGCCATTCCAAAAACCAAAAAACAAAATGTTGGCTGCAGTAATAAATACGCTGGGCACTATTCCAAGAATGGCAATTAAGATGCTAAGGAGTATACTGGCGAGAATAGCAACTTGCGGGTAACTTTCAAAAAAATGGAGCAGGCTTTCTTGCACAGGTCAATCGTTTAAATCATTATTTTTTCTGACCCCTTGTTTTTGGCTTACCATATTTTTTCATCATCCGATCCCGCTTGCTTACTACGTGGTTTACCTTGCTATTTTTTGCAGATTTTTTATGAAAAGCCGGACCTACATCTTCTTTTTTAGGAAGTTTTAGTTGGATGGTTTTCATGTAGGGCTTTGGTATTTCATCGTCTGTCAACACATCTGAAATAACCAGGGTTTCCGGCAAAGCCGCTATGGGTACCTTGTACTTCATAAGCGCCTCAATGGCTTCTAACAAAGGCTTTTCCTTGGGGGTGAAAAAGGTGATGGCAATTCCTTCTTTGTCTGCACGGCCGGTTCGGCCTATACGGTGTATGTAGTTTTCCGGCACCTCCGGCGTATCAAAACTGATAACATGCGTTACTTCGGCAATATCAATACCCCGTGCCACAATATCAGTGGCTATGATAAAGCGGTAATTCCCTTCCTGAAATTGCTTTACCGTATTGAAGCGATGATTTTGCTCTTTGTTGGAATGTATTACGCCAGCGGTACCCGGAAACTTAGCTTCCAATTGCTCGTACAAATCATCGGCTAATTTTTTGGTTGCCGCAAATACCAATACCTTGGTCATGCTCTCGTCGTGGGTAAGCAAAAAATGAAGCAGGTTTACTTTTGTATAAAAATTGGGAACCTCGTAACCTGTTTGCACAATATTTTCAAGCGGTGTGCCCGTAGGTGCAGCTTCTACCATAATCGGGTTGTTGAAATAAATGTTCATCAACGCCTCTACTTCGTTAGTGATGGTGGCAGAGAACATCAGGTTCTGCCTTTTTTGGGGCAAAAGGTCAAGGATGTTTTTTAGCTGCGTTCTAAATCCAAGATTCAACATTTCGTCCACTTCATCTATCACCAGTCTTTTGATAGACTTTACTTTAAATGCGCCATTCATGGCAAGATCGTAAAGCCTCCCTGGTGTAGCCACCAACACATCTACTCCCTTTTCCACTTCTGCTTTTTGTGTGCTGATGTTTACCCCACCATAAACGCCAACCACAACAAGGCTCATGTAGGGCGTCAATTCTTTTACGGCCTCTACTACCTGTGCTACCAATTCTCTGGTGGGAACAACAATAAGAATTTGGGGTGCTTTATCCTTACTAAATTTCCACAGCCTCAGGCAGGGTAGCAGGTAGGCAAATGTTTTACCTGTTCCCGTTTGTGCAATGCCACACACGTCCCGGCCAGACATTACGACCGGGTATACCCTGTGCTGAATGGTGGTAGGATTGGTATAGCCCAACTCGTCTAAGGCCGTCAATAAAGGAGTATTCAAATTCAGATCGTCAAAAGTCATATAAAAAAATAAGTGACGAAGGTAGTTTTTTAATTTTTGGGGCTTTTTGGTGCCACGAATTGCAGCACTTATGGTTTGTGAAGAAACGGTTGTCTTCTTCTAATATAGGTCAAATAATTGCTAAGGGTCCTCTTGGTACAATGGTTGCAGTTACGGTAAAGAGAATGGAAAGTGTCGCCAGCTGTTTTCATAGACGACTGCAACAAGCTTTTTTGGAAATCGTGGATTAGCAGGCCAGCACAGGGCACACCCTATTTATTTCAAAACCTAAAACAATCATCATGAGTACAGAAAAGAACCTTCCGAAACAACCAACGGAGATGGATGCAGAAATAACTCCAGAAGAAAGAGCCTTGTTAGATAAAAGCATTGACAGTGGCTTGTCGCAAGACGATATCAACCTCTCCCGGTCCGTATTGGACAACAAAGATGAAGATGGCGTTTTGCTGAATGGAGCCGGTAAATTTGCTGACTTTAGTGGAGAAGGACTTGATGTTCCGGGAGCCGAGCTAGACGACGAGGCAGAAAGTATCGGTTCCGAAGATGAAGAGAACAACAGCTATAGCCAGGCGGATACCGAGTAATGGATTTTTATCAGTTATGTTAATATCAGGATACCTGTTTTAGGACAGATATCCTGATTTTTTACGGCTTTTGATAAAATTTTCAATTTTTTCCTGGCTTTTTCGATTGTTCCTTTAGGTGAATTACTAATCCTGAACACCGCATAAATAGCGGCTTTGCAAACCTGGGTTGCATTTTTCAGGAGGTAATCAATGACTCCGTAAATTTTCCATTCGTCGAAAAGTTGTAAAATAATTTGTTTGGTTGTAGTATTTAATACATTTTTGCTCCCACAACACAAGAAACAACTCCCCCAATCTAATATCTCCGAAAAGGCAACAACTGTTCTCTCAGTTTTATTATTTCTCCATTCCTCTCAGAAGCTTCCTCCATATATCTTTTGTATCGCCGTTTACAAAATTTATCAAACCTCAAACCTCAAACCACAGAGAATGAAAAAATTCTATCTTTTAATGATGGCTGCTGCATCTATATTCAGCACCACAACAGCAACGGCGCAGTGCAACGGTATTAAAGGTCCCAATCTTTTGGGAGCAAAAGGCACTTTCAGCGCACCCTACATTACAGTTAATAACGCAGCAGCAGCATGTATTCAAAATGGTGCACAGTCTTATAGTCCATTGGGCAATGTGGGCAATGCGCTGGGCGGTTGCACCAGTACTACTGGCGTAGCAATTCCGTGCTCAGACTATACTTACACAGCCGCTAGCGGCGGTCTTAACCCCGAAGGGCGATATAGTATTCTTAAAACAATCGGCGATGCAAATGGCTTCAACTGCATTAAAGGACAATGGAAAGGCGCAGACCACACTGGCGATGGTGGTTACTATATGGCTGTGAATGGTGCTCCAAATACCAGCACGAGCCCCTTGTTTTACAAAATCAAAACTATACCAGTTTGTATCGGCGCAACGTACGAATTTTCTGCCTGGGTAATCAATCTTTTACCATTGGGTCATCCTGCCGCCATACCTGGTTCTGAACCCAATATTTCTTTTAAAGTGAATGGTGTGGTGATCGGTAACTCGGGTGTGGTAGCGTACCAGGCTACGCCTACCTGGGTAAAAGTGGGTGGTTCTTTTGTGGCCACCACCAGCACTGTAGATCTTGAAGTGGTAAATGCAACAGCAGTAGCCAGCGGAAATGATCTTGGTCTGGATGACATCTCTATCAATGTTTGTCAATCGCAGATCAACGTTACAGGTCAAAGTTCTGTATGCGAGGGATCATTTAATACAGTAGATTTTACGGTTACAGATGCAAATCAGGCAAATACCTGGTATCAGTTTCAGTTAAGCACAGACGGTGGATCTGTGTACAATAACCTTGGTACTCCTGCACAAGGAATGTATGCTGGCACTTCTTTCACTGTTACTTACAATTTAGGTATTGCTACTTCTGCAATGAACGGGTATAAATACAGAATGGTGGTTTCTACTTCTTCTGCAGGCTTGGCCAATCCTGATTGTATTTATTTCAACGATTACACTTTAAGGGTTACCGCATGTGGACCGCTACCGGTTACACTCATAGCGTTCAATGGTAAATACAACAATGGCCTTACCAGCCTGGATTGGCAAACTACCCAGGAGATCAATAACGATCGTTTTGATATTTTGCGCAGCTACAACGGTAAAGATTTTACCATTGTAGGTAAGGTAACCGGCGCTGGTAACAGCAGCTCAAGCAAAGCCTACCAGTTTCAGGACGCCATCAACGGTACCGGTTATGTTTACTATCGTCTTCGCCAGGTTGACGTAGATGGAAAATCAGTATTGTCGCCAATTGTAAGGTTAAACATGGGTAGCAAGACAACTGCTTTTGAATTGTATCCCAATCCCTTTGGAAGTAGCTTTACAGCCTCATTTAGTGCAACTAAGCCTGCAACTGCTACGCTGCAAATTCGCAATATCAATGGCCAGGTATTGTACAACAAAACCATTGCAGTAACCAAAGGTTTCAATGCTGTGCAGTTAAGCAGCCTGCCTGTTATGCCAAGTGGCTTATACCACGTCAGCATTCAAAACGCAGAGATCAATTTCCAGGGTAAAATGCAAAAACTCTAACATATTAAGGGGCGCCCCTAAGCCTCCGTTAAGCTGCAATCTTTATGATTGCAGCTTTTTTTTGCGCCAGAACGTAATATGTTTTGCAGACAAGCCAGCAGTGAGTTTCATAACTGAATGATTATTTTCGTGCAATGGCACTATTAACAATAGAAAATTTGAGTAAAGTGTTGGGAGCAGATTCAGTGGTAAATGATATTTCGTTTTCTGTTCAGGCTTCAGAACAGGTGGCTATCGTAGGAGAAACTGGTTCGGGTAAAACAACTTTGCTTAAAATGATCGGTGGGCTTTTGCAACCCGACAACGGCAATATTTTTTTAGGATCCAAGAAAGTGCCTGGTCCCCATGAAGTCTTGATACCCGGACATCCCAAAATTGGTTATTTGAGCCAGCATTTCGAATTGCGTAATAATTACAAAGTGTGGGAGATCATAGATATGGCTGGCAAAATTGAGACACTTGAAGCTGAAAAAATTCTCGACATCTGCAAAGTGGCACATTTGCAACAGCGATGGAGCGATGAATTATCGGGAGGGGAGAAACAACGTATAGCATTGGCAAGGCTGTTGGTCTCATCCCCTCAGTTGCTTCTGTTAGACGAACCTTTTTCAAACCTGGATGCCGCACACAAACGAATAATGCAGACTGTACTGAGGGAACTTAGCGGAAAAATGGACCTGACCTGCATCTTGATTTCTCACGACGCTGCCGATGTTTTATCGTGGGCAGATACCGTAGTGGTTATGCAGAAAGGCAGCCTCGTGCAAAAAGGTTCGCCTCAAGAAATTTACCATCAACCTATCAATGATTACGTAGCGTCACTAACCGGCGACTACAACAAGCTCAGCGAAGGACATCCGCTGTACCCTCACAGCCTTGGGGAGCTATCAAAACCAGTATTGTTTGTGAGGCCACAAGCGGTAAAACTTTTGCCGGCAAACGGGCATGCTGTGCATGGTGTAGTGGGGCAGGTGCATTTTATGGGTAGCCACTTTTTAATACAGGTTTCGCTTGGGGAGTACAGCCTGCTGTCCTATAGCCTTGAAAATAAATTTACGTCGGGCACTACGGTGTCTGTCCAAATTGCATGGTAAGATTTCTGTCAGCTAAATTTGAACGCTCAGAATAGTTTTCATTGCATTTCGGGAACACTTTTCTCTACAGTAGCTTAGCGGTATTATCAAGGTTTTGGCTTACCGGGTACTACATCAGCTGCACGCCCTTTCAGTTATCTTACCGGGAGTGTTCTTGAATACTCTACACACATTACAATAAATGTACACGTAAATCGTTTTATGCAAAACCGTGCTGCGGATGCAAAAAGATGCTGCAAGCGGAACCAGCTGATGCAAAAATCTAAGTAAGCATCGGTTTGAGCGTTTGGCCCATGGCAGTATTGCTCAAACCCCTGTTACTTTGAAAACAAAAGGGCAAACACCAGAGATGGTCTTTGCCCTATATTTTTTGGGGAGTATTTTTAACGTCTGTTATCTGTTGTATTATTTGTTCATGGTATCCTGGTAGTTTCCAACACGCCCATCAGCTTTATCTTTTTTGCGACCAAGAATATATCCGCCGGCGGCACCGATGATACCACCGAGTACGGCACCTTTGCCTTTTTTGCTAATCACCGCCCCTGCTACAGCGCCACCTACGCCACCAATAATAGCACCCTTTGCACCGTTACTCATACCAGTTTTTTTGGCCGGAGTTTCAGCTCCCGTTCCAGTTGCAGTGCCGCTGCCAGAAGCGGTTTCTGTTCCAGTACCCGCTGTTGGTGTAGTTTCATTGGCAGGTGCAGGGGTTGGTAACGGAGTTACTACTACCGGCGCTGCTGCCGGGGTTGGTTGGTAAACAGGCTGGGCATTGTTGCGTACCGTTCTTGCTCTTTGCGGAGCCATTCTCTTGGGTGTTGCAGGCCTGCTCGCTACATAAGGAGCGGCTTCTTCGGGCACTTCCTGAACAAGTGCAGCGGTATCACTATTGATGCTGTTCCTGTAAAGAGAGTCGTTCAGGAAAACCATGTCCCTGGTTGTTTCTTCTTTTTTAGTGCTGCAGGCAGAAAAAATTACTGCAGATAAGAGGCTCACGGAAAGGAATATTTTTTTCATCGTAGGATGTTTTAGCTTTTAAAAAGTTTGATTGCTTTGCCAATGTTTTTGCGGCCGCATGTATAATAGACCTGCAATGCATACAACTGTTTAAATTGGGTAGGTGGCCGCACTGTTAAACAAAATACAAAGCTGGTTGCTTCAACATTTTGGGGTTCAGTCAAAATAAATATGGATCGGGTAAAACACAGACTCCGCATCAAAGATGCCTCTTTGTGCACGTCGTATTCTTCGTTCTCTTTGTGTGAAATATTTTTGACTTTCACGATAGCCTACATAAAATATAGTAGTGCTTTATTTTTTCAGCACCCCCTCAAAAAGTTTAAATATCCGTTTGTACTCGTCTGTCCAACTGCTTGGCTCCACAAACCCATGGTCTTCCATAGGGTAGGAGGCAAGTTCCCAATTATCCTTTTTTAATTCAATCAATCTTTGTGTAAGTTTTACCGCATCCTGATAATGCACGTTCACATCCAGCATGCCGTGGCAAATCAGCAAGTGCCCTTGCAGCCCGTCGGCATAGTACAACGGCGAGCTTTTACGATAGGCAATGCTATCTGTAAAAGGTTCATTTAAAATGTTGGAGGTATAACCATGATTGTAATTGGCCCAATCTGTTACGGGCCGCAATGCTGCACCTGCAGCAAACACACCCGGTTTGGTGAACATGGCCATGAGGGTAATAAAGCCTCCGTAAGAACCGCCATAAATCCCTATCCTGTTTTTATCTACTCCCAAACTATCGTGTAAAAATGCAGCCGCATCTACCTGGTCGGTGAGATCTTTGCCACCCATGTGGCGGTAAATGCCGGTGCGCCAGTCTCGCCCATAACCTGCACTACCCCGGTAATCTATATCCAATACCGTGTAGCCTTCATCGGCCAGTAAATTGTGAAACATGTACTCCCTGAAATAGCTGCTCCACCATTTGTGCGCATTTTGCAGATACCCGGCACCATGTACAAAAATCACTGCAGGTTTGCTGTTGCCAGCATGGGTCGGTTTGTAAAGGCGGGCGTACACCAAGGCTCCATCACGTGCTTTAATTTTTACAATTTCAGGGTCTCGCCAGGCGTAACTTTTAAACTCCTCACTTTGCGCTTTGGCGGTTACCTGGAGTGGCTTGGTGCTGGTCTTGTTTTCCTGGAGAAAAAGTTCTGTGGGCTTGTTGCTGTAAGAATAAAGTATGGCCATTATTTTTTCATCGGGCGATAAAACCACCTCGTTGTTGCCCTCCATCATGCTGAGCCTTTCGGCTTTGCCTCCGGCTACCGGCAGGCGGTAAAAATGTTTTTCACCGGGGTGCACTTCGTTGCTGGTGAGGTAAAAAAACCTCTTGTCGTTAGAAAGGCTTACGTCACTCACTTCATACATTCCAGAGCTGAGGACTTTTCTTTCGCCAGTCAAAATGTTCAAAGTATATAAATGGCTGTAACCAGTTGCTTCAGATAAAAACCAAAAAATATTTTCGTCAATCCACCCCCTGGCAAAATTACCAGGGCCACCAACCCAGGCTTCGTCTCGCTGCCTGTCAGCAAGTTTCAGGTTGCCACCCTCAGCTTGCCAGGTAGCCAGCCAGCGATCTTTGTTATCCAGCGAGCGGATATCCACCAGTAGGGTGTGGCCGGTTGGAGACCAACTTGTATTGCTAAAATTCAATCCCCTTGCCGAGGCCTTTTCAGTATTTTTTGTGGCATAGTCTTTTGCATAGTCGGGCCGGTCCTGCAGGCCCGGCAGGTTGGATGTTTTTATAGGGATGAGTGTGTCGGCCTTGCGGTCGTACACAAACAACTCAGAGCTGCCCGCTTGCTGACCTACCTTGGTTCTTGCCGGAATATCTGTGGTAAAGCCACTCTCTGTAACGTAACTTGGAACGATGCTTCCCTTGTTGTTGGCAGATGATTTAAAAAGGCGGAAAGAGATAAAGCGGCCATCTGCACTGATGGAAAGATTCTGTAGATTTTTGTCTTCAATGTCTATCAGTTTCAAAGCAGCTTCTTTGGGTAACTTTTTGTTGTAAGCGTCAGTGGCTTCTCTTTTTTCTTTGCGTTCCCGCAGTATGGTAAAGGTCTGCAACTGGTCCTGCTTCAGCCATTTTTCCTGGGCAGTTTCAGCTTCTGTTCTGTTGCCTGCTGCCCGGGGGCTTGTGGCCGTGCCAGGTTGTATGCGGGTGAGTTGGATGGTTTCTCCGGTAGCAATGTTCCAGGCAAATAAATTTTGGCTGCGCTGGAATACGAGCATGCTATCATTGAACGAAAATTGCGGATTGGTCTCTATGTCTACCGTTTTAACAATGCGGATTGTTTTACCCGTTTTTACGACGCTAAAATAAATATCGCCATTTTGGGCATAGGCATAGGTACTGCGCCCCCTGTTGTAAACCTTGCTATTTGCGGGTAACAGCCCTTGCTTTTGGGCGGGTGTTGCTTTGCTTGGTATGCTGTTGCTTCGGCTCACATAATAGAGGGAGTCTGCTGGTGCAGCGTCCGGGTTCCAATAAAAATAAAGATTTCCATCTGCGGCCCATTGTATGGCTGAAGGAGAACTGCCCATCCACCGGGGGTCTCGCATTATTTTTTCTACAGAAAGTTTACCGAGCGTTTGCTGCGCTGCAGCATTTAAGGAGATGAGTAGCGCAAGGGCTAAAACGATTTTTTGCATGGCAACACTAATAAATTGAATGTAACTGGTTATTTTGCCAAATTAATTTAAAAATTTCAAATGCCCCGCTGCTGCAAAGTACGAGGTAGATGGCCGGGAAAAATGTGGCAGGTTCCTGCTGAAAAATTTTCTCCCAATGTTATTTTTATGTTACCTAATTGTTACCATGTATAACGGGCATTTGTTTTAAAAAATATTGATACTACATTGGGCGTCCAACTCAAAAAAAAGTTATGAAACAGCCCTCTACATCTTTACAGGAGCCCACTCATTCAATGTTGCAATACACGATTTCAAATATTTTTACAGACCGGGCAACCAAAGAAAAAATTCATCGCCACTTAAACGATATCAACGATGTGATTACCGAAGAAGATATCCGGAATATTGACACCAGTATCACCTTAAAAAAGACTGCTCAAACTATTTCTGTTTAGCAGCTTCGCTCACAGCATTTCCTCCATTTATACTAATTAGCTCCTGTTGCCACATCTTGCCCACAGCACTTCTACCGGTTTGCTATAATGGCAAAACTGCATCTACACCACTCCTTGGTAAAATCACCACGTACTCCTACGATAGATAAATAACTACAACACTTTAAGGGTTTCACTAATTGCAAGGATTTTATATACACAATATTTGTATTCAATTCAACCTATCCTTTTAAAAGCAAAACCTTAACCGATGAGAAACTTTACCTTAACCAGGGTTGCATGTACCCGCATCAGCCTTACTGCTATTCTTATTCTGAGCCTCTTTACACCGGCCAGCTCGCAGGTGCGTATGAGAGCCAACCTCATGATTGTGGACGCTAATGGTGCCACGTTGATGGATGGTAACATGACGAATTACTCATCCAGTTATAGCAATGCAATTGATGGCTATGACATTTGGAAAATGAGCAATTTTGGCGAAAACTTCGGCATCCTGCGCAGTACGGCCAATCTTGTTATTGAAAGAAGAAGCCTCATTAGTGTTTCCGACACTACTTATTTTAGAATGTGGAATGTGCAGCAGCGCAATTACCGCATACAGGTGATCGCCGAAAATCTGCATACGTTTAATTTGATTGGCTTTATAAGAGACAGTTACCTGAACCAGGATACACAGGTTGGGCTAAATGACACCAGCAATATTGACTTTGCTGTAACCAGCAATCCTGCCTCCAGGGCGCAAAACAGGTTTACCCTTATTTATAGAGATGTGAATGCAGCCGGTGGTGCGCTGCCCGTGCAGTTTACGTCTATACAATTGCAACGCAACAACAATCAGGTGCAGGTGAGCTGGGGCGTAGAAAATGAAATAAACATGGTAAAATATGTAGTGGAGTATGCTGTAGATGCCGTGCATTTTGCCCCCGTAAAAGAAGTGGCAAGCAGCAACAGCATAGCCTCTAAATCTTACAGCATAGCAGATAGCCGCTCTGCAGGTACAGAACATTTCTACCGCATCCGGGCTGTTGACCTCGGCGGTAAAATTCAATACAGCGCCATCGCACGCCTCGGTGCAAGCAAGACGGTGCAGGGGATGAATGTATATCCTAACCCCGTAACCAACAAAGTATGCCAGTTGCAACTTAATCTTTCCCAGGGCGGAAATTATACCGTTAGCATTACCGCTATGAATGGTCAACGCCAGGAATTAGGGAAGCTATCCCTACCGGCGGGGCAAAGCCTGCAAACCCTCAGCCTGCCAAAAAATACAGCAGCTGGTATTTATCGCCTGCAACTAACATCACCCGACAACACGGTCCTTTTGAAAACGATACACGTGCTTTAATTAGTAAAGCAGCCCTTCTCTGAAACCTCAAACAGACTCACCTCCTTTAACCGGGAGGTGTTTTTGTTTTGTGGGGAGGGGGGATTAAAA
>JBKJKD010000224.1:0-23379 GCA_046597635.1 Ferruginibacter sp. | reverse complement strand
TGTCGCACCCCGGAAGAAAGAAAAGCTGTAGATGGCGCTACCCTGGTAAACAATGATCACCCGCAGGTAATTGAGATCTGGAATAATGTATTCATTCAGTTCAACCGCAAAAAAGATGGTAGCCTGGAGCCCTTACCAGCAAAACATGTAGATACAGGTATGGGTTTCGAACGCCTGGTAAGAGTGATACAGGGTAAACAAAGTAATTATGATACGGATGTGTTTAGTGGCACCATTCAAGAAATTAAAAGAATCACAAAACAAGGCTCAGAAGTTTTTGCTCAAAATGATAGCAAACAAAATATTGCTGTGAGGGTTATTGCCGATCATATCAGGGCAATTTCTTTCACGATTTCAGACGGACAATTACCTTCTAATACAGGAGCAGGTTATGTAGTACGAAGAATTTTACGAAGGGCAGTTAGATATTATTATAGTTATTTGAACTATAAACAACCTCTACTTTTCCAACTGGCTCCTTTAATCGCAAAGCAATTTGAAAATGTATTTCCGGAATTAAACGCACAACTGGATTTTGTAACGAAGGTTATAAAAGAAGAGGAAGAAGCATTTTTAAGAACTTTAGAAAAAGGATTAAAGCGAATTGGCGGTATTGTGGACGAATTACATTTGAGTAAGGAAAAGGTAATTGCTGGAAAAGATGCTTTTGATTTGTTAGACACCTTCGGTTTCCCAATTGACCTCACGCAACTTATTGCCACGGAAAATGGAATGTCTGTTGATGAGGCCGCCTTTGAAGCAGAAATGAAACAACAAAAAGATCGTAGCCGCTCGGCCACCGCTTTGGATACCGAAGACTGGCAGATTGTAAATGAAGGAAACAGTGTTGGCTTTGTTGGCTACGATGCCTTACAGGCCACTACCAAAATCTTACGCTATCGCAAAGTATCCGGCAAGGGAAAACAACTCTTTCAGATAGTGTTGGAGCAAACGCCCTTTTACGCAGAGAGTGGCGGACAGGTGGGAGACAGCGGGCAACTGGCAATCGGCAATCAGCAATTGGCAATTATCGATACTAAAAAAGAAAACGACCTGATCATTCATTTTGCAGAAGCTATTCCAGCAGATTTGACCGGGGAAATAGTGGCGTCGGTAGATGTCGATCGCAGAAAAAAGATTACCCTGCACCATAGTGTAACGCATCTGATGCATGCCGCTCTGCGACAAGTATTGGGCAAACATGTAGCACAAAAAGGTAGTCTTGTAAACGAAGAGCAGCTTCGCTTTGATTTCTCTCATTTCGCAAAAGTTACCGACGAAGAGATAGCAAGGGTAGAACAATTGGTGAACGAAAAGATAAGGGCCAATATACCGGTTGTGATTAAAACCATGGGCAAAGAAGAAGCCATCGCATTAGGTGCCATGGCTTTGTTTGGCGAAAAATATGGCGACCAGGTAAGAGTGGTAATGATGGACCCCAATTTCTCCATAGAACTTTGTGGCGGCACGCATGTAGGCAGCACGGGAGAACTGGGCATTTTTAAAATAAAAAGCGAAGGCGCCGTAGCAGCAGGTGTGCGCAGGATAGAAGCCCTTTGTGGCAGCGCTGCAGAAAAATTAGTGGCCGATACATTTGCAGAGATGAGCGCCCTGCGCAACACCCTTAAGAACCCGGCAGACCTGCAAAAGTCTTTGGAAAATTTATTGGCAGAAAATGCTTCCCTTAGCAAGCGTATAGAATCTCTGGAAGCACGCCAACTGGTAGGCATCCGCAATGAACTGATGCAGAAAGATGAGATCATCAACAACGTGAGTTTCATTGGGCAGGTAATAGAAGTACCCAATGCAGATGCGTTGAAAAAGCTTTGCTTTGATTTCAAAAATCATTTACACGATCACCTCGTGGTGTTGTGCGCCAACATTGGCGGTAAGGCAAGTGTGGCAATCGGCATCAGCGAAACAGTAGTAGCTGCAAAAAACCTGGACGCCGGCAAGATCATTAAAGAAATTGTGAGCCCGCTCATAAAAGGTGGCGGGGGGGGACAAAAAACTTTGGCTACAGCCGGTGGTCAGGATGTAAGTGGATTCGCAGAATTGATCAGCCAAGTGCGAAGTTTGATATAAGCCCGTACTGTTTAACATGGTACAGCCCTACTCCACAAACCCTTTGATATTTTATTATTCTCGTGCAGAATATCCTCTAATTGTTAAAGGAAAATAAATATTTGCGAAATGTTTCGTATTTCAAATATTCCCCTTAGTTTTGAAGTACTAAAAGTTTCGTACATAAAAATTAAAGCCATGAACAAAATTATTTTTTTCGCAATGCCCTGGTTATTTGCAGCCATGGGCTACAAAGCAACCGCCCAGGTAGAACAGGTAGAAAAGGTAGAAGTTATTACCAAAGACGACAAGAGAAAAGACAAACAAGAAATTGTAATTAGCAGAAAAGGCGAGAAAGACGCCACTGTCACCATTCAGTTTAAAGATGACAAGGTACTCATCAATGGCAAACCAATGATTGAGTTTAAGGACGATGCCATAAGTATCAACAATCGAGTCTATTCTTTTAAGCAGATAGAGAAAGACTTTGAAGGATATGGAAGGGATATGGAAGGATTTGCCAGAGATATGGAAGGATTTGGAAAAGAAATGGAATTGGCATTTGCCGGAAAAATGCCGCCCGGCGGCCCATTCCTGGGAGTGGTTACAGAAAAAGTAGCGGATGGTGCCAAAATTGAAGAGATCATTAAAGGAAGTGCTGCAGAAAAATCGGATCTGAAAGTGGGTGATGTTATTACAAAAGTAAACGACCAGAAAGTGAACGGACCGGGCGAACTGGCGGAGATCTTACAATCCTTTGAACCAAAAAAAGAAGTAAAAGTTTATTATAAAAGAGATGGCAAAGACAAGAATACGAAGGTCACTTTGCAGGAAAGAAATGTAACCACCTACGCTTTTAACGGCCCAGACGGTGGGTCCAAATCTTATTCTTTCCCCAGACCTCCGCGGGCTCCAAGGGCACCGAGAGCGCCAGGTGCACCGGGAGCTCCCCCACTACCTCCGGGTATGTTTGAAGAAATTGAAATAGAACATGGCGATGGTAATTTTTTCGGTCGTCAGCCCAGATTGGGGCTTAAAATTCAGGATCTGGAAGAAG
This sequence comes from Ferruginibacter sp., assembly GCA_046597635.1. Classification (GTDB taxonomy): domain Bacteria; phylum Bacteroidota; class Bacteroidia; order Chitinophagales; family Chitinophagaceae; genus Ferruginibacter. The sequence continues at coordinate 20,258 of JBKJKD010000224.1, read as the reverse complement.
GCTCCGGTGTAAAAGTGCTGGAAGTAGAAGAAGGATCTGCAGCATCCACGGCCGGTCTTAAAAAAGACGATGTGATCACACAGATTGGTACCCAAAAAGTGGCAAATACAGACGAAGCCAGGGAGCAATTGATGGAAAACGGCAGCAAAGCTACTTACACTATTGTGGCCAAAAGGAACAATGCCGAAATGAAGTTTGAAGTGAAGATTCCGAAGAAATTGAAGACTGCTAATTTATAGCCATGATTTGAATAGGAAAAGCACCCCAAAGTTTGTGGGTGCTTTTTTTATACCGCAAAACGATATAAGATGTCTGATTTATGATTTATGATTTATGATTTATGATTTTGAAGACTCTGCTGATTCCAGTCTCTTGGAGATTACAATCCAGCCTCCCTTTGAAGCATTCTGCCAGGAAGTACTAATGAGCTTTCCCTTTTTAAATTTTAAATGTTGAGTTTGCCCTTTTCCCCCTGCATTCTATAGAGGCAGGCATCGCCTATTGCCTATTGGCAATTGCCAATTGCCCATTGACTTTTGACTTTTGAATTTTGACTTTTGACTTTCCCTTCCTTCCCCCTCCCCTCCGTATCTTTGCCGCCGTGAATGGAAATGATAAATACCAGGTAGTAATCGGGCTAGAAGTACATGCCCAGCTTTTAACCAAGAGCAAACTGTTTTGTGGCGACTCCATCAGTTTTGGAGCCGAGGCCAACACACAGGTAAGCCCGATCTCCCTGGCGCACCCGGGCACTTTGCCAGTGATGAACAAAGAGGTGATAAACCTGGCAGTTAAGTTGGGGCTTGCACTCAACTGTAGCATTACACAGCACAATTACTTTGCCCGTAAAAATTATTTTTACCCTGATCTGCCCAAGGGCTACCAGGTAAGCCAGGACACAGCACCCATTTGCAAAGGCGGTTACTTAACCATACCCAGCGGTGAGGGTACCCTAAATGTATTGCTCAATAGAATTCATATGGAAGAAGATGCGGGCAAAAGCATCCACGACCTTGAAGACGATTACAGTTGTATAGATTTAAACCGTGCCGGTACGCCGCTTTTGGAGATTGTGACTGAGCCTTGCCTTCACAGCTCTGAAGATGCGTTTACCTTTTTAACAAGCCTTCGCAAACTATTGCGCTGGCTAAACGTATGTGATGGTAACATGGAGGAAGGCAGCATGCGTTGCGACGCCAATATTTCTGTAAGGCTCGCCGGAGATCAAAAGTTGGGAACCCGGGTAGAGGTGAAAAATCTCAACAGCATTCGCAATGTAAAAAAAGCGATTGAGATTGAAAGCGAGCGATTGATTGCTCTGCTGGAAAATGGTGAAAACATCCTGCAACAAACCCGCAGTTTCGACGCCGACAAGGGAACTACTTTTGCCCTGAGAAGCAAAGAAGAAGCCAATGATTATCGCTATTTTCCCGAGCCCGATCTGCCTGCCTTTTTTGTGAGCGATGAACACATAGCAAGCATCAAGGCAACTATGCCCACCTTGCCGGAGGCGCTGAAACAGCAGTACAAGGAGGCATACGGACTTACAGATTACGATGCGGCTATGATCTGCAATGATAAATTTGACGCCGGCTTTTACGAACAATTGGTAAAGGGAAAGCCCTTTTATAAGGCAGCGGCCAACTGGATGAACGGACCCGTAAAAGCTTACTGCAATGAAGCGCAGGTAAGCCTGGAGCAATTTCCATTGAGTGCGCAGCAATTAGCAGAACTAATCGGCTTTACGGAGTCTGGCCAGGTTAGCTTCAACATCGCTTCTACCAGGATACTGCCTGCAATGATAGCGCAGAGCGGCGGCGACCCCTTACAAATAGCCAGCTCCCTTAACCTTCTCCAGGAAAGCGATGAAGGATTAATGTTGGATTGGGTACATCAAACAATGCAAGCAATGCCCGATAAAGTGAAAGAGTATAAATCTGGCAAAAAAAACCTGCTGGGCTTGTTTGCCGGCCAGGTAAAGAAGCTTAGTAAAGGGAAGGCCGATATGCAACTGGTACAAAAAATATTAGAACAAGAATTAAATAAATAACAAACTTGATATGATGAAACTGAAAATGATCGGCTCCCTGGTTGTACTGGGAATGTTTTTAAACAGCTGCAAGAGCGAAGATGAAAAAGGAAAATTTACCCTCAGTGGCGAAGTAAAAAATGTACCCAACCAGCAGGTATACCTGGAACAATTGTTTTTTACCAGCCAGGAACCGCAGGTGTTGGACACCTCCAGCATTGAAGATGGGAAATTTAAAGTAAGCTCTACCGCCAGCGAAGATGGGCTCTATCGAATCAGGTTCGAGAAAATGAACAGTGGCTTCATCTTCATCAATGATAAACCTGCCATCAACTTTAAAGCAGATGTCAACGACGTGTCGCTGCAAGGCCCTACTTTTAATAGCCCAGCTAATGAGGCGCTTAAAAGTTTGCTCATCAATATTGAAGGTCAGCGCATGACCCTGGTGTCCACCAGTAAACAAGTAGACAGCCTTACCACAAATAAAGCCTCAGACAGCGCCATTACTGCAGCAAGCCTACAGCTATCCACCGTTACTAAAAACTTCAACAATTTTATCACCGGGTATATCGATACGGTATCGCAGCCGGTAGTAGCCCTCTTTGCATTAGGTTATACTCAAGGCATTGATCCTGCAGCATTGAATGCCGTGGTGCCCAGGCTGGTGAACCGTTTTCCGGGACATCAGGGTGTAATTGGTGTGGTTACTCAGTTCAACCAAATGATTGCAGAACAAAACAAACCGCAGCCTGCAAAAACAGGCATGCCGGGAATAGGAAGCCAGGCGCCCGATTTTACCATGAACGATACGGAAGGAAAACCTTTTAAACTAAGCCAGTTAAAAGGCAAATATGTATTGGTCGATTTTTGGGCAAGTTGGTGTGCCCCCTGTCGTGGCGAAAACCCCAACATCGTAGCAGCCTACAATCAGTTTAAAGATAAAAACTTCACCATCCTCGGCGTTTCGTTGGATGATAACAAAGACAAATGGCTACAAGCAATTAAAGCAGACAAACTTGATTGGAAACAAGTATCAGATTTAAAAGGTTGGGAAAATGCCACCGTAAGTATGTATGGTTACGACGGTATTCCTTACAACGTTTTGTTGGATCCGCAGGGGAAAATTGTGGCCACATCGTTAAGAGAGAGTGCGCTGCAAAGCAAGTTGCAGGAGTTGTTGAAATAAGCTTTTCACTTCATAAAAAAATCCGTTTCAGTACTTCTGAAACGGATTTTTATTTACTTATATTTTTAAATTATCTCTGATCGATGATTATTCCGAGCTCGCTATAATTAACGCTTTGTTTGATAGAACCAGATCCATTCAACCTGATACCAATGAATCTACCTTCTGCGGGAGTGGAACCAGTAGGAAGGATAGAAAGATTGATAAATCCAAAGGAAGAGTTTGCAGGGATAGTTACCGTTCCTGGCAACGCTGCATAATTAGTACCGGCTGCTGCATTGCTGATTGCTAACACTGCTGCAGGAGCTGATGGTGACTGCCCCCCGATGGTGGCCGGAAAGTTGAATGAAGTAACAGGTGAGGCAAATGTCTCATACCCAACAGTCTCATCTTTTTTAGACTGCGGTCCTACCAGGTTAATTCTGATTCTGAGTGTTTGTGCATTTCTGCGAACGGTAGAATCAGCTGTTGTTGACTGGGCCCTACCAGCTACCAAAACTCTGGCCATGATTGGGTAAGTTAATCCCGCTGCATTGGCATTTAAAGCCGTTGCATCAATTTCCGCTACACTCGTGGTATAAAGAACCGGATCGTTTTTTATACAGCCTGCCAATAGCAATGCTGATATCGTAAGAAGTGAAATGTATTTTTTCATGTTTGATTTTTTAGTAGCCAACATTTTGTTTAAGATTCGGGTTGCCATCAACATCACCTTGAGGGATAGGTGCTAGTATTCTTGTATCAGTAAATGCTACTGTACTGTAGTGTGGAGCTTTCACTAAGTCTCTGCCAAGTCTCTTCAAATCGAAGAAGCGCTGACCTTCAAAAGCCAACTCAATTCTACGTTGACGAATAATTTCCTCAAACAAATCAGCCTGTACTAGTGCGTTATCCGCAGTTTCCTGAGCAGATCCCACATAGTCAGTATATCTTCTTGTCTTTAGGAATCTAAGATCAGCCAAGGCAGCTACAGGATTTAGAACAGTGGTACCAGCTGCTACTTGTGCTTCTGCCCTTATCAGGTAAACTTCTGCAATTCTTATCACCGGAACGTTGTCCAGGTTTGGAGTTGCATTCTTACCGAGGAACTTAGTGGTTTCCACTTTGGCAGGACCTCTACCGTTGGTGCCTACCTCAAATATTAGGTTTCTTACATCAGAACTTCTGGTCGCAATTGCAGCGCCCACACCAAAGTTTCCAATTACATTACCACCTACGAGGGTAATACCCAATTCTGGAAGAAGCGATAAAGTTGGTACCAAATCTCCAAAACCACCTGTTACTGTTCCACCCGGCGCAAGTAGCGTAGAGTAAGAAGTCTGTAATGATTCATTTACGCCAATGTTCTCTGCTGCCGTAGCATAGCGCACCTGAAACAAAACCTCAGGATGATGCTCTGCTCTCCAACCTGCAACGTAATTGGCTGTTGTGGTTAAGCGAGCGCCTGCAATTAAAATACAAGAGTCTGCCCAACGTTTTGCTTCAGAGAAATTTTTTCTGTAAAGATTTACTCTGGCTAACAATCCCTGAGCAGCTGCTTTGCTGGCAGTGCTTGTTGCCACACCTGCTCCAGTATTTGTCAATCTTGCATTGGCTAAGGTAAGGTCAGCTACAATTTGTGCATAAGAATCATCTATAGAAGCTCTGGCCGGCTTAAATGCAAGGGCAGAATCCGCAGAAGCGATTCCTTTGGTGATCAATGGAACACCGCCTCTGTTGTTGGCGTCAACCACAGCACCAGGAATGTAGGCATAAGCTTTCATCATTTCAAAATAGAACAGGCCTCTTAAAAAATAAAGCTGTCCTTCCCATCTTGCTACTTCTGTGGGGGTAACATTTAATGATGTAGATAAACGGGGGATAGCTTCAAGGGTTAAGTTAGCCTGGTTGATACCAGCATAACCACTTGTCCAAATGGTATTAGTAAAAGTAGCTCCCTGGTTGTTTTGAGCTTCTGGCAAAAGCCTTCCTGATTTGTTGGTAGCCGCACCATTGTCAGACAATGCTTCAGATACCGCTATCAGATCCCGGCCATAAAGACGAGCACTTTTTAAGCGACCATACACAGAGGTAATAGATGCTTCAATACCCTCTCTTGTATTCAATGCAATGCCAGCATCAATAGACTGCCTGGGTAAAATCTCCAATTGCTTTTTGCAACCAAGCACCGTAGCAATGGTGAGCCCGGCCAGTAAGAATATTCCTATATTATATTTTTTCATCTTGTTTTTTATTTTTTAGGATTAGAAACCAATTTGAGCACCTACGGTAATGTTTCTTGTTTGAGGAATAATACCGGTTGCTGTTCCAACAAACTCAATGTCGTAGCTATACCAATCACTGTAAGTGAAAAGGTTGGTACCCTGCACATAGAATCTTGCACTATTTAATTTTAACTTAGCCAGTGTAGCTGTTGGGAAATTGTAAGCCAATTCCAAATTCTTCAAGCGGATATAATCTGCTTTAAACCAGGTACGATCTCCGGATGCACCACCAGAACTTTTGGATTCTGTTACCAAATTCATTCTCGGCACATCTGTTAATTGACCAGGCGTAGTCCATCTTTGCTCGTAAATGTTCTGCAGGAAATTGATCCTTCCAGATGCTTCTCTCAGGAAGTTCACCTGACCATCTACAGATTTTCTACCATACTCATAGTTAAACTGGGCAGTGAGTGCAAATCCTTTGAAGCTAAATGATGTATTCATTCCACCATAGTAAGGTGCCAACACTGTTGGGCCTAGAACCTGACGATCTCTTGGTTGTAAAAGATAAGTAAGATTACCCAAAGTATCGAACCACATCGCTCTTCCAGTTGCCGGGTTTACTCCTGCAAACTTTTGCGTAAAGAGGACACCCACAGGCTCTCCAACTCTGATACTCGTATTTCCTGGAAGCACATTATTACCACCGTAGAGTTCTTTAACTTTTTGGCTATTGTAAGCAAGGTTAAAACCAACGTTCCAGTTAAAGCCACCGCTTTTTTGTGAACGGATGATATCTGCTTTAAAGTCAACCTCAACACCTTTGTTCTCTGTTCTACCAACGTTAGATGTGATAGAGGTGAAACCAGTAGATGACTGTAGTGGCAAGGCAAGCAAAATATCGCTTGACTGCTTGTTGTAAACTTCAACGGTAAGGCTAATTCTATTTTGGAACAATCCTAGATCAACACCAAGGTTGGAAATTTTTGTAGTCTCCCACTTCAATTCCGGATTGGCTAGCTGAGTATATGCAATACCAGCTCTTTGGTTGTAAATACCACCACCACCAAAAAGGCCGAGGGCGTCAAAGTTTCCAATCTGATCTAAACCGGTAGATCCATAACTCGCTCTCAATCTTAAAGAGGATACTGCCTTTACATTCTCCATGAATTTTTCCTGATCGATGTTCCATGCAGTTTTCACACCATAGAATACACCGTACTGGTTGTCTTTACCAAATCTTGAGGAACCATCATACCTGCCGGTTACACCGATGATATATTTACTATTGAAATTATAGTTGATATCTCCAAACACCGCATTTCTTCTAAACCCGGTGAAAAATTCCCCCACTGACACGGGAGTAGCAGCATTTTGTAATGAGGTAAATTGGAACGTCGGAAAACCCTGACCATTCGCTGTAATACTCTCGTTATTTTCTTTACGGTACTCGTAACCGAGTTTCGCATCCATTTTACCTTTGGCTCCAATAGCTTTATTGAAGTTTAAGATACCGTAAGTGTTGATGTTGGTATTCCAGTTGCTCTGAACGTTCACGTTGCCACCAAGGTTGAAGCCATCAGCAGTACGGGCATCTCTCACACCCTTTCCTTGCACCAGCCTGTAATCCATACCTGCGAAAGCTTTAAAAGAGAGCCAGTCAGTAATCTTATAATCAGCGTTAAAATTACCTACCAGCTGGTTGGTTCTATTGAATCCAGAATTGTAATCATTTACCTGAATGATGTTCTGGTTAAGTACGCCAACAATGTTTGCCGGCACCGATCCCGGAACACCGTAATAACTTCCATCAGCATTGTAGATAGGGTTTGCTGGAATGATACCAGAGGCAGAGAAGGCAGGGTTGCCTAAGAACGACCCATCAGTTGCAAAAGGAGTGTTCTGCAAAAATGAACTTAAGTTCAATGATGTTGATATGGTTAATCTGTCTGTAGCCTTGTTAGAAATATCAGCTCTTAAGCCGGTTCTTTGAAAATCTGCTTTTGTAATAACGGTACTTTGCTTGGTAAGGTTACCAGACAATCTAAAAGTAGTTTTATCGTTACCACCGGTAGCACTTAGCTCGTAGGTTTGAAGGCTACCAGTTCTAAAGGCTGCATCCTGCCAGTCGTATGTTTGTAAAGCCGCTGCTGCAGAATCTGCCTGTGCATCACTAAAGGCTGCTGCTCCGGGAACTCTTAATTCTCCTAAAACAACTCTTTTTACAGCAAGATTATTCGCTGGTAGGTTGTTCGCATTACCAGTAGCTTCCGTTCTAAGCTGAAAATATTCCTGTGAGTTGGTTACATCCAACTTCTTTAAAGGCTTAGCCTGACCGAAGTAGGTATTTAAAGTAAATTTCGTTTTACCAGACTTACCTTTTTTGGTAGTAATTAACACAACACCGTTTGCAGCGTTAGAACCATAGATGGCCGCAGAGGCAGCATCCTTAATGATGTCAATAGATTGTATATCATCCGGGTTCAAAAACGCAAGAGGGTTGGACTGTGTAAAGTTTGCATCACTTCTCGTATTCAACTGAATTCCGTCTACGATATAAAGTGGACTGTTATCACCACCGATTGAACCTGCACCCCTGATTCTTACATTGATAGCTCCACCAGGAATACCATTGTTAGATTGAACCAACACACCTGCAGCTTGTCCCTGAAGGGCTTTATCTACTGATACGTTTGGCCTGTTTTCAATTTGCGCAGCGGTCACCGTTGTAATGGCACCAGCTTCATCTCTTTTTTTTCTTGTGGTGCCATAACCGGTAACAACCACTTCTTCTAAACTTCCTGACTTACTTCTCAGGGATACGTTTACAATGTTACCCACAATCGTAGATTCCACGGTACCCATGTCAACGGAAGAAATAACCAGCGTCCTTGCAGATGCGGGAACACTCAAACTAAATGTACCATTAGCTTTTGTGGTGGTTCCTAGTGAAGACCCTTTCACTACTACAGATGCATTTTCAACAGGGTTTCCCTTCTCGTCTAGAACGGTTCCCTTGATAATCCGATCCTGGGCCGTTGCACTAAACACAAAGCTTAGTGCAACCATTAAGGTCAAAATAATTTTTCTCATTGCTTGGTTTTAAATTTTAGTTTGGGCAAATATAATGTCTAAACAATAACTTTAACATAACATTAGACCAAAAAGTTTTGGATCCGCTGCTTATATTTTACATTAAATAATATGTCATATATTTCCCATTCAGTTTCACTGTGCTTTGCTTGAAAGCAACAACAACACCGGCAGCAGCACCAAATTAGTGACAGTCGCCACGAGCAGAGTTACAGAAGTGAGCCACCCGAGCGCAAAGGTTCCTCCAAAACTACTGGCACAAAAAATAATAAAACCGGCTATCAATACAAGGGAAGTATAAATGATGCTGAGGCCCGTTTGCTGCAAGGTGCTCTTTACAGAAGCAGCTACATCATTGTTGTGTTGGGGAAGCACCTGTTTGTAATTAACCAAAAACCGAATGGTGATATCTACGGCGATACCCAGCGCCACACTAAATACCAGCACAGTAGAGGGTTTGAGTGGTACGCCCGCCCAGCCCATCAACCCGGCAGTAACTACCAGTGGTATAAGGTTAGGTATCAGAGAGCAAAGTAGTATGCGAAAACTTTTGAACAAATAAAGCATACATACCGCAATGAGCAGAAATGCCCAGAAGATACTTTCCTTGAGGCCATTGATGATAAAACGGCTGCCTTCTAAAAAGGTAATGCTGGTGCCGGTGAGCGTTACTTTGTAACTGCTGTCAAAAAGTTGGTTGGCCCTGGTTTCAATTTTTTCTAAAATGATGGGTAGTTCCTGGGTGCCTACATCGGCCATGCTCACACTGATGCGGGCACTCTGATTGCTGCTGTCTACAAAGGATCGCAGCATTTTTGTAAAATTATTTTGGCTCTGCCCATCCTTGGCCGGGCGCAGGTATTCACCCACAAAAGCACCATCAAAATCATTGGGTAATAAATAATTAAAAGAATCGCCTTCGTAAAAACCTTGCTTCGCAAACTTCAGTCCTTCGGCCACACTTAAGGGACGGTTCATTTGCGGCTGGGCTGCAATAAACATGGCAAGGCTATCTACCTTGTTGTAAACTTTTAAGGCCCGTAAACCAGAAAGGCCCCTCTTCCGTTTGGTATCCACCACAATTTCTAATGGCATCACACCTTTAAAATTTTGCTCAAAAAATTTCAGGTCCTTGTAAATAATGTCATCTTTAGGCAGGTCATCTACAATTTTACCCACCGTTTTTAACTGAAGTATTCCGGCAACGCTTACAGCAACCACCAACCCTGTTATGATTAACACCGTCTTTTGGTAATTGAATACCCAATGTTCTATATTGTTAAGCAGGTTAAGAATCCACTTACTATGCAGGTATTTTAATTGACTTTTACCAGGCGGAGGTAACAAGCTCAACACCGATGGAAGTAAGATAAAAGAGATTACAAAAATGACCATGATGCTTAAACCAGCTACTGCACCAAACTCTTTAAGTATCGCACTTTTGGTTAAGGCAAATACGGCAAAACCGATGGCTGCCGCTATATTACAAAAGAGCGTAACCACCCCCATTTTGCTCACCATGTCCACCAGGGCTGCTTCCTTGTTGCCACTTTTGATATAAGAAGTATGGTATTTGTTGATGAAATAAATACAATTAGGGATACCAATAACCACCACCAGCGATGGAATAAGGGCCGTAAGTAAAGTAATTTTAAACCCAAAAAGGTAGGTGATGCCTATCGTCCACACCACGCCGGTGATTACCACCAGCAGCGAAAGCAACGTGGTGCTTAGGGAACGGAAAAATATGAGCAGGATGAGCACACTAAATGCTAGCGATCCAAACAGAAATAATTTCATTTCTGCCTGAATCCTGTCTGCCACCACCGTTCTTATGAGAGGCAAACCACTTAAATGTGTTACAATGCCGGTGCGCTTTGAAAAAGAATCTACGGTGTTTGAAATATTATTGATTACACCGGTTCTTTCCTTGCTGTTTAAAATGTCTTTGTTGATGCGCACACCCATAAGGTAGGCATGCTCCTGTGGGTTGTAAAGCAGGGAGCGGTAAAACGGCAGGTTGTAAAAAACACCCACCATGCTGTCAAGGCTTTGTTGTGTGCTGATGCTGTCTTTAAAAATGCGTACTGCATTCAACCTTTCGCCGGCACTGTCTTTTTGCAGTGCTACTGCACTTGGCACACTCAAAATATCTTCTACAAACGGAATCTTTTTTAGGCTGTTGTTTAATTGCTGGTAAGCAGTAAAGTTTTTCAGCAGAAACAACTCTTTATTTTGGATGCCGACCACCAGCAGGTTGCCATCATCACCAAATGTTTGTTTAAAAGCCAAATAGTCCTGGTAGCGTTCGTTGTTGGTAGGTATGGCTTTGGAAAACTCGTAACTCAGTTTTATTTTGCTGGCATAAAACCCCATGATGGCGGTGCTGATAACCAAAGCTGCCAATAAAATAATCCTGTTCTTAATAACAAAATGGGCCAAAGCTTTCCACATACTTTATTTTTTTGCAAAGAAAGTTTATTTAACGCTCATAGCCCGTTTACATAAAAAGGTTTTGAGGCAGAAGGAATGCAAGGCAGCTCCAAAGCTGTAGTCAAGGTGATTGAAGATTAAAAAAATTTCGCCCCGATGGGGCTACCAAAATTTTAGGTCGGCGCAGCATTATCTTAGCACTGCCCGGTATTACGTCTTAAGAAAGCCCGTTGTGCTGAAACTTTGGTAGCCCAAAAATGTGGGCGTGCAAAGCCCCTTCGGGCAATTTCATTAAGTTAAGCCTTGTAGCGGCGGTATTTTGGTAGAACCACATTTTTAAAAGGCTCGTAAAGTGCCATAGGCACGACATTTTTTAAACGCTTACATTATACTGTCGCCTCTACGAGGCTAACAACTCTAATTTTAATTTGTACTTCTACCAAAATTTCGCTCCTCTGGAGCTGTCCCTCTCTAACTTAATGACATTGCCCAGCGGGGCGACATTTTTTCGGAACCGCCAGAATACTATAAGGCTAAGAAACATTTTTATTGATTTAAAATACCGGATCCTCCTGGCCGCCAATCTTAACATCTTCTGCTACCTATCTGTAATTACTTTTGTAAGCAGCGTTCAATTTTACAAATCATGAAACAGCCATTCCAAAAAATCTTCGTTATTCTTTTAATGATTGTGTGCACTACAAAAAGTTTTGCCCAGGAGGCCAACCTGGATGTTCAATTGAACAAATCTACTTTTAAACCCGGCGATACTATCCAGATTGCAGCCACTCAATCAACCCAAAAAGGTTCATTGGCCACTTTGTTTTTGATGGCAGAACATGAGGATGGAATGGTATGGGAAATGCGTTGGCCGATGCTGAACGGAAAATTGAAAGCTGCCCTTATCGTTCCAGACTCCATTCCCGAGGGGCCCTATCGTTTAAGGTTTTCTGTACTACAAAACCTCTTTACGGTGTTTGGAAAAGTGAAGACTCCTGAAAAAGTAAAACTCTTACAATCTACTTTGCTTACCCATGCGGGTGCGGTTTACGAAAGTGAAACCAGCGTTCTACCGGATGGAAGCTTTACCTATAAAAATGTATTGTTCGATAAAGATGCTACGCTACTTTTTACACTTCCCGAGGAAAGGAACAGCGACGCCTTAAATATTGAAATTGCTACCATCCTCGATTCTGTTATTAACCCGGGCACCGGCAAAAACCTTAATATTTACATGGGAACCCCGCCATCTGCTACAGAACTCAAAAGATTTTCAACCAACGATGGGGATAGCTTACTGCCTGCCACGCAGGTGCTGCAAGCGGTAACCGTTTACAGCAAACCAAGCAACAGAGGCGAAATATTTAATAAGAAATACTCCAGCGGTTTGTTTAAGGATATGAATGAGAGAGTCATCAATCTTCTTGATAATCCATTGCTACAAAACTGGAACTCGGTTTTGCAATTAGTAAGGACACAGGTAGCTGGTATCAATATCATCGGCGGCATCAATCCCATAGTGCGCTGGCGGGGCGATAGGGTTCAGTTTTACCTGAATGAAATGATGGTGCCCGTGCAAACTATCGACATGATGCCGGTTAATGACATTGCTATCATCAAGGTATACCCACCGCCGTTTTTTGGCAACCCAGGTGGTAGCGGTGGTGCGGTGGCCATTTATACAAAAAGGGGAGGGCTCACAGATGATGGCTTTAAAAACGCTTTTAAAGTAACAGGCTATACACCACTTGTATCGCAATTTCCGGTAAGCCCAAACAGGTTGTAAAAATCAGCTAACTTCCAGCCCTGTTCTACAAAAAATAAAATAAATATGAACTGCCTGGCGGCAGTACAGCAGGCATGACACACAAAACAAAAGGTATTGTTTTAAAGAGTATCCGCTATGGCGAAACAAGCCTGGTGGTAACGGTATTTACAGAACTCTTTGGTGTGCAAACCTACATGGTAAACGGCGTGCGGAGTAGTAAAAAAACCGGTAACAAGGCTGCCCTATATCAACCCAGTTCTTTGCTGGATATGGATGTGTACCACAACGATCAGAAATCTATGCACCGCATCAGGGAGTGCAGCTGGTCGTTTTTATATAAAAATGTATTGAGCGATGTAGTTAAAAACAGCATTGCTGTGTTTATGGTAGAGCTGCTGCAAAAAACGTTAAAACAACCGGAGCAAAACAGCGACCTATTTTATTTTTGCGAAGAGGCCTTGCAACAATTAGACACAGCGCCGCCGGCCATAGCTGCAAATTTTCCCTTGTATTTTAGCCTGCAGCTTACCCAGTTTTTTGGTTTTAGATTCAGCGATTGGAAACCCACCTCAATGCTGGAACCTCAACCCGTTTACCTTGATTTGTTGGAAGGAGTCTTTACAGATCTGCCACCGGAGCACCTCCATTTTATGGAAACAGAAGATGCACTACTTACGTCAGAATTACTAAAAATAATGCAGCCCCACGAACTAGACCAGGTAAAGATGAATCACCACAAACGGCGTCATCTCTTATTAAAGTTTATGGAATATTATACACTTCACATTCCTGACTTTGGTAAAATAAAAACCCTTGAAGTGTTACAAGAAGTCTTGGGTTGAAATAAAGCAACTCCACCATCAGAACTCAAATAAATATTGGAGCATCATTCATTTCTTCAATATCTTGAACCAGCAATAGTCTCCAAAATATTGCCTTGCTCCATTATGGAACTATTTATATCCATTTGCATAGGTATAGGGCTGGCTGCCAGCAGCGGCTTCCGCATTTTTGTTCCTATGTTGGCAGCAAATATCGCAGCACTCAGCGGATTTCACCAATTTGGTAGCGGCTTCGAATGGCTCAATACCTGGACCGCATTTGGCATCCTGGTTTCAGCCTCTATTGCCGAAATAGGCGCCTACTACATCCCCGTGTTGGACAATGCCCTTGACCATATTGCACTACCGGTGGCAGTTGCAGCAGGCACATTGTTAAGCGCTTCCTTTATTACCGCAGATATTTCCCCGGCATTAAAATGGGGACTGGGTTTGTTAGCGGGCGGTGGTACTGCCGGGGTTATTCATTCGGGCATGGCCATGCTAAGGCTCGGTTCTACTGCTACTACTGGCACACTGGCCAATCCGCTGGTTACTACCGCAGAAAATGGAGCGTCCGTCACTTTTTCCATTTTGGCCCTGTTGGTTCCCGTTGTGCTGGCGGTCCTAGTGCTATTCCTGGTTATATATATGCTTAGAAAAATCGGCAGGTCTATGGGTAAGCGGAGGCAAAAGAAAGATTACGAAGCCTGAAGGTTCATTCTTTGGGATTTCAAAGTATCTGGATCTATCAACACCAGCCCTGGCTTTTTTCCTTTATCAAAACTCCCATATTGATCATCTATGCCTAAGACTTCGGCTCCATTGATGGTAGCCCAGTTCAGCATGGTTTCAAGCGAAACATCTGGAAAAACTTTTCTAAGCGTTTTAATCTCTTCCATCAAATTAAGTTGGCGATTGCTGGCATAGCTATCGGTGCCCAATACCATCCTACAATCATTTGCCAGTAGCATCTTTAGTGGAGGCAATGTATTTTCAATGTATAAATTGGCATTTACGCAAATGCAATAATAAGGTGGGCTAGCAAGGTCTTTAGACAGTTGTGCAGCAAAACGAACATCTGCTTCGTGGGTAAAGGTATTGTGCACGGCAATCATTTTTTGCCCCTGGTTAAAATAGGGGAGCCAGCTTTGCAAACTACTTTTTCCGGTGGAGGCAAAACCCTCGATATTAATACCCAGCGACTCGTACAAATTTAAAAAAGCACCTTCCTTATGTTGGTACAACATGTTTTCGGCAGCAGTTTCCTGGTTGTGAATACTCACAAGTTGCCCGGCCGTAGTATCATTCAGTAAATTAAAAAGTGTTTTAGAAACCGAATAAGGGGCATGAGGTGTAAGGGTATTGCCTGCGGGAGATGCATTTTGCTGGCTTCTAATAAATGCGGCCAAAACCTCTTCTGCAAACTTCAATCTTTTGCCAGCCACTGCATCTACAAACCCGCTCACTTCTATAAAGTTGTGCCAGTACAAAGGGCTGTGTCTTTTTAACTCCAGGGAGTCTGCCGTATTGCAGATATCGCCGACGGCTACCGTGCCGCTTTCATACAACTCTTCTACAGCAGCTGCCATAGCCCGAAGTTTTTCATCTAAGGCATTCTCATAAATCTCATTATACTCCGCTTCGGGCAGATCAGGCCGATGCGGTGCATCTCTTTTTAAAATGACTTGTTTTACAAATTCAACCAGCCCTGTTCCTTCGGGAATCATCTCTTTCATATGGCTCAGTTCAATATGACAATGAGCATTCACCATTCCGGGGCATAAGATTCCATCCAGGGGCTGCACATCATCACCGGCCTCGGTTGCTGGCACCGTGGCCTCGATGCGCTCGTTTTCGTCCAGGATTAAAACCTGATCTTCGGGGAGCATTTTTCGTCCGTCAAAGATGTTGGCTGGCTTAAATTTTCTATACAATTTGATTGATTGAGATACCGTAATTTTGGCGCCCCGCTACAGTTGCGGTTTAGCTGTGAACGTCAGGCTTATTTATTAGGAAGGTTTTCATAGGCGAATACCTTATGAACGAAATTGGGGAAAAAAGTTGAGATAGCAACAGCATCTCAGTACCGGAAAAAGATATTATTACAATTTAAAACAGCCCGTAGGGTTAGCAGGAGGTAGTTTTTATGTTAGATAAACTGGATGCCATTAAGGCAAAATTTGATAACCTTGGCGTTGCGCTCACCAATCCGGAAATTGTAAGCGATAACAAGAAGTACGGTGCCATGAGTAAGGAGTACCGCAGCCTTGAAAAATTGGTAAATGCACGCAATGAATACGTAAAGTTGTTAGATGATATTGAGTTCAACAAAGAAGTGCTAAACAGTGATGATGAGGAAATGCGGGAAATGTCTAAAGCCGAGCTACCTCAATTAGAGATAAAGAAAGAAGAACAGGAAAAGCAGTTGAGAAATATGCTGATTCCGAAAGATCCCTTTGATGAGAAGAACGCCATTTTAGAGATACGTGCCGGCACGGGCGGCGATGAAGCTTCTTTATTTTCTGGCGACCTATTGCGCATGTATCTTAAATATTGTGAGAAAAAGGGTTGGAAAACAGCCCTGCTGAGTGAAAGCGAGGGCACCGTGGGTGGGTATAAGGAAGTGCAGGTAGAAATTACGGGAGATGATGTATATGGTACTTTGAAATTTGAGAGTGGAGTGCACCGGGTACAACGTGTACCAGATACCGAGAGTAGCGGCCGTGTGCACACCAGTGCCGTAACCGTGGCGGTGATGCCTGAAGCAGAGGAGGTAGATTTCGAATTAAAAGAAAGCGATGTAAAGATGGAAACCGCTCGTAGTGGCGGCGCAGGTGGGCAGAACGTGAATAAGGTAGAGACCAAAGTATTCCTAACACACAAACCTACAGGCCTGGTTGTAATGTGCCAAACCGATCGTTCCCAGCTGGGCAACAAACTAAAAGCAATGGAAATGTTGCGTACAAAATTGTACGACGAAGAAGTGAGGAAGGCGGAGGAAGCCATTTCTCATTTACGTAAAAGCCTTGTAAGTACAGGTGACCGTAGTGCTAAAATCCGCACCTATAACTTTCCACAAGGGCGGGTAACAGATCACAGGATAGGGCTTACCGTATACAATCTAGATTCGGTTTTAAATGGCGAACTGGAAGAATTTGCAGATGCGCTCCAATTTGCCGAAAATGCGGAAAAACTTACATCCCAAACTGGTTAATAACTTCTACATTTATAACCAGCAAATAATCTGTTCTTCATTATTAAAACCTATCTATCATGTTAGAAGAAATCTTCAACCTTATTAAAGGAAATGCTACCGAGTCTGTGATTAACAATCCGGCAGTACCAAACGATCAAAATGATGCAGTAGTAGCAGAAGCTACCAACACCGTAGCCTCTGGGTTACGCAACATAGTGGCTGGCGGCGGATTGCAAAGTTTATTGTCGATGTTTGGAGGTGGGCAAAAGCAGGGCAGCAGCCTGATGAGCAATCCTATTGTGAATATGATGATAGGGCACTTTGCCGGTAAACTGATGAGCAAATTTAACATGGGTGGCGGGCAGGCAAACCAGGTAGCGAATAGTTTGATACCAGATGCACTTAACAGCCTCATCAATAAAACCAACCAGGGAAGTAACGGCTTTTCACTCGAAGGGCTTTTAAATTCTATTACCGGTGGCCAGGTTGCCCAGCAACAACAGGCAGGGAGTGGATTTAATTTACAAGATCTTGTGAATCAGTTTGGTGGTAGCGAACAAGGTTCTGCCGGCGCTGGCGGCCTGATGGATATACTCTCTAAATTTACCGAAGGTGCCCAACAGCAACAACAAAAAAATGGAGGCGGCGGGTTGATGGACCTCATTGAAGGTTTTCTTAAAAAATAATCTTACCAAAGCGCTCGGTTGAGCGCTTTTTTTTATTTAGAAAAATGCCTTACCATTTTTTTAACATTGGCTTTTTTAACTCTGGCACTTTGTTTGGTTCTATACCTGCATAACAACGAACAATTTAAATTTCTCATAAGCAGTTAGTTTTGGTAAACGGCCCCTGTATCTACAGGGGCTTCTTTTTTATAGTGTGTTTACTAAGATCAATACACATTCTTCTTTGTTTCGTATATCGGATGAATCTGGTATAAATTGCATTTCAATCAGCCTTACCTTTACAGCCAAATATTAAATAGTGCCTACAACAGCAGAAGCAAAAAATAAATTCTTCAAACGCCTGAAGAACAATCCGGAAAATGAAGCGGTGGAGATGAGCTTTATTGATCACCTTGAGGCATTGCGGTGGCACCTGGTAAGGTGTGTGATAGTTTGGGCTGTTGCCTTCATAGGTATTTTCATAAAAGTAGACTGGATTTTCGACAACATTATTTATGCTCCTGCAAAATCCTCTTTTGTTACGTATGGCTGGTTCTGCAGGCTCGGTCAGTTCCTCGGGGTAGGCGATTCCCTCTGCATGCCTGCAGTAGAAATACCGCTGCAGGGTAACACCATCAGCGGGCCCTTTATGTCGGCGTTGTCCATCGGCATGGTAGGTGCACTCATCGTATCTTTCCCGTACCTTTTTTGGGAACTGTGGCGTTTTATAAAACCAGCGCTTTCTCCTAAAGAAGTTCGTTACTCCCGGGGCAGTATTTTTTGGGTATCACTCTGCTTTTTCACAGGGGGCGCTTTTGGATATTTTTTATTAGCTCCTTTTACGTTTAATTTCCTGGCAAACTTTAGCCTCGGCACTACCGGCGCTTACAAGTACATGCCTACCCTCACAGATTATATTGATACTATCACCACTTTGATACTGGGCTGTGGTATTGCCTTTGAACTACCTATCATTGCGTATGTACTTGCAAAAATTGGTTTGATCACAGCCAAGATGATGAGGGGCGTTCGAAAGTATGCTTTTGTGGTTATACTGTTATTGGCCGCAGTTATAACCCCCTCACCAGACTGGACAAGCCAGATCATAGTTGCGATGCCGCTTTTATTGCTCTACGAAATTGGTGTTTTACTCGTAGCTGGGGTAGACAGGCAAAAAGCCAAAGAAGAAAAAGAGTGGAGCTAAACTGATGTCTGGTTGCTTGTTACTGGTTATAAGTCTTTAACTTTATGCTGTCCTATTTTTTGACTTTTGCCCATCCTTAAAACTTCTTCCCATGTACACTTTCGACCTTACCAAACCCATAGCCATTGGATGCGACCATGCCGGCTTCGATTGCAAAGAAGACCTGATCTCTTTTTTAGAAGGAGAAAAAATGTCTTTTAAAGATTACGGCACTTACAATAAAGACTCTGTAGATTATCCAGATTTTGCACATCCCGTGGCAAATGCTGTAGAAAGTGGCGAAGCGGCCTTTGGGATATTATTATGTGGCAGCGCCAACGGCGTTGCTATTACCGCTAACAAACACCAGGGCGTAAGAGCAGCAATTTGCTGGGGCGAAGAGTTAGCCGAATTGGCCCGAAAACACAACAATGCTAACATCATCTGTATACCTGCAAGATTTGTAAGAGATGGAGATGCAGAAAAAATGTTAGATGTTTTTATGAATACTGCTTTTGAAGGTGGCCGGCACAGCAACAGGGTTGAAAAAATTACCTGTTAGCAAAGCAGACCTAAAACCATATTTTAAATTTTTATAAAATTGCACTCTTAATAAGTGCATTTTTTTTTACCATAGTTGATCAAATCTTCAGAAAACATCCTTGTAAACTTAACCTCCTTTTTAACCGTTTATAAAAAATGAATACTGAAGCCACCCGCTTTAGTTATTTTGCCTTTATATAAAAAACATATGATGAAAAAACTGTTCACACTTTCTTTTCTATTCTTTTGCGCTACGGTATTTGCACAGCCCAAAAATGCCGACTCTTATGCAAACTATATCAACGTAGCACAATTACAAAAGCACTTATCCATTATAGCAAGCGACTCCATGGAAGGCCGTGAAACCGGTACCATCGGACAACGCAAAGCAGCAGCATATATAGAAAGTCATTTCAAAACAATAGGTCTGGCTTCTTCCATACCTGCAAAAGGGTACCAGCAATTTTATCCGCTGTACAAAGACAGTGTGATCAGTTCAACCTTTATGCTAGATAAAACGGAAGCTATTTTTGGCACAGATTACCTGGCACCGGTAAACGTGAATGAAAAAGGAAAATTTAAAAGCAAGAAATTGCAGTTTGTGGGTTATGGCATTGAAGACAGTTTGTACAATGATTATGCTGGCCTTGATGTGAAGGGCTGTGTGGTGGTTTTCTTTTTGGGAGAACCAAAAGAAAATGGGAAGTATTTAATTGGCAACAGCACAAGTCGTGGTTCTGCCTGGAGCTTCCCCGGCCTCACCAAAAAACTTGCACTGGCCGCCAGCAAAGGAGCAGTAGGTGCACTCGTTATCAACCCTACCCAGGCAACTTTTACCCAGCGGGCAACTGATGCCGCTAAAAAAACAAATGCCTATTATCCCCGCCCAACGGATGGTAAAAAAATAAACTATGCGTTATTAAGTCATGAGTTCGCAAAAAAAATTCCGGGCTTTCCACTGGAAGCGTTGCTTGCCAAAGCCAAAGCAAATACGGGCTTTGTTAAAGCCGATTACTTGCCATTAAAAAATAATACTTCCCTGAAGTATAAAAAAAATCGTGAGGTTATTATGGCCAGCAATGTGCTCGGTGTAATTGAAGGCAGTGATAAAAAAGATGAATATATTTTTGTGACAGC
>JBKJKD010000207.1:0-4772 GCA_046597635.1 Ferruginibacter sp. | reverse complement strand
GCCAAATGAGGGTAATAGCAATTAGAAACACTCCAGTTAAATTTGGCTTGATGAAAAATCATTGGGTTTGGAGCAATATTTAAAATGTGCTGTTTTTAAATTATTAGAGAAAGCGTGTACGCTATAGTAAAAATTGTCTTTTAGCCAAGCGGCCCGAAAAATCAGGACAACTTTTATTTGTAGCAAGAGACGAGCATACAGCGGGCTTTGCAGAGCGATGTTGAGTTGAATAACCATACTAATCTCTAAAGCGCCCTGGCTAAGTATTTTTATAAAAATGAAACAACCCGGTAAAAGTACTGATCGGCATTAAGGAAATGGATAAATAAGTATCCTGACAAGATCCAGCAATGGTTTTCCGATGAGGATGGAATTATTGTCTTTATTGGGGAAAATTAATCCCATAAAGTTTTTTATTTTAATATGAGCTGGGATGTGGTGCTATGCAATTAGGTAAAACTTTGCTTACTTATGTAAACCCAAAGTTCACTTGTACTGACAGCCCTAACTGAAAAATCTACAAGTTTTGCAAATCATTCTCCACTGCAAACTTTATAGACTTGGATGATTTACAAACCATAATAATACCTGCCCCCCGCACAGGAGAAATTAATAGGAGCAAGGTATTCGTAAAAGAAGAAGACGCTCAGTGGCTGCAATTGGTGTAGCCAACTTTAAACGCACTCCTAAATTTTTTGACTAGGTAAAATAATGGAATCAAGGTCTCAGAAATGGTAAACATGTGCAAGAAAGCATTGAAATGCACGAAATGAGAGAGGGTTACAATGCAGAAAGATTTGAATGGCAAGTGGTGATTTGAAACTTAATGTAAAGTTTAAGTCAGCCAAACAGGTGCCCAGGCCAGGGGTTAGTAAAAAGTTACTTGCTAAGGATTTGATTTGTTGTCGGCTCAGTTCAGAAGGGTTTTCAGATTCATATCATGGCATGGTTTTTTAGCTAAATTTTCTTATTCACCTAAAATATTTTATTATGGATAAGATGGAAGTAAAAGGAAACTGGAACGAATGGAAAGGAAAACTTAAAAAAGAATACGGGGATCTAACAGACGATGATTTGGTATACGAAGAAGGAAAAGATGAAGAGTGGTGGGGGCGTGTTCAACAAAAAACCGGTAAGGC
Organism: Ferruginibacter sp.; assembly: GCA_046597635.1. GTDB lineage: Bacteria > Bacteroidota > Bacteroidia > Chitinophagales > Chitinophagaceae > Ferruginibacter. The sequence continues at coordinate 3,633 of JBKJKD010000207.1, read as the reverse complement.
TAAAGACGACCTGGTAAAATGGTTAAAAGATTTAGGATAACAAATGGAGGCTTCTGCAAAGAAGCCTTTTTTAATGCGCTCCCTTTCAAGATTATATGCTAAACTTGCTTACAATATTTTTCTACTTGTATTTAAACAGCTTATTCTTATGATAAAAAATAGGATCCTTGCATTCAGCAGTTCTCGTGTAGGAGGTGGAAGTTATCTTGAGCAGGCAGCACCGTTGGTAAAAGATTTTTTGGGAGATAAAAAGTTGAGAGTAGCCTTTATCCCCTTCGCTTCCGTGTCAGATGATGCGAGCGCTTATGGGGAAATGGTTAGAAACGGCCTCAACAATGACTCTTACACAATCGAAATTGTAACCCCAAAAACTGCCAAAGACGTGTTGGAAAATGCAGAAGTAATCCTGGTTGGCGGAGGTAACACTTTTAAATTATTACACGACATCTATCATCTAAAATTGCTGGATCTTATTAGAGACAAAGTAAATGGCGGAGTGCCATACATAGGCTGGAGTGCAGGCGCCAACATTCTAGGCCCATCCATTGGCACCACCAACGATATGCACATTATAGAGCCAAAAAGTTTTAATGCCCTCGGACTTTTTCCATTTCAAATAAACCCACATTACAATAATGAAAAACCGGCCGGCCACAACGGAGAAACCCGTGACCAGCGACTACAGGAATTTTTACAACTCAACCCAGGTGTACCCATAGTAGCGCTGCCAGAAGGTACTGCCATACAGATGCAGGATAAAAGAGTACAACTTGTGGGTGCCAAACCCGCACTGCTGTTCAGTATGGCTGAGGGCGAGCTACAAAAGGCAGAAATTGAACCTGGTACCGACCTTTCATTTTTGCTATAGGCGAGGGGACAATAAAAATGGTACACATTGTGCATATCTTTATACCGATAGTCTCGATGAAGATGTTTAAAAATTTACTTTAACCTTAAATAAAATAATATGCAATGGTTAGGAAGAAGAGGTAGTTCTAATGTAGATGATCGCCGCGGAGTGAGTGGTGGCGGCCTGGCAGCAGGGGGCGGTATTGTGGGTGTAATTGTTTACATCCTTTATTCTGTTCTGAGTGGAGGGGAGATTGATCCCTCGCAACTTCAACAGCTTTCGCCACAGGCTACCCAGCAGACGCTTAGCCCTGAAGAACAAAAGGCTGACGATGATCGTGCACAATTTGTAAAAGTGGTACTTGCAGAAACGGAAGATGTATGGAACAAAGTATTTGCCGATCAGGGTCAACGCTATAGTGAACCTACCTTGGTACTTTTCAGAGGGTCCGTTGCATCAGCATGTGGTTCTGCCAGTGCGGCCTCCGGTCCTTTTTATTGCCCGGGTGACAACCAGCTTTACATAGATCTTTCCTTTTACCAGGAACTGCAATCCAAATTTAATGCACCCGGAGATTTTGCTATGGCCTATGTGGTGGCACACGAAGTGGGGCATCACATTCAAAACCTAAATGGAACTGCAGAGAAAATGCAGCGCTTACGGGGCAAGGTTAGCGAAGTAGAAGCTAACCGATATTCGGTTATGATGGAATTGCAGGCAGATTTTCTTGCAGGGGTTTGGGCACATTATACCAAAAATAAAAACTTACTTGATGCTGGTGATATCGAGGAAGCCCTTACCGCCGCCAACGCAATTGGCGATGATAATTTGCAAAAAAGATCGACAGGCGAAGTTGTACCCGATGCTTTCACACATGGTACTTCCGCTCAACGAATGTATTGGTTTAAAAAAGGATATGAAACCGGCGATATCAGTCAGGGAAACACTTTTGAGGATCCAAGTCTGAGATAAGCAATAACAACGAAAAACTTTTTTTGACTCATCACCCGGAAGGTATCGACCCAGAGAGTAACCGGTACAGAACTTTCAGAAGAAAGAGATTTTTCAGCATAAACGGCCACCTGATTTCGGGCAGCCACTAACAGAAGTAGGCTTCGATAAAAAAACTGAAGTGTTGCCCACCGGTGGAAAGGAGCACAAGAATAGCAAAGGAGAAGGGAGCTTAAACGAGAAGCGTAGTGAGGAAGAGGCCGGAGCTTTTGAAGGTTTAATGCAGGTGTCGCAATCTCCGGGTCTCACACGCATGTGGCAACATCATTTTACTTTGTAAAATTTTAAATTTCCATCTTCACTTTTTGAGAGATCTTATGTCTCACCCAGTTGCTCTTTATTCCCTTGACTAAAAGCAATAAAATCGGCAGTTCCGCTCCTTTCATTTTTACGCCAAGAGTGTAAGCATCTTGTGCCAATACGATATCACTAAAATTTCCAATTTGATCGATCACCGGTTCACAAATCCGGGCTATCAGATTTTCCTCACCTATCCTTGAACCAAAACTAAATCGTAGGTTTAAGTCTGCTAAAATAATTCATACATGAGAAAATTTTTATTGGCATTTATTTGTCTGCCATTATTTACCTATTCGCAAAGCTTGCCGGGTATAGCCGAAAAAACGAAAAGTTTATCAAAGCAGCCAGGCTTTATGAACTATTATTGGGATGCTGATGCAGGTAAATTATGGATGGAGATTAACAGCTTCGATCAGGATATTTTATACCAAACATCTTTGCCGGGTGGCTTGGGCTCCAATGATATTGGATTGGATAGGGGCCTGCTGGGAAACACCGCTATCATTAAGTTTACCAGAGTAGGCAATAAGATTTTAATGGTACAACCTAACCTGAATTTTAGGGCAAGCTCCGGCGATGCCGCCGAAAAAAGTGCCGTGGAAGAATCTTTTGCCCCCTCAACTTTATGGGGCTTTACTGCAGAGGCCGCCACAGATGGAGCAGTACTCGTAGATGCTACAGCTTTTTTATTGAGGGATGCCATGGAGGTGAGTAGCAGGCTCTCCAACCAGCGGCAGGGAAACTACAGTGTTGATCTTTCCCGCAGTGCGCTTCATTTGCCCAGAACAAAAAACTTTCCTGACAATACCGAGCTGGAAGCCAGTATCAGTTTTGTAACCAAGGATGCTACTCCCGGTCGGCTTGTGAGTGCTGTAGTACCAGTAAGCAACAGCTTTACACTCCGGATGCATCATTCCTTTGTCAGAGTGCCAGATGCCAATTACAAACCCCGGGTTTTTGATCCAAGATCTGGCGCCATCCCCATGTCTTATTTTGATTATAGTACGCCGGTTACCGAACCCATCAACAAATCATTTATCATTCGCCACCGACTGCACAAAAAAGATCCTGCTGCTGCCGTGAGCGAAGCCGTCAAGCCAATTGTTTATTACCTGGATAATGGCACGCCCGAGCCCATTCGCACTGCGCTACTCGATGGTGCCCAATGGTGGAACCAGGCCTTTGAAGCATCTGGTTATCGCAATGCCTTCCAGGTAAAAATATTGCCTGCAGATGCAGACCCCATGGACATTCGATACAACATGATCAACTGGGTGCACCGCTCTACAAGGGGCTGGAGTTACGGAGCCTCCGTGACTGATCCCCGAACAGGCGAAATCATCAAAGGAAATGTGTCGCTGGGTTCGCTTAGGGTTCGCCAGGATTATTTGATTGCGCAAGGTTTGCTGGCACCATTCAAAGACGGGATGCCTGCAAATAATCCAATGCTTGCCATGGCCCTGCAGCGCCTA
>JBKJKD010000338.1:0-3790 GCA_046597635.1 Ferruginibacter sp. | reverse complement strand
CCAGGGCATACACCCTGTTTGGCTGACTTGCACTAATGGCAAGTCCTACACGCCCATAGTTACCATCTGGCAGACCTTCTTCTTTTCCTAATTTTTTAAAGCTGTTGCCTGCATCGTAGGTTACATAGATGCCACTGGTTTTACCCCCGCTGGTAAAACTCCAGGGAGTACGTCCATGCTGCCACATATTTACGAATATTTTGTTTGGGTTAGAGGGGTCCATGATCATATCACCCACTCCGCTGGAATCATTGGTATGCAAAATCAGTTTCCAGGACTCACCGCCATCCGTGGTTTTATATACGCCTCTCTCTGCGTGCACACCAAAGGGATTACCGATGGCGCCCACATACACAATATCTGGGTTGTTGGGGTTAACGATAATGCGATGAATATTTCTTGTTTTTTGCAAACCCATACTCTTCCAGGTTTTACCGCCATCCAAACTTTTATAAATACCTTCTCCAAGGTTAATAGAATTTCGGGGATTACCTTCTCCGGTGCCCGCCCACACTACACTTGGATTGCTCTGGGTAATGGCTACGGCTCCAATATTTTGAAGCGGTTGCTCGTCAAATACCGGTACCCAGTTTGCACCTCCATTTTCTGTTTTCCATACCCCACCGCTGGCCGTTCCCAGGTAAATGATATCCGGATTGGTATGCACAGCATCTATGCTCGTTACCCGGCCACTCATACCTGCGGGGCCAATACTCCGTGGTATATAATTTTTAAATTGTTTGGTAAGATCGATTGTTTGGGAAAAGGCAATAAGCTGGGCACCTATTGCTGCAATAGCAAAAAAGAATTTTCTCATACTTGTTGTTAATAATTTGGACACGGAATATCAGCAATAAAACTGCAACTGCAAAATGTGATTTCGATTTATTGCCTTTGTTTAAGTATTCGGTAAAAAAGAACATTAATGCTATAAATAATGACTGCTACCCAACTGGTCAGTTCCTTTTGATAGGACTAATCCTAAACGCTATTTTACCGGTTATGCAGCAATTCGAGCATATTTACCCCATGGATTGTGCGGAAGAAGAACGTAATGTACACTAATGACTTGCTTTGCGGGAAATCTCATCCGCTATTCATGAATTTGCCGCTTTTACAGGCTAAAAATGATCATTTTTCAAGATTCCTATAAAATTTATTTTACATATTAAGATATTAAAAATCAATATCTTAGGTAATTATACTTTTTGCTTAGTAAAAATACTGTCTCTAAAATCTGCGCTTTTCGGAAAAACTAATTATGTTTGTTCTGAATTTGATAATGACCATTACCTCGGTTATTCCAACATTCTGATTCAGATCTCCAGTATTTCTTAAATGCTACTCAGTTTTGCCTGAAACCCAAAATTGATGTCTCGCAGAAAAACCACATTTAAGTAAACCTCAAACCACAAAGAAATGAAATGTTACTCTACACTCCTGTGTACGGTAGTACTTACTGTTACGCTTTTTTTCTCCAACACACATTCCATTTATGCCCAATGCGTTGCTCCCGGCATGAAATTTATCAATCCTGTTCTCATATCGGGTACCGATCGTGCCATAAATGCCAGATACAAATTTCCATCTGTTATTGACGGTGTTGACGCAATAGTTACCGTCACTGATATTGTTGGTGGGGCAAGCCTTACTAGCGTTGATGACAATACTTATGGATACAGTGAGGCATGGCAGCCTGTTGTGAAAACCCCTGAAACTATGGGCGCAGTTGAATCCTATGTAAAATTTAAAATGGATTTTGTAGCGTCAAGTGATGAAAGCGAGCACACTTTTATCTGCTTTACTTTATCTGCAATTGATGTTGATGGTGACAATGACAGGATCCGGGAAATGATAGCCGCTAACGATTTCACCAGTTATGGCGTTTCCAACGTTACCACACTTTCTTTACTACAAACGGGCGGGTTGTTAAAAGCAACCAGCACCATTCTAAACTTTCCCGGGATAGATACTGCTGCTTACGTAAGCAATATCAACTATCGCTACATCAATAAAAGTAAAATCAGCGAGATCAGAATTGGAAGTGTGACTGATCCAACTTTTATTCCACAGGATAGATTCAGCTGTATCTATTTCAGGCCAATTAATATTCCGAATGTTATAGTACTGCCTGCACAATATTTGACTTTAAATACAGTAGGCAATGGTAACAAAGCCATTTTAAACTGGCAGACAAACGAAGAAATTGACATCAACAATATAATCGTGGAACGATCGTACAATGGTATCAGTTTTTCGCCTATAAAAACGACCATTGAAGAGATTAGAAAAAATAACTTAAACATCTACAAAGCTTCAGACGCATCGGAAGAACTAAACGGTAAAGCAACCATCTATTATAGAATCAAACAAACCAATTCAGCCGGAAAAGTTAGCTATAGCAATCTATCTTATGTGCATTTATCGCAAAGTCTCCATATTAAAATGGAAACTTCCCCGAATCCATTTACAGAAAAAATAAAAGTACAATTCGACAGCGAGGTCAGGGGAAGTGCCGAGATCCGTATTTCAAGTATAACTGGCATGAACCTTAAGTCTAAAAAAATCGAAATTGCACAGGGTAATAACCAGCTATATGTTGATGGGCTTTCATCAATCCCTGCTGGGCTCTACCTTGCCAGGTTAATCGTAAATGGAGAGGTAGTGGAAACTAAAAAAATTATGAAGTAGTATTTTCTTGTGCGAAGTACAAAGTGATTGGACCCAGGCCATTTTAAAGGCTGGGTCTTTTTATATCGGATCAAAACCCAGCCCGCCAACACTTTCGCAAACAATAAGTATTCTATCCCCTTTGGCTCGTCTGCCTGACTCAGCCAGTAACATAAAAAAGATGGCCTCCAGTTTTGGGGGCCATCGCAATTTCCTAAAGTGAAAGCTACACTTCTTCGTCAGGTTCTGTTTCATCTTCAGAAGTATCATCTTTGGTAGCATCGTCAGCTGCATCCGAAACACCGGTTGATATTTCCCCTATTTCTACATCTGGTGTAGTTGCTGTTGTGGTATCTTCTACAGCTTTACCGTTTTCATCCAGCACCACTGCAGCTTCCAACAAATCTGTATCTTCTTCCTGCTCGTCAAGCTGTGTGATGGCTGCAATGCTATCCCCCTCATCTACCTTTATCAATTTCACTCCTTGTGTTGCACGCCCCAGTTCGCTGATCTTGTTCACTGCCATCCGGATAGTGATACCAGACACGCAAGTGATCATCAGATCTTCCTGCTCCGTAACATCCAGCAAACCTACCAGGCCACCGGTTTTGTCTGTAACGTTGATGGTCTTAACACCCTTACCACCACGATTGGTTATCCTGTAGTTTGGCTCACCTGTTTCAGGATCGTCTAGTTTGGTGCGTTTGCCATATCCTTTTTCGCTTACTACCAATATGGTTTTTGTTTTATCATCTTTGGCCACACAAACCATTCCTACTACTGCATCATTCTTTTCATCTACCTCAATACCAAAAACACCAATACCACCACGGCCGGTTGCCCTCACTTTGCTCTCAGGGAAACGGATAGCACGGCCACTTTTTACCGCCATCATAATCTCACTGTTACCATCTGTCATCCTCGCAGCTATCAACTGATCACCTTCTCTAATGTCGATGGCATTGATACCGCTCTGGCGTGGACGACTGAAATCTTTCAATCTCGATTTGTTGATGATACCATTCTTGGTACACAAAACAATAAAGTGATTGTTGATGTATTCCTCATCTTCAAAATTCTTTACATCAATAATGGCACGTACTTTATCATCCGGCGCTAT
>JBKJKD010000219.1:0-14773 GCA_046597635.1 Ferruginibacter sp. | reverse complement strand
GGCAGCAAGCAGTGCAAGAAAGCCTAGTATAGTTGCCCACAGAGCAATGGTATTACCTCGCTTGTAAGACTCCGGTTCAAAGCGAAATTCTATATTGTGCTTGCCTGCTGGTAAGCTCATGCCACGCAATACGTAGTTCACCCGCACATAATCTGTTTTGTTCCCATCTACATAAGCATTCCATCCTTTGTCATAATATATTTCGCTAAACACCGCAAATTGTGGCGTGGCAGCGTTGTAGGCATAACGCACGGTATCGTTGATATTTTCTACCAATGTGAGGGTGGCAGCAGAATCAAACTGCGGTGTACCTTTTACTTTGGCCTGGTAGCGCTTATCAATAATCGCTGTGTCTCTTGGATTGAAATTATCCAGCGCCTTCATTTCTTCATCTGCATTGTTTACAAATTGCACTGCTTTTACCAGCCAGCAATTACCCATGGCACCTGGGTTTTGCTGCGCAGCAGGTACACCCGTTTGTGGATCCTGCACTATAAAATATTTAGTATTCAACATATCAAATATGCGCATGTTGCCTTTGCTGAGCTGGCGCTCTATCAGGTCCTGGTAAATAGCCAGTTTGGCCGGGTTGTATCCACCAACAGAATTGTGATGGTATGAAGGCTTGGCATTGTTGTAAGGATCTTCCCCATTGTATATCCTGAAATTTTTATGATCAGGATCCTGCAAAATCATTTTGTCTGCGTTGGAAGGAGCAAACTCTTCTTCAATATTTCCTTTTTCTACAAAATTTGTTTCATTCAAATATCTTTTGGCTACTGGCAAAAGATCAATTAGTGTGAGTGCTATCAAAATGGCAACGGCTACGTTTGCTTTCATCTTATTTTTTGCAAACAAGCCCAGTACAACAATAGCGGCTGCTATGAGCAACATGCTGCGGAGCAAATCGCTGCCAAACATTCCTTTGCGATCGTCTGCTAACGCCCGAACAATGGATTGTCCAAACTCGTTTGCCTGCGCTTGTACTTGCGGGCTGGGTGCAGCCTGCCCCTGTAACATGTTGTTGGTAAAATTTTCTTTGATGCGGGAATCACTCTGGCTGCTGTAATTGAAACTGAAATACAAAAGCGTTGTAAGTGCCAATACGCCTGCAGTGATGTAAACAGACAATTTTAGTTTTTTAAACAAGAGCTCTTTTGCATCGCCGCCAAAAAAGAATTTTTGCAAAACCAGCCCGGCCATTACTGCAGCTGTAAGTTGCGGAATAACGAGGGCCATGGTAGGCGCCCGGAATTTATTGTACACCGGCATGTAATCGAACAGAAAATAATTGAAGGCCTTGAAGTTGCTGCCCCATGCCAGGATAATGGCAAAAAGAGTAACGGCAACGATCCACCATTTGTGCCAGGTATCTAAATAAACAAGCCCAAGTATAAATAAAAAGCAAATGATAGCGCCCAGGTAAACAGGGCCCGAAGTGTTGGGTTGCGCTCCCCAGTAAGTGGGCAATTGCCGGGCTACCTGTGCAGCATTTTCTTCAGGAATTCCTTGCTCTACCAGGGCGCTGGCTACTGCAGATTTTTCTGTAAGCTCGCCGCCGCTGCTACCGCCATACATGCCGGGGACTAACAGTGTCAGGGTTTCGTCGATACCGTAGCTCCAGTTAAAAGCATAGTCTTTATCCAGTCCGCCCTTGGTTTTATTGCCAAGATTGGTAGAATCTGTGAGCTCCGAACGGCCACCACGCATGGTTTCTTTTGCATATTCGGCTGTGGGCATCAGGGTAATGGCTGCTGCTGCAAGACCAATAAGCCCTGCTACAATAGCGAGCCCGCCAGATGTAGCAAGATGCAAAACTTCCTTTTCTTTAAAGGCTTTTACCGCATAAGCGATGGCTATAGACAATGCGATGAGTAAAGTATAGTAAACAATCTGCACATGATTTTGCGAGATCAGTAAAAAAGAAAAGAGTATCAGGAGGGCGGTGCCCGTCCAGTATTTTCTGTTTAAAATAAGTAAGAAAGCCCCCAGTACTGCTGGCGCATAAGCCATAGAAGCCATCTTGGTAACGTGACCCACCATGATGATCACAGGATCGTAGGTAGAATATGCATACGCCAGGCCGGCAAGTATACTGATCCACGGGTTGATGCGCAATACAATACAGAGGAAATACAAACAAATGCAAGCCAGGAAGAAGAAGTTGATGGGTTGTGGCAAACCAAGGCTGATTACTTTTTCAAAATGCCCCATACTTAAAGAGTGCGTTGCATCCATCGCTATTTGAAAAGCCGGCATACCGCTAAAAAGACTGTTGGTCCATAACGGATAGTGGCCATAAGTTTCTTTGAATTCAATAGACTGTTGCACCATGCCTCTCCATCCCTGCAAATCGTGTTGGTATACTACTTTCCCTTCAACCGCAGGTTTGCAAAATACCACTGCAACTATTAAAAATACCAGCACTGCAATGATGTGTGGCAGTAACTTTTTGAAATCTATCTTCATAAATCCTTTTTTGAATATTGTGCAGCAAATTAACGGTATTTTGCCCAAAAAAGCTGGTAGTGGCAGCGATGGAGCGTTTTAATAAATGAAATACCGGGCGGCTGCTAAAGTTTTGTGGGTTCGTAAATATCTGCCAGCGAAATTTCGATTTGCAGGAAGGGGATGGAGAGTGTGTCGTTGATGGATTTATATTCCTGCAACTCCCAACGCTTTTGCTCATTGATGCGAAAGACTTCCACCCTGATAGATTCGGAATCTACTATGATGTATTCGGTTAGGGTAGGCATATCCCTGTATAGCGTAAATTTTCCGGACTGGTCGTATTGACGGGTAGAGCCTGATAAAATCTCGATGATTACAGATGGCCTAAATTCCATGTCTGAGCAGTTTTGTTTTCATTCTTGAAGTATGCCATCCACCATCTTATTTTTACGATTGCATTTGCTCCTTAGGAGCAGCAGCTTTGTAGCTACAGAGCAACCCTCCTTATTTTGCTCCTTAGGAGCAACACCCCTCTATCTAAACAAGAATTGCTCCTAAGGAGCAAAGAATCCAATCCTTCTATTTTCTACAAAGGTTCCGCCCCGATGGGGCACTGGGAGCAGTTGAAATGTCGCAACCTTTTTCCTTCACTCCCAACGCATCTCCTCCAAAATTATCGGAGCCTTCTAAAAAAGAGAGGGGAGCTCTAGCTCCTAGTCACTTTTAAAATACAAATCTATTTTTCGGTGCGACAACTTTTAATGCACCCACCACCAATGCGGCGAATTTTATTGATATGTTTGCAATGCAGCCCCCGGCTGTTTTATAAAAATGAAAATATCAGTTTGTATTCCTGCATATAAAAACGCTGATTACTTAAGGCGTAACCTGGGTGCATTGACTACCCAGACTTTCAAAGATTTTGAAGTGATACTGAGTGATGATAGCCCCGATGATAGCGTGTGGGAAATTGCGGAAGAATACAAGTCCCGACTGAACATTACGTACCTAAAAAATGTTCCGGCAAAAGGCACTCCTGCCAATTGGAACTATGCCATGCAGCATGCAAAGGGGGCGTATATTAAATTAATTCATGATGACGATTGGCTCTCCTGCGATGAGGCCCTCCAGGAATACTATAATTGCCTGGAGCGTAACCCGACCGTAGATTTTTGTTTCTCTGCTTTTTTTAATGTGCACCTGGATACGGGCAAAATGGATCCTGTTTTTTGCAGTAGTCTTAACCGACGGTTGCTGAGTAAAAATCCGCTCAATCTTTTTAAAAGAAATTTTATTGGTCCACCCAGTGCGGTTTTTCAAAGAAATAGTCCGGAAATATTTTACGATGAAAAGTTGAGGTGGCTGGTAGATTTTGAGGGCTATATCCGCTTCCTAAAAACTCAAAAGAAAAGTTTTGTTTACCTACCCGGCAATTTGGTAAACATTGGCCTGGGGGAGGAGCAGGTAACACAAACCACCAAACATGTAAAAGAAGTAGTGCTACCCGAAAGTATGTATGTACTGCAAAAACATGGTGTAGATATCTTAAAAAATGTGTGGGTGTATGATTATCACTGGCGCATGTTCAGGAACCTGGGCGTACATACAAAAGAAGCAATCGTGGCTACCGGCTGGCAGGAGGAATTGCCAGGTGCCGTTGTAAAGATGCTGTCTTTTCAAAAAAAAATACCCCAAGCTTTATTAAAGCTGGGGCCATTTTCAAAAATTTTTATGTTGGTTGCCTTCATGCGCAACCGGTAGTATTATTTTTTAATAATATTACCAGCCTCGTCTACAGTACCCTCGGCTTGCATCATGCGCATATTTTTAGCATCCTGCAAAAATTGTGAGGCAAAAATGAACTCATTCAGGCGCTCGTTTTTAGAGAAGATGATATCGTCGCTGTTGCCGCTCCATTCTTTTTTGCCTTCAGCCATGTAAAGAATATTGTCGCCAATTTCCATCACACTGTTCATGTCATGAGTGTTGATGATGGTAGTGGTATTGTATTCTATCGTAAGCTCTTTAATCAATTTATCTATGATCATTGATGTTTGCGGATCGAGGCCGGAGTTGGGCTCGTCGCAAAAAAGGTACTTGGGGTTTAAGACAATTGCCCGGGCAATACCCACTCTCTTTTTCATACCTCCACTGATCTCTGAGGGAAATTTTTTGTTGCTGCCTTCCAGGTTTACTCTCTCCAGCACTTCATTCACTCTTTTTTTCTTAACGGTAGATGTATCGTTGGTAAACATGCTCAAAGGGAACATAACGTTTTCTTCTACCGTCATACTGTCAAACAAGGCTGATCCCTGAAACAGCATGCCTACCTGCTGGCGCAGCATTTTTCTTTCGTCCTGGGTCATATCTGTAAAACTAACTCCATCGTAAATAATCTCGCCTTCATCTGGTTCGAACAATCCTACCAGGCATTTTTGCAAAACAGTTTTACCGCTGCCGCTGGTACCTATGATAAGATTGGTTTTGCCGGTTTCCATCACATGGCTCACACCATCCAAAACCAGTTTATCACCAAAACTCTTTTTAATATTTTTAAATTCTATCATAGGTCCCAATCCGCCGGCTGGCGGAGCTTTTAGTCTCTAATAATATCTAGAGCACCAGGTTAAAAAAATATTTTACGAACCGATATTCCCAGTTCCCCCTTTAGGAAGCGAAGGGGTTTGTTTATAGCAGCAGGGCTGCCAATACATAGTCTGAAAGCAAAATAACCACGCAACTTACTACCACAGATTTTGTACTGGATCTGCCGATTTCCAGCGAACCACCTTTTACATAGTAACCATAGAATGCCGGAATAGAACTGATGATAAAGGCAAATGTGTAGGCCTTAATAAGAGAAAAAATTACATTGAAGGGCATAAAGCCTTGTGCCAGCCCGCGGTCAAAAGTATCTGTAGAAAGTATGCCAGCTGCTGCACCGGCCATTCTGCCTCCAAGGATGCCGAGCACCATAGCCAGTACCACCAGCATTGGAATGGTTACAATGGCGGCAACTATTTTAGGCATAATCAGGTAAGTCTTGGTGTTGATACCCATAATTTCCAGGGCATCAATTTGCTCGCTTACCCGCATGTTGCCCAGTTCACTCGCAATTTTGCTACCCACCACACCGGCTAGCACAATACACACCAGTGTAGGCGCAAATTCAAGTATAACGGTGTCTCTAACAATTTGCGCAATGGCAGTGCGGGCTATAAGCGGCGATACCAACTGGTAAGCTGTTTGCACGGTACTTACCGCACCCATAAAAACAGAGATAATAGATACGATGCCAAGGGAATTGATGCCGATATCTGAGCATTGGTGCATAAACTCTTTCCAATAAAGTTTAGAGTTTTCAGGCCGGCGAAACATGCCATTGAACATGAGCATGTATTTCCCAAAATGTGTAAAAAAGTTCATGAAATGTTAGTTGACCTGGTTTTGGGTGACTGGTGTTGCGATTTTTTTCTTTTCAGAACGCTTCCACCATTTGCTTTTTTTCATTTCTTCCTCTGTAATTGACTTCGATTTTTGTTGTGCGTCAATTACCGCTACAATCGCCATGTTAAATATACTACGGATTGAACTTCCCAATTGCAATACATGTACCGGTTTATTTAACCCCAGTAAGATCGGGCCAATACTATCCGCCCCACCTACTTCCTGCAACAAATTGTAGGCAATGTTGCCGGCTGCAAGGTTCGGGAAAATGAGGGTATTTACATCTCCTTTCAATACCTCCGTAAAAGGGTAGTTTTCCCGCACAATATCTTTATTAAAAGCCATGATGCCCTGCATCTCTCCATCGCAGATTAGGGTTGGAGCTTTTTGCTTTACAATCTCTCTTGCTTTGCGCACCAGATTAGCCTCCGGTGAATCGCTGCTTCCGAAATTAGAATAAGACAACATGGCTACCCTTGGGGTGATATTGAAGTTACGGACTTCTTTAGCCACTAGTAGGGTAATCTCGGCCAGTTCTTCTGCTGTAGGGTTGAAGTTGACCGTGGTATCTGCTAAAAAGAGCGGCCCCTTTTTAGTAAACAAAAGGTACATTCCAGCCACCTTATTCACTCCAGGTTCGGTACCAATAATTTGTATGGCAGGTTTGATGGTATCCGGGTAGTTTCTGCTAAGGCCGCTAATCATGCAGTCTGCCATGCCGGTTTCTACCATCATACAACCAAAGTGGTTGCGGTCTCTCATGATCTTTGGCGCTTCATATTTATTGACGCCCTTGCGGTGCCGTTTTGCAAAAAACAATTCGCCAAAGTCCTTCCGTAGTTCCTGTGTGTCCTCATGCTTCGGATCTATAATGGGTATTCCCTCGAGGTCTATCGATTGTAATGCTGCAAGCTCCCGTATGTTTTTTTCATTACCTAACAACATGGGATATCCCACTTTTTCTTCCAGTACGAGCTGTGCTGTTTTCAATATTTTTACGTTTTCGGCATCAGCAAAAACAATTCGCTTGGGGTCCTGCCTTGCCTTGGCACCAATGGCCCTGCTAAGCTGGTTGTCCATACCGAGTCTTTGATTCAGTTCTATTTCGTACGCATCCCAATCGGTAATAATTTTGCGGGCCACGCCACTAGCTATAGCGGCCTTGGCCACTGCTGGTGCTACTGTAGAGAGTAAGCGGGGATCTACTGGTTTTGGGATGATATAATTTGGTCCAAATGCTATATTCTTATCATTGTAGGCAAGGTTTACCACATCTGGTACGCCGGATTTTGCCAAGGCTGCCAATGCTTTCACCGCCGCCATCTTCATGGCTTCATTTATCTGGGTGGCCCTCACATCTAAAGCCCCTCTAAAAATATAAGGGAAGCCTAGTACATTATTAACCTGGTTAGGGAAATCGCTTCTACCCGTGGCCATGATGATGTCTTTGCGTGCACCCACCGCAGCTTCGTAACTGATTTCCGGGTCGGGGTTAGCCATGGCGAATACAATGGGATTCCTGGCCATGCTTTTAATCATTTCCGGGGTTACTACATTTCCTACGCTGAGACCCAAAAACACATCGGCATCTTTCATAGCCCTGGCGAGATCATAGTCTTTGAATTTAGCATCCACGCAAAAGGGTAGTTTCTGTTCTTCCACATCTTCCCGTCCTTTGTAAATAATTCCGTGGCGGTCAAACACCATAAAGTTGGCATGCCTGGCTCCCAGCAATTCGTATAGGTGCATGCAGGCCATTGCAGCCGCTCCGGCGCCGTTCACCACTATTTTAATTTTGTCAATTTTTTTCTTTTGTATTTCCAAAGCATTCAGCAGCGCAGCCGCAGAAATGATGGCAGTGCCATGCTGGTCGTCATGCATCACAGGAATATTGCATATTTTCTTTAACTGCTGCTCTATGTAAAAACATTCAGGAGACTTTATGTCTTCCAAATTGATTCCACCAAAAGTGGGTTCCAACGCTTTTACAATTTGTACGAATTTTTCCGGATCGTTTTCATTGATTTCAATATCAAATACATCTATGTCTGCAAAAATTTTGAACAATACTGCCTTTCCTTCCATCACTGGCTTGCTGGCTTCTGGGCCTATATTGCCCAGGCCCAAAACTGCGGTACCGTTGCTGATAACCGCCACCAGGTTCCCTTTAGCAGTATATTTATAAACATCTTCGGGGTTTGCTGCAATCTCCAGGCAGGGAGCGGCTACTCCCGGAGAGTAAGCCAGCGAAAGGTCTCTTTGAGTTTTGGCTTCTTTGGTTGGTATTACTTCAATTTTTCCTGGTCTGCCTTTGGAATGATATTCCAAGGCTTGTTCTTTTCTGAGTTCTTTAGACATATCGGTTAAAAATTTAACAGGTAGTTCGTAGGTAAATTAATATATAGATTTATGGTTCCTGGCATCAGGATCAGCAGCAAAATGCATTCATAAGGCTGGCGATGCTAACATGAAAGCGCAATTTACAACATTTGTTTTTGGAGGAAATATTAGGTTGGCTCAGCTGGCTTTTGCCTTAAACGTCCAGGTGAAGGAAAATTCCGCCACGGTCTCTCCGTCCTTGTTTTTTCCGGTAGATCGCATAACGGCAGTGGCAGCTTTTCCCGATGCCGCTGCTTCTCTTACGAGTTGCCGCACCAACTGACCGTCTTCGCAGGTAAAGCTCGTTATACCGGTGGCTTTTTTCATAAAGTTGCCTTCCACCTTTAGTACCAACATGCTTACTGCCGGTGCTTGCTGGTAAGTATGGGCCATGGCCAAAACGCCGGTGCTCATTTCGGCTGCCATGCTGAGGCAGGCAAAATAAGTGCTCCTGAATGGGTTGGTGCTAAACCATTTGTAGGGAACCGATACCACAGCTTTATCTTCATCTACAAACCTTACCCTTACTCCGCTAAAATAGGCGCTGGGTAATTTCGAAAGAAGGAATAACCTGAATTTAATCGGGTGCCTTACGAGGTCGAAGAATTTATAGGCGTTGCTTAATGGTGGATGGTTCATGGTTGATGGTTCATGGTTGATGGTGGATGGTTCATGGTTGATAGCAATAGGCAATGGGCAAATGAACAATTGGCAAATGGACAATTAGCAGTGTAGACCGTATTCCATTCGTCATTCGGCACTCGTAATTCAAAATTCATCATTCAAAATTCAACATAACTCTAATCACCATACATCGCAGGATTCAACGCCCTTGGGCTCCACATTTCCAGAAAGGCCTGAACTTTAGAAGGGCTGTAACTCTTTTTACCGTCTTCCAGATATTCGCTGTTTTGTGTATGAATGCGTTCTCCTTTTTCGTTTAAGATGATGAATGCAGGAAAGCCGAAACGTTGTGCGTAGGCATATTTTTTAAAAATAGGTTTGTTCTCATTTTCTTGGCTCCAGTTTAAATGGTACCACACAAAACTGGCGTTCATTACAGAATCTATTTTTGGGGTGGTTTTTGCAAACCGGGCAAACTCTATGCACCAGCTGCACCAGTTGCCACCGGCCTGTATGAGTACATATTTTTTTTGGGCTTTGGCAGTTGCAACAGCTGCCGCTATGTCTTTTTCTGCATTCGCCTGGGGGTTGTATAATTTTTTTTCCTGGCTGAAGGCTGCTGTGCTGCCAATACTAATCAAACAAATAAGAAAGATTTTTTTCATGAAACATTTTTGTTGAATAAGAATACTGCCAAATTCTTTGGATTGCAGTGGCGCAAAATTATCGAATAATTTTCCAAAGCATTTATCCCAAAAAGTTGCTTGGCTTGCATGCGCCAATTATTTTTGGATGATTTCGAAAGAGCGGGAAACACTATTGCCCTTATCATCGGTAAGTGTAAGTAAATGTACACCAGGTGCGGGGCTTAATGCCAATTGATGGTATCTTTCTGTGCTACCCGCAAATTGATCGTCTACACTCCAGAATATTTTGGCTTTGCTGTTTTTATGGGTGGCGGTAAAAATTGTTTTTCCTTTGGTTCCATCCATCTCCACCGGCACATATATTTTCATTCCCGCCTGCGGATAAATAATTTCCATTTGCCTGCCGCTGGCAACATCGTTGCAACCTGGCTTCATTGCTGGCAGTAATTTGTAATCGTGGTTGCGCTGTTTGTAATAAAATTCCATGGTAGGGGGCAAAACAAACCATGCCCGCTGTTGCATGTTGGCGGGCGATTCGCAGCCATCATTTACACGGTATTGCCCACTCGCATCTAGTTGAACAATGATGTGGTAGGGGCATAGTGGGCTGCGGCCTGCCAGGGGTGGCATTTTTAAAGTATCTGTTACAGGGCAATCTATGTTTGCTCTAAAACCTGTGGCCCGGCAAACTGGCACAGAGCTGTAATTGTATGCAGGGTTTTTAAACCATCCTCCCGGTGCAGTAGCTGAACTAACGCTGGGTAGTAGCCGAAAAATATCGAACATCACTGGCGCTGCCGTTTCTATACCCACGAGCCCGGCTCTTCCTTCGCCATCGGTATTGCCCACCCACACCGCCACCACATTGGTTGGAGTAACACCAACCGCCCAGCCATCTCTAAAACCAAAGCTGGTACCTGTTTTCCATGCTATTCTTTTAGAAGAGCTGAACTGTTGCCAGAGTCCTTCCTCGCCGGGGCGCATTACTTCCTGCATGGCTGCAAAAGTTTGATAGATGGAAGTAGCATCTAACGGAAAATGAAGATCTTTTTTTGGTGCAGTCTCTATTTTGTAGATGCTATACCTTGCGGGATGCACATCAGCCATTTGCACTATACCCTTATTTTTTTCCTGGTGATTTACAATGCGTGCCATGGAAGCATATAAGCCTGCAAGGTCCCACACAGTTACTTCGCAGCCTCCTAGTATCAAACTCAAACCGTAAAAATCTGCCGGGTTTTTTAGAGTAGTGATGCCCGCCTGCTGCAACAGATCGTATAATCGGGGATACTTGTATTGCTGTAAAAGGCGCACAGCCGGCACATTCAGGCTTCTTGCCAATGCACGGTGGGCAGGGATGGCGCCATCATAACCGAGGTCGAAGTTTTGGGGATTATACCCACTTATCTGTGTGGGAATATCTGGAACGAGGCTGTTGGGCAGCAGCAAGCCATCGCTTAGCATGGCTGCATATAGAATTGGTTTCAAGGCACTGCCCGGGCTGCGGGGCGCCTGCACTACATCTACATCGCTCTCCAATTCTTTATTTTGGGGTTGGTACACATTTCCGATGTAGGCCAGCGTATTCCCGGTTTCCACATCTAGTACAAGTGCACATATATTATTGATGCCATTGTTTTTTAAAACAGCCTGGTGCTGGTTGATGATGGCAGTTACGTTTTGTTGCAGTGCACCGTTAATGGTTGTGGTAAGTTTGGTAGAGTGGGCAAGCTGTTTGTTATCTTTTTTAAATAATTGTAAAAGATGCGGTGCCAGTTGTGGCAGGGGCAATGGTTTAAGCGGAAGATCTTCCATCTTTGCCAGTGCCGCATCGGCAGTACTTAATTTTTTGCCTGCTACCAGTTTGTCTAACAGCCGGTTTCTTTTATCTATCAGCAACTGCCTGTTTTTTCCGGGGTGCACCAGTGAGGGGGCATTGGGTAATACTGCTAATGTAGCCATCTCGGCCCAACTCAGTTGCTGCGGGCTTCGCCCAAAATACCGCCAGGCAGCGGCATCCAGCCCCACCACGTTGCTACCAAAAGGTGCATTGCTGGCATACAAAGCCAATATTTCTTTTTTAGAATAAGAGCATTCTAACCTGAGCGCCAGCAGGCTTTCTTTTATTTTATTAAAAATGGTGCGCCGGTTATTTTTCTGCGATAAGCGTATTACCTGCATGCTCAATGTGCTGCCACCTTGGGTAGAGTTGCCACGGGTATTAGCGATGGCTGCCCGCACAAAGGCAATAACATCTATACCCGGGTGTTTAAAAAAACGCTTGTCTTCAAATGCTGTGATACAATCTACAAAATGATCGGGCAGCTTTTTGTTGTAAGGAAAGCGCCATTGGCCGTCTGCTGCAATGCTCGCATTGAGCAGTGCTCCCTGTGCATCTTCTAAAACATAAGAAGTAGGCGCTGTAAATAATTTTGCAGGCAAGGCTGCATAAAACAACAGCAAACATAGTAGCACCGCCAGCATAGTCAGCCTTTGTGTGGTTCCGCTGTTTTTAAATTGCCGGGCTATATGTTTAAAGAATGACTGCAGCAGGCGGGAAGAGTTTTAACCACGAATATAGATGGACTGCGTGAATGTAAAATTTTGTGCTGCGTTAAAAATCTGAAAATCTATACAGGCATTATACTTTAAACGAGCTAAATTTAAACGGGCCAATTTAAATATCTTAGCCCTGCTTTAGAAACGTCAACCAAAACAAACTTTATGTATCGTACGCTATGCACCCTCCTCATTTCGATTTGCAGCTTGTTTCTCGGAGCATGCTCTAGCGAGCCACCAAAGGTTACGAAAGAGCAAGCCGCCGCATTTGCTATCGTTATAGAAAATGAAGTGAGAGATATGAAAATAAATTTTCTGCAAAAAAATATATTGGTGCCTGTTCTTACCAAAAAAATTTACCAGGCAGGAGATTTAAAGTCATCTGACGGCGTAGAAAGAGAAATGAAAAAGATGCTCTCTGCCAACAATTATGAAAAGAATATTTACGATATCATGGGGGGCAAGGGCAGGTTTAAAAAAGTAAAGGATTATGAAAAGGAAGGTAAGCAACACCTTATTTATAGGGTAAGTGGCGAGGGCGGTTTTACTTATATGGATATGGAGCTGGATATTTTAGATAAGCAGGTAGGCATCGGAGATATGTTTTTATACAACACCGGCGAAAATATGAGCGCTTCCATAGCAGACCTGATGGGGAAATTATTATCACCGGAGTACTCGGCTATTACAGGCCAAATAGAAACGACCCTCAACAGTTTATCTAAGCATTTAAAGAATGCCGATTACGAGTTTGCCAAAACGGCTTTTGAGAGATTGCCTTATGACATACGCAATAATAGGTTGTACGAAATGCGCTACCTGGACATCCTGTCTAAATTGGGTGGGCAGCAATACCTGGATTATCAGCAGAAGATAGAAAGCAAATACGCAGGGGATGCCGGCTTTCAACTAATGATGATAGATGTTTATTTAAACCAACAAAAGTTTGACAAAGCGTTGGGTGCTATTAATACATTGGACTCGGTTATTAACAAAGATCCTTTTTTGGAATACTACCGTGGTCTTGTCTTAAATATGAAAGGCGAGCCCGCAGCAGCCATCCCCCACTTTGCGAAAATAATAGCCGCAGACCCACAATATGCAGACCCTTACCCAGATTTGATAGTTGCCTATGCCCAGGAAAAACAGCTTGATAGTGCCAGGAGATATTTTGATATGTATAAAGGCCTGCGCAACTCCGACAAAGAAGTTGTTGGTTATTTGCAAACAAGCTACCCTGAGTTGGAGTGAGGGGAAAAAGAAGAGGATGTTTAGTCAACGTAAGTTTCTCTGATGATTGCCTTGACATTTGAAATTTCTTTTTCACTCAAATTGTCTAGAATCTTAACTATCCTTTGCCTGTCCACGGTTCTAATTTGATCCAAAACTATCCAGCCCTTTGCTTTTTTTTGCTTGATC
Source organism: Ferruginibacter sp. (assembly GCA_046597635.1). GTDB lineage: Bacteria > Bacteroidota > Bacteroidia > Chitinophagales > Chitinophagaceae > Ferruginibacter. Next base: position 1,247 of record JBKJKD010000219.1, on the reverse strand, counting down.
CCCACTCTTGTAGGATAAGGTTTAGAGCTACTCGTCATTGGAGCAATGACAATTGTTTGAAGGTATTTATTCATTTCATCAGGCGATATAATTACGCATGGACGAATCTTTTTCATTTCACTCCCTATGGTTGGATCAAGATTAACCAACACGATCTGGTATTGGTTTAAGACCATTCTTCCAAATTTTCATCTTCGAATACGTCTGTCATAAACAGTTTGTCGTCTCCGTTGTCATGCATTTTTTTAAAGGATTTTTCCCACCCAATTCTTGAGGCGCTTTTAGGTTTCAGAATTATATAATCTTTTTCAAGAATGAGCTCAACTGTATCCTGAATATTGTACTTCTCAATCAAGGTTTTTGTCAGGCGAATTCCTTTTGAATTGCCAATAGGGATTACTGAAATCTCCATAAAGTTGGTTTTATTTGTAAGCACAATGTAATTACAATATCTTAAATCGTCAAAACTGGATTTATATACTGTCGATAGGCAGTTTTTTGGTATTGCATAAACTTTTGAATTGAGTGCAAACAGAATATTATTACTCCGACACCGCTACTCCCACAAAGGAATCGGCAGTGCCGTAATACAGAAACCATTTCTTTTTAAAAAATACCAATCCCTCAGAAAAGATCGTTCCCGCTTTATATTGGCCGGTCACTTCGTGTGGAAGGGTAGGTTTTAAAATAGGCGTGTCTGCCCGGCGAATTACCGTTTGCATATCTTTTAGATCCAACACAACATAGCCCACGGTGTAGGTATTTTTTGGTAACTCAGTATCAGCATTTTCGTTGCCGGCGTTTTTGCCATTGTACAAAAGCAAAATTCCTTCCTTTGTTATCAAGGCAGGTGGCCCGCACTCTGTTAGATCGCTATCAAATTTACCAGGTCTTGTTTCTATTACTTTCGTAAGGTTCCCGGCGGCATCCTGCATGGGATACCAGTCGTAGAGATTGGTGCTCCAGGCAAGGTTTACAAATGCTTCGCCCCAGTACATCCAATATTTTCCATTTATTTTAGAGAGTATGGGTCTCCCTTTTTTCATGTGTGTAATCATGGATGCAGATTTAGACGCCATGTTTAAATATTTACCATCATAGGCGACTGAAAACGCCGGGCCCTTTTTTTGCCAGCTAAATAGATCTTTCGAAATGGCTACCGATAACCTGGGAGTTTTGTAATTCCAGCTGGTGTAGGCCATTACGTAGCGGCCGTCTTCCGTTTCCACCACCCGAGGATCTTCGCA
>JBKJKD010000189.1:0-5281 GCA_046597635.1 Ferruginibacter sp. | reverse complement strand
ACCAATGCTGAGGCTTCTTTAAGCGTATAAGCTTTGTTGGCGTCAACCTTAGTATTTGCTACTTTTCTTTTTTTAGTAATCATTTCAATTATATATTAAGGTTGACGATTAGTTTTTCTCCCACGGTGCAGCACCATCTACAGTTAAACCCATACTGCGTGCAGTACCAGCTATCATTCTCATTGCACTTTCAATGCTGAAGGCGTTCAAATCTACCATTTTATCTTTGGCGATTTCTTCCACCTGATCCCAAGAAACTTTACCAACCTTTACACGGTTTGGTTCCTTGCTACCTTTTTGAATTTTAGCAGCCTCCATTAATTGAACGGGTGCTGGGGGAGTTTTAATGATAAACTCGAAAGATTTGTCTGCATACACAGTGATCAACACTGGTAATACTTTGCCGGGTTTATCCTGAGTTCTAGCATTAAACTGCTTACAGAATTCCATGATGTTTACACCTTTAGAACCAAGAGCAGGTCCAATTGGTGGTGCCGGATTGGCTTGTCCTCCTTTACATTGGAGTTTAACATAGCCGGTGATTTCTTTTGCCATTTTTTAAATGTTTTTGGTGATAACGTTCCGGGTTATCCGGAACTCCCAGATTTCTCCTCAACGAAGAAATATTCCATAAAGAACTAATTGGGGCGGCAAAAGTAGGAATTTATTTTGGAATTAGATCGAGGATTTCAAACTTTTTGGTTCCATATTGAGAATATTATTCATTTAGCCAGAAAGTCCTGGAAAGCCGCCTGTTGAATGGCTTTACCCAAGAAAATGTCGTAATCGTTAACCGTGCCTACCCTATTAATGGGCCGTTTTCCTACATTGTCGAAGACCAGCTGTCTCCCAGGCTGCATGAAACCAAAGCCATTGTTAAAAGTGAAGAATGCCAAGGGCACACGTGTGCTGTCTAACAAATCACTGCTCCATTTAAAAGATATTGGGGACATCTGCAACTGGCTAAGTATGGTGGAAGCAAGGTCTGTTTGGGAGCCAATTTGATTTATCACCAGGCCTGGAGATTCAATTTTTCCACCAAGCAACAACACCGGAATCTTAAAATCATCCTGCTTATTATCTGCCTTTGGCAGACGGTGGCCATGATCTGCAACAACAACAAGCAGTGTATTTTTCCACCATGATTGGCGTTGGGCGAAGGCAATAAAGCTGGTTACAACAGAATCAGTATAATGAAGGGAGCTAAGGAATTTAGAAGCATCATCAACTTCGGACAAAATTGGGAGCGAGGGAATTTCATAGGGCTCGTGACTGCTTAGAGTGAGCCATGTACTAAAAAATGGTTGAGGCATTTGTTGAAGATCCTCTTTTAGGCGCTCCATTACAACAGCATCGTGTGCTCCCCATTTAGAGTTTTTGTCTTTGCGCTCAAAGTCATTAACGGTTACAAATTGGCTAAAACCGCCCTGTAAAAGGTAGGCTTTCATATTAGCAAATTCCAATTCGCCGCCGTAATGAAAAGCTGTTGTATAACCCGCAGCCTTAAACAACTTGCTAATCATGGGTAGTTTCGCAGCTTTGGTTGGCTCTTTTATAATAGAGGTAGTGGGCTGAGATGGATACCCACTTAAAATACCCACCAAACCCTTGTCTGTGCGATCTCCGGTTGCATATATGTTTGAAAAATATACCCCTTCGTTTTTCAATTTATTAAAGCCCGGAACAATCTCCTTACCTCCTACCTTTTTGTCTATGGCTTTTGAAGTGAAACTTTCCCAAACGATGATGATCACACTGGTTTTTGTGTTACCTGCATTTTTTAGGAGTTGTTGATGACCATACCCTTTGGCCAACAGACTGTCCACAACCTTATTCACCAAGCCAGTATCGGCCACCACAAAAGGATTAAAGGAATTATCAGTTCTGCGACTGAGGGATCTTAAAAGGTTCCATGATGCATTGAGTGCCGCCTGGTTTGAAAAATTATTTTGAGAAAAATAAACACTGCTTTGGTTGAGCGGTGCCAGTTGAATACCTCCCCTAATGGGTAGGATAAATGAAGCTGTAAGAAAAAGCAGCACAACAAATGAAAGAAGGTTCTTCCTTTGATGCTGTAACAGAGGTATCGAGCTGCTGATTAATTTTCTAGATGCAAAAATCAAGAAAATGTAGGCTAACAGGAACCCGAGAATAATTGCGAAAATTGGTAAATTGCTAATGGATGCCCAGACTTCTTTAGGGTTGGCTAAATATTTTAGAGCTGTACTATCTATGCGGAAACCCCAGGCACGAAACAGGCCTATGTCAGCTATTATTATAAGTAAAATCAGGAAAAGAATAATGGAGGTGTAAAGCAAATAAGCAGTCGGGTTTCTCATTGAAGTAAGAAAAACTGATAGCAACACAAAAATACAGACGGGTAATGTGATGTAGGCTGCAGTAGAAAAATCCATTCGCAGTCCATACCAAAGCGATAAAAAAGATTCTCCCGAAGCACTTGCTTTTACCTCTGCGAAATTTGCAGCAAGAAAGAGCAAGCGGGCTGCTTCAAAAAAGAGAACCCAACAAAACCAATATTTTACAATAAACCAAACCCTTGTAAACATAGTATTAATTGAAAGGGTGTGCCCACTATTGTTTCTATAAAAAAGCCCCATCTTTTAGGATGAGGCAATTTCCGTAAATATTGAGCTATTAAAGAACCTTAATGCCAGTTGCCTGGAAAACGATTTCTTTTTTCGGCTCTACAATTTTTTCAATTTCTTTTTGTGACTTTCCGCCGTCTTCTGCAAAATGTTTAAGTTGTTCTACTGATGTTTCCTTAAAAGTGGCAACGCCATCGGCAACAATTGTTTTACCTTCTAAGGCAACCGGCACTAAAAAAGCATGGTCTTTCATTTTCACCAGCATAGAACCGGTTTTTGTTTCAACCCTCACCCAGCAACCTTCAGCTTTACAAACCTCGGTAACCTTGCCTATAAGCTTTACCTCTCTGGTTTGTCCTGCCTGTATAAGGTTTTCAGCCAAGGAGTCGGCAGATAATGCACCCTCTTCTGACACTGAAACTCCAAAAACAGACCCTTTATCGGCAGCCACTTTTGGTGGTTGTGCCATTAGTGATGCACAAAACAAACAAAGCGTAAACAACGAAATAATCTTTTTCATAATCTCTCTGATGAAGTATGACGCTTAAATTATTTTCTCTACCTGCATATAACTTAACTCAACCGGGGTTGCACGGCCAAAAATCTTAACCTGCACTTTTAATTTCTTTTTCTCGTCGCTCACTTCCTCAATAACACCATTGAAATCATTAAATGGTCCATCAATAATTTTTATGGTTTCACCAATAATGAAAGGCTCGCTCATGGTTACACCGCCGATATCAGACATCTCATCCACTTTGCCAAGCATCTTATTTACCTCCGCCTTGCGCAGAGAAATAATATTGCCTTTTGATCCTTTTCCATCGGTTAAAAAATGCATTACATTGCTGATATTGCTCACGTGTTGAATGATATCGTCCGTAAGTTTTCCATCTTCCACTTCCATCATTATGTATCCAGGATAAAAGTTTCTTTCACGCATTACTTTCTTTCCGTTCAATACCTTATACACTTTTTCTACAGGTAAAAAGATTTGCTTGATAATTTTATCCCAGCCATTACGTACAATATCCTTATCCAGGTATTCTTTTATTTTACGCTCCTTGCCACTTACTACCCTAAGTACATACCACCTTCCATCTTTTTCAGATTTAGGAGCATCTGTTGTTATTAGTTCGGTCATAATATTAAGCAAATAGAGAATAAATAAATTTCATAGATCCGTTGGCCACAAAATCCATTAAGGCAACAATTGCTGTAATGAAAATGGTAGCTCCCAACACAATCATGGTTGATTGTTGAAGCTGCGCCCATTTAGGCCAACTCACTTTTTCAGTTAATTCTTTATAAGAATCTCTAATGAAGGCCGTTAGTTTGTTCATAATTATTAATATTTAGGAGATCCAAGAAGTTCCAAAAGTTTCATTTGAAAACACCTCGAAACTTTTGGAACTTTTTAGACCTGTGTACCAATTGGTAGCACGGGCACTAGGATTCGAACCCAGATCAAGGGTGTTGGAGACCCGTATGCTAGCCGTTGCACCATGCCCGCAAAAAAAGAGTAGCCCTAAATCCCATGAAGGGGACTTTGAAACACTCCAAATTTTTAAAGAACTTTAAAGTACAAAGTACCCAAGGCTGAAAACCAAAGGTACTTTGTAATTATTTAACCAGCTTCCCAAGTCCCCTTCATGGGATTTAGGGGCTTTTTTTATTTTAAGATTTCAGTAACCTGACCAGCACCTACAGTACGGCCACCTTCACGAATCGCAAACTTCAAACCCTTTTCCATTGCGATTGGTTGAATTAACTTAACAGTTAAGTTGGTATTATCACCGGGCATAACCATTTCAGTTCCTTCATTTAAGGTAACTTCTCCAGTTACATCCGTAGTACGGAAGTAGAACTGGGGACGGTACTTGTTAAAGAATGGAGTGTGACGACCACCTTCCTTTTTGCTAAGAACGTATACTTCACCTTTGAAATCTGTATGCGGAGTGATAGAACCCGGTTTGCAAAGAACCATACCACGACGGATTTGAGTTTTCTCAATACCACGCAATAGAAGACCTGCATTATCGCCAGCTTCACCTTCATCTAATAATTTTTTGAACATCTCAACACCTGTACAAACAGAAGGAAGAGATTTCTCCATTAAACCTACGATTTCTACAGCCTCACCAACTTTGATACGACCTCTTTCGATACGACCAGTAGCAACAGTTCCACGACCAGTGATAGAGAATACATCCTCAACACTCATCAGGAAAGGAAGATCTACCAACCTTGGAGGTAATGGAATGTAACTATCCACAGCATCCATCAACTCAGTTATTTTGGCTATCCATTTTTCCTCGCCAGCTAAAGCACCGGTTGCAGAACCCTGTATGATAGGCGTGTTATCACCATCAAAACCATAAGAAGTCAACAACTCACGGATTTCCATTTCTACCAATTCCAACAATTCCGGATCGTCAACTAAATCTACTTTATTCATAAAAACAACGATCTGCGGAACACCTACCTGGCGTGCCAACAAGATGTGTTCTTTTGTTTGTGGCATAGGACCATCAGTTGCAGCAACTACCAGAATTGCTCCATCCATTTGGGCAGCACCAGTGATCATGTTCTTTACATAATCGGCGTGACCCGGGCAATCTACGTGTGCGTAGTGGCGAGAATCAGTTGCATACTCAACGTGAGCTGTATTAATC
>JBKJKD010000102.1:0-2865 GCA_046597635.1 Ferruginibacter sp. | reverse complement strand
ACGCAGCCTTTTAAGTTCATGCTTTCCTATTTTACTCTGCAGTTTATTTTCTCCCGTGTTAAATGCCCAGCCTGTCATCGATTACCAGGCCGTGACGGCGGGCCTTAGCAATCCCGTAGATGTAGTATCTGCACCTGGGGAAAGCCGCCTTTTTATAGCGCAACAAAATGGTATTATTAAAATATGGAACGGTGTGGCGCTGTCGGATTTTATCAATCTCAATTCCGTCATCACTCCTTCTCCAGGGGGAGAACAAGGCCTGCTGAGCATTGCGTTTCATCCTTCGTACAATACCAACCGTTACTTTTTTGTATGGTATACCAATAACACCGGCGCTGTAACGCTTGCCCGGTACCAGCGCAATTTGACCAACCCAGATGTGGCAGACCTTGCCAGCGGACAAGTGTTACTAAGCGTTGCAAAGCCTGGCTCACCCTATTTTACCAATCACAACGGTGGTAAATTAAATTTTGGGCCAGATGGTATGCTTTACATTGGCACAGGCGATGGCGGAAGTGGTGGCGATCCTTTCAACAATGCACAAAATGGCAACTCACTGCTTGGTAAAATGCTTCGCCTTAATGTAAACAGCTTTGCTACGACTGCCCCTTTTTATGATATACCTGTAGACAATCCGTTCCTTGCTACCGGAGACGGAATCCTTGATGAGATTTATGCCATTGGGCTACGCAATCCCTGGCGCTGGAGTTTTGACCGTGCCACCGGCGATATGTGGATAGGAGATGTAGGACAAGGCTTGTGGGAAGAAGTAAACTGGTTGCCAGCGGGAAGCACGGCCGGCGTAAACTACGGTTGGCGTTGTTACGAGGGGGCACATCTTTATTCCGGCGGAAGTTGCAGTCCTGCAGATACTGTAAGCCCTGTGTTTGAATACGGCCATAATTCTACCACCGGTGGCTTTTCTATAACGGGCGGTTATGTGTACCGTGGCCCAGACGCTGCAAATGTTTCGCTGCTTGGTTCCTACATCACGGTAGATTATATCTCTAATAACTTATGGCTCATAAAACCCAACGGCACAGGCGGTTTTACCAGCACCCAGCAGGGCGGCGTACTCAATAATATTTCCTCTTTTGGAGAAGGCTCTGATGGCACACTATATGCACTAAGAAGATCTAATGGAACTTTGTATAAAGTAATAGTTACTTCGGTATTACCGGTTAGCATCACAAATTTTGAAGCCGCTGGTTTTGATGGCTACAACCAAATAAAATGGGTCACCTCATCTGAACTGAATGTAAAAAAATACCATGTAGAATACAGCAGCAATGGTCAGGTATTTACAAGGGTTGGTTTTGTAGATGCGCTTAGCAACGCTTCTTCTGGTAATTACAGTTTCCGTCACGTTCTTTCGGCTGCCAGCCAAACTGTTTTCTACAGACTTGCTATAGAAGATGTGGATGGCTCCATTCGCTACTCCAACATCGTGCGCTTAAATGCTGATGTAAAAAGGGTGAAGGTTTTTCCGACAATAGTGAGTAATGGTTTAATAAATTTAACGATCAACAGCCCTATCAAAACAGTTCAATTGATGAACAGCAGCGGAGCGACGGTTTTTCAAAAAAATATGCAGGGTCTCAGTGGTAATATTGTTGTGAGATTGCCGGCACTGCCAAAAGCCGTGTATGTATTGCGTGCCATAGGTAAAGATTTTACCTTACAAGAAAAAATTATCATCAACTAAATCCGATTTGTAATTAAAAAACTTTCTGTTTAAAAACAGGAAGTTTTTTTTGTTTATACTTGCCGGATAAAAATTTTATAAACGAACCACTTATGCCCATCCACATTATTGAATTTAAAGCCAAGGTGCAAAACCTGCAAGAAGCAGAGGCTTTATTACAATCGCTACATCCAATTTTTAAAGGTGAAGATGAGCAGACCGACACCTATTTCAATGTAAACACAGGCCGGCTGAAGTTAAGGGAGGGCGCCATTGAAAATGCATTGATTTGGTATGAGCGGCCGGATGAAGCTGGCAGCAAAGAATCGCAGGTGTTGTTGCACAAACACCCAAGAGATGAGGCTCTCAAAGAAATACTGGTAAAACTTCACGGCGTAAAAGTAGTCGTTCAAAAAAAACGACGCATCTATTTTATAGAAAATGTAAAATTTCATTTTGATGAAGTAGAGGGCCTCGGAAAATTTATGGAGGTAGAGGCCATTGATGAAACTGGTGAACTGGGGCTGAAAAAAATTCAACAACAGTGTGATCATTACGCCGAACTTTTTAAAATCAGCTCTGCTGACTATATCGCCGTTTCTTACAGCGATCTTTTATTAAACTCCTGACTTATGTCTACAAATTTTCCGGTTTTAAAAACTGAACGATTGTTGCTTCGGGAAATTATTCCAGCCGACATGGAGTTTGTATTTAAAGGACTTTCCGATGAAAAGGTGATCCGCCATTTTGGTGTTTCTTACAGCACGCTGGAGGCTACGGAAGAACAAATGAAATGGTATGCAGATATGATTAAGAAGGACACCGGTTGCTGCTGGGCTATCTGCAGTGCAGATGACCGTATTTTCTATGGCGTGTGCACGCTTAATTTTTGGAAGAAAGAACATCGCTGTGCAGAAACCGGGTATTGGATTTTTCCTACTTACTGGGGCCAGGGCATTGTTCCCGAAGCTATGCGGGCTATAGTGAAGTACGGTTTTAATGAAATGAATTTGCACCGCATTGCTGCAGAGGTAGAAGACGATAATGAAGGAAGCATGGCTGTAATGCGCAAACTTGGTTTTGTGCTGGAGGGTACCCGCAGAGAATGTGAAATAAAAGATGGCCGATACATCAATCTAAACATGTATGCACTTTTAAAGCAGGAACCATCGGTATAATGC
>JBKJKD010000085.1:0-2541 GCA_046597635.1 Ferruginibacter sp. | reverse complement strand
AAAGCGGAAAATTGGGAAACATGATAAAAATTAACAAACTAATAGAAGCCAAAAACATTCGCCAATCTTGCTTATATTGCAAGATAAGCGCCAATTTATGGCGGGTATAAGGGAGTTGAACTAAACCGCATTCGCGGTAGCTGGTAGATGCCAAAATAGATTACAATTTCTGAAATTAGTAGTATGTCTAATTTAAAAACATACTATTATGAGCACAACAACACTCAGAAAACAGTTCATTCAGCAAATGGAGCTGAAGGGATACAGCGATAACACAACACAAGTTTATTTGGATAGCCTCATTCAGCTTTCTAAATTCTACAAAACCTCTCCCGATGAGTTGAGTTCTGATCAAATCAGAGACTATCTCCAACATTGCACAACGACAAAAAAATTAAGTCAGTCGTACATGAATCAGTTGGTAAGCGCGCTGAAAATTCTCTTTATCCAGGTTTTAAAAAGGGAATGGGATCCGATAGCGATACCTCGGATGCGGAGAGAGAAAAAACTTCCGGTGGTTTTATCGAAAGAAGAAGTGCAGCGTTTTTTTTCTGTAATTACAAATGACAAGCACCTTGCAATAATGACCCTTATTTATTCGGCAGGGCTTAGAATGGGAGAAGCAAGAGCTTTGAAAATTGGTGATATTGATTCCAAACGCATGCAAATACGCATAGCCCAGGCCAAAGGAAATAAAGATCGCTATGCGATACTCTCTCCATTGGCCCTTGAAGTGCTTCGAAGATATTATAAAAAATACCGACCGAAGGAGTGGCTTTTTGAAACAAAAAAATCAGTATGCATATCTGAAAAAACCATACAAGTGGTTTTTAAAAATTTCATAAAGAAGGCGGGAATATTAAAAAAAGTAAGTGTACATGTTTTGCGCCACAGTTTTGCAACGCACATGATGGAACAGGGCGTTTCCCTTCCTCTTATACAACAGCTGCTCGGGCATAGCTCTTTAAGAACAACAAGCGTTTATCTGCATGTTCAGCAGTACGCGATTGACAAAGTAAAAAGTCCTTTGGATTTTCTTTCACTTTAATTTTTTAAAATGAAAGATAATTCTGTTGCACGGCCAGCGGAACTATCAACTGTTTTTTCTCTATTCGGAGAGGGTTACCGAAAAAAACACAAACTGCCCTTACAACACCGTAAAGTGATGTTCGCTATAGAGCATTGCAGAACATCTGTTTTGGGAGGCCATGTTGATAGTTGCGATAATTGCGATCACAAGCGTATTTCTTATAACTCATGCAGAAACCGCCATTGTCCCAAATGTCAGAACCTGAATAAAGAGAAATGGGTTGAAAAATTATCCTGCACTCTTTTACCGGTAAAATATTTTCATGTTGTTTTTACAATTCCTTCGGAGCTTAACAGAGTTTGTCTTGTAAATCAAAAATGTTTGTATGATATACTTTTTAAATCCGCTTCCGAAACAATTTTAATGCTGGCAAAAGATAAAAAGCATCTGGGTGTTTTGAGCGGATTAGTTGCTATGTTACATACCTGGGGGCAAAGCCTCACGGAACATCCGCACCTTCACACAATGGTTCCCGCGGGCGGATGGAGTGAAATGAACGGGTATTGGAAAGCCTCAAAGAAAAAGTATCTGATCCCGGTAAAAGTGCTTTCCAAAGTGTTCAGAGGCAAATTTTTATCAATGCTAAAGCAAGCCTATGAGAAAAATGACTTAAAATTTGAAGGAGAAATAAAACCTTTATCACAAAAAGGAAACTTTAAACAATTGCTAGATGTACTTTATAATAAAGATTGGGTGGTATTCGCCAAAGAGCCTTTTAAAAATGCTTCGGGAATAATAAAATATCTTGGTAATTACTCACACAGAATTGCAATAAGCAACTGGCGCATTAAAAATATTGAAGGAAATAAAGTTTCTTTTAGCTGGAAAGATTACAAAGACAGCAATAAAAGAAAAGTAATGACTTTACCGGCAGATGAATTTATACGCCGTTTTCTTTTGCATGTGTTGCCCTCAGGGTTTTGTAAGATCCGTTATTATGGTTTATTTGCTTCACGCAACCGTAAAGCAGGGTTACTAAAATGCAAAAATGCAATGTCAATAAAAGAACACAAATCAAAATATGAAAGGCTTGAATGGCATGAGGTACTTAAAATGATAACAGGTTTTGATATGCTGACTTGCCCCTGTTGTAAAAAGGGAAAAATGGTAGCGGCAGGGTTGCTTCCGGGAAAAAGAGCGCCGCCATAAACCTTAAGCAAAACGTTCTTTTCGTATGAATTTATTTTTTTCCGTTGAAAACAGCGCTGGAAATCTTTTGCCTTCATTTAAGAAATTAGAAATAAAAATTCAATTTACCAGGGAATTAAGAAGGATTAAAATTTTCAAAATCTAAAATGCACTGAAATACAAAGAATAAGAAACTTTGCTTCTCCATAGGCAAAAGCCCTGGATCTAAAGTGGTTCCGTCCAACTAAATTTTATCCGCAATTGCAGTACTTGCCAAATAGGTTAGTTTTGATTAAATTTCGGATAAAATCTTAATACGTTAG
>JBKJKD010000313.1:0-3891 GCA_046597635.1 Ferruginibacter sp. | reverse complement strand
GCTGTAAATGCACAAGTGAGCCCCGATAGCTATCGGGGCAACCATCACAAAAACATTTGCAACCGGCTTCATAAACAAATACAATTTTTTATGGTAGAGATTAAACCAGATGAAATTTCGGCGATACTGCGCCAGCAGTTGAGCAACTTTAATGCTTCTGCAGATCTAGAAGAAGTGGGCAGCGTGTTGCAGGTAGGAGATGGTATTGCCCGTGTGTATGGTTTAAATAACGTGCGTTCCGGTGAGCTCGTGGAGTTCGAAAACGGTGTAAAAGCAATTGCCCTAAACCTGGAAGAAGACAATGTGGGTGTGGTATTGATGGGAGATAGCAGTGGTATAAAGGAAGGCGCCAAGGTAAAGCGTACCAACCAGATCGCTTCTATTAAAGTAGGAGAGGGTATGTGTGGCCGTGTTATTAATACTCTTGGCCAACCTATAGATGGTAAAGGTCCTTTGCAGGGCGAATTGTACGAAATGCCTCTGGAGCGTAAGGCACCAGGTGTAATTTTTCGTGAGCCGGTAAAAGAGCCTTTGCAAACAGGTATCAAAGCCATTGATGCAATGATTCCAATCGGACGTGGTCAGCGTGAGTTGATTATTGGCGATCGTCAAACCGGTAAATCTGCCATCGCAGTAGATACCATCATCAATCAAAAAGAATTTTACGCAGCAGGTAAGCCTGTTTATTGCATATACGTAGCCATCGGGCAAAAAGCATCTACCATTGCTGGTATCATGAAAACTTTGGAAGAGAACGGTGCAATGGCCTATACTACTATTGTGGCGGCTTCTGCATCTGAACCGGCTCCGCTTCAGTTTTACGCTCCATTTGCTGGTGCAGCCATCGGAGAATTCTTTAGGGATACCGGTAGGCCTGCATTGATCATCTACGATGATTTGAGTAAGCAAGCGGTTGCATACCGTGAGGTTTCTTTGTTACTGCGTCGTCCGCCAGGCCGTGAGGCTTACCCGGGTGATGTATTCTACTTGCATAGCCGTTTACTGGAAAGGGCTGCAAAAGTTGTTTCCAAGGATGAAATTGCTCGTCAGATGAACGATCTGCCAGAGTCTATCAAGCATCTTGTAAAAGGTGGTGGTTCGTTAACGGCATTGCCAATTATTGAAACACAGGCTGGTGACGTATCGGCATATATTCCCACGAACGTAATTTCTATCACGGACGGACAGATATTTTTGGAAGGTAACCTGTTCAACGCAGGTATTCGCCCAGCCATTAACGTAGGTATTTCTGTGAGCCGTGTGGGTGGAAATGCGCAGATTAAATCTATGAAAAAAGTGGCTGGTACGCTTAAATTGGATCAGGCATTGTACCGGGAGCTGGAAGCATTTTCTAAATTTGGGGGAGACCTTGATGCCGCTACTAAAAACGTTATTGACAAAGGTGCACGCAACGTGGAGATCCTGAAGCAAGCTCAGTATTCACCTTTTAGTGTAGAAAAGCAGGTAGCAATTATTTATCTGGGTACTCAAGGTCTTTTGCGAGAAGTAGACGTAAAAAAGGTAAAAGCTTTTGAAGAGCATTTTCTGCTGGAGATGGAAAATAAATTCCCGCAAGTTCTGGCCGAATTCAAAAAAGGTAACTTGCCGGAAGATGGTTTAAAGAAAATGGTAGACATGGCAAATAGCCTGATACCACAATACAAATAAATTCTCTTATGAAGAATAAATTGAAGAGCGAGCGATCGCTCTTTTTTATTTTTTAGAATTTTGAGGTCGTGCGCTTTGCTTTACCGCATCCTATTTTACGGGGCTATTGCTAAAATGGCAGAAATTATAATGGGAATGCTTTTTGTAATTTTACAGGCAAATTCAAAATTATGACGATAGGTATTATTGCAGTTTCTATCATCTTCATGTTGCTGGGTATGGCGGTGCAGTGGAGGCTCAAAAGCAAATTCAAGGAATTTAGCGAAGTGCCTACCAGCAGTGGCATGAGCGGAAAGGACATCGCACAAAAAATGTTGAGGGACAATGGTATTTACGATGTGCAGGTTACTTCTGTAGAGGGTCAGCTTACGGACCACTATAATCCAATCAACAAAACGGTTAATTTAAGCACAGATGTTTACAATGGCAGGAGTGTTTCTGCCGCGGCCGTTTCGGCGCACGAATGCGGGCATGCAGTGCAGCATGCCACAGCATACTCTATGCTTATGCTAAGGAGCAAGCTGGTACCCGCTGTGCAAATAAGTAGTAATTTATCTCAATGGGTCATCATCGCAGGCCTTGGCTTTATGGGCTTTGGTGGAGGCAACTCAACCATTTTACTGGTGGGCATTGTTCTCTTTGCCGTAACCACTTTGTTTTCCGTAATTACTTTGCCGGTGGAGTTCGATGCTTCTAACAGGGCATTAATATGGTTGGAGTCTGCCAATATTACCACATCTGGAGAAAAAGCAAAAGCGAAAGAGGCGCTCAAATGGGCAGCGCTTACTTATGTAGTGGCGGCGTTGGCATCCATTGCAATGCTGGTACAATATATTTTAATTTACCAGGGTAGGAGTAGGGATTAGGAAAGTAACCAGGTGCGAGTGGCGAATGTAGAATGAGGAAAGCCATTAACTTTGGATCGCAAAACAAAGAACATAAAAAGAGAAGAACATTATAAATCTTATAAATCAGCAAAATGAATTTTGGAAAAGAATTTGAAAAATATGCAGTAAAGCACCAGGGTGTAAACAGCAACACTTTGCACGGCTACATGAAGCAAAGTGCACCCCATGCTCTGGCTGCTATTCCCGCTATAAATGGTATCGTGGGAGATGTTACTGCGCTTACTCCTAACATTATTGAAGAGCGACCTATGAACGTTGCTGTCATGGACGTGTACAGTCGTTTAATGATGGACAGGATTATCTTCCTTGGTTATCCCATCAGTGATGAGGTAGCAAACATTGTAACAGCCCAGTTGCTGTTTTTAGAAAGTACAGATCGCACAAAAGACATTCAGATGTACATCAACAGCCCCGGAGGAAGTGTTTATGCCGGTTTGGGAATGTATGATACCATGCAGTTTATTACGCCAGACATTGCAACCATTTGCACAGGCATCGCCGCCAGCATGGCCCAGGTATTGATGTGTGCAGGTGCTCCGGGCAAAAGAACAGCTTTGAAACATAGCCGCATCATGATGCATCAGCCGAGTGCTGGTGCTATGGGGCAGGCAAGTGATATTGAAATCACGGTGAATGAAGTACGAAAATTGAAAAGGGAGCTCTACGAGATTATCTCTCATCACACAGGTCAGACCGTAGAAAAAGTGGCAGAGGATTGTGACCGGGACAAATGGATGACCGCAGCCGAAGCCAAGGAATATGGTTTGGTGGACGAGGTACTTCTGGTAAACCCTAGAAAAACTAAAACAACCTAAATAATTTGCCTGTTTAAGGCTAGTATGCCCGCAGAAAGGTAAAAACCATTTAACAATTTCACCATTCAACAATTTATCAAAATGAATATTTATAATAAAAATATACGATTGGAAGACGAAGAAGAAACACCTGATATGCCGGATATGCCAGAGAATCCCATGGAGAAAATGATGGGCGGCTGGCGATTTGACAAGAAATTTATTGAACAGCGCAAAATATTTTTGTGGGGCGTGGTAGATGATAAATCTTCCAAGGATCTCACCGATCGCCTCATGTACCTGGAAGCCATCGACCCAGGAAAAGAAATCACATTTTACATCAGCAGTCCTGGTGGCATGGTTACCAGCGGTATGGTGGTGTATGATACCATGCAAATGATTTCTTCTCCTGTGAGCACGGTCTGCATGGGTATGGCCGCCAGCATGGGAAGCATTTTGCTGAGTGGTGGTACAAAAGGGCGAAGGTTTATTTACAAGCATGGCGAAGTAATGATACACCA
>JBKJKD010000248.1:0-4141 GCA_046597635.1 Ferruginibacter sp. | reverse complement strand
AAATAAGCAGGTGCAGCTAATGCTGCATGGCACTGCCATAGGTAGCGCTACCTTTACGGTGCAATACCCCGGCGTAAAATTGCTCAAAGTATTTAAGGTAGAAAGCCCCAACTATGTGTTCCTTGACCTGCAGGTATTGCCCACGGCAAAACCGGGCGATGTGCGCATAGCCATGAACGACAAAGGGAAGCAGTCCACTTTGTTGTACACCCTAAAAGCAAGGCAAGCAGGCAAAGGGCAACGTTTTGCGCAAGGCGTAACCAGCAAAGATTTTATGTACCTCATCATGCCCGATCGTTTTAGCAATGGGGACGAAAGCAATGACAGGGTAGCCGGTATGCGGGATCAATCATTGCGAAGGGATACGGTGTTTAACCGCCATGGCGGCGATCTCAAGGGTATTCAAAATCACCTCGATTATTTTACCTCCCTTGGCGTAACCACGCTATGGTTGAATCCCATTATTGAAAACGACATGCCCAACCGCACAGAGCATGGCTATGCTTTTACGGATCATTACAAAGTAGATGCAAGGCTTGGTGGCGATGAGGCTTATAAAAACCTCATCAATGCAGCACACCAAAAGGGCATGAAAATAATACAGGATGCGGTGTACAACCATGTGGGCCTCTACCACCATACCGTGCAGGACCCTCCTATGAAAGACTGGCTGCACCAGTGGCCGGAGTATACCAACACCACCTACAAAGACCAGGTGTTGTTTGACCCCTTTGCCAGCAGCAGGGATAAAAAGATTATGGTAGATGGATGGTTTACCCGGCAGATGCCCGATCTAAACCAGGACAATCCTTTTGTGGCTAATTTTTTAATTCAGCATGCCATCTGGACGGTGGAAGAATTTGGCATTGATGGCTGGAGAATAGATACCTATGCCTACAACGACCTACCGTTTATGAACCGCTGCAATAAGGCACTCACAGACGAATATCCCAAGCTTACGCTGTTTGGAGAAACATGGGTACATGGTGTGGTGAACCAAAGTTATTTTACTGAAAACAATTACCATATTCCATTCAAAAGTAACCTGCAGGCTGCCACCGATTTTCAAACGCTTTGGGGCATTACCGATGCCATGACCAAAGACTTTGGCTGGACGGACGGCGTGAACAATCTGTACAGCACGCTTGCGCAGGATTTTGTGTACAAAGATGCCATGCGCAATGTGATCTTTTTAGACAACCATGACATGGCCCGTTTTTATTCGGTAGTGGGCGAGGATATGGACAAATACAAATCCTCCATCAACTGGTTGCTCACCTGCCGGGGCATCCCACAATTTTACTATGGCGGCGAACTTGCTTTAACGGGCACTACCAGCCCCAACGATGGCTATGTACGTCAGGATTTTCCGGGTGGCTGGGCTGCTGATGTAGCCAACAAATTTACCGCTGCCGGCAGAAGCCCCAAAGAAAATGATCTCTGGAACCATATTGCCCGCCTGGCCAACTTTCGCAAAACATCGTCTGCAATTGCCACCGGCAAGATGATGCAGTTCGTGCCCGAAGATGCCGTCTACGTGTATTTTCGCTACGACGACAAACAAACTATCATGACCGTGATGAATACCGGCAAAGAAAAAAAGATGATCTCTTTAAAAAGGTTTGAAGAGCGCACCAAAGGATTTACTCAAATGAGGAATATACAAACAGGAACCTTGCAACCGCTGGCGGAGTTTGAGCTGGAGGGAAGGGGTTCGGGGGTTTGGGAAATGATGAAGTGAGTGGAAGGTGAAAGGTGAAATCTTCGGGGGATTGTGATTATGGGGGAATTTCTGATTTATGATGTATGATTTATGATTTTCTTCAATGTGCAACTGCCTGCTGTAATCAAACTGGCTGATGAACCGAAAATTCATTTTGATGTTTGATTTGAGATGTTCTCAACCTATATCAGGGAAGTACAACATTCAACCCGCCCGAACAGGCGGTCAGCCGGGCGGGCATTCAACATTCATCATTCAACATTCAACATTAATTTTGAAGTCTGATTTAAGATGTTTTCAACCTATATCAGAGAAGTACAACATTCAACATTCATCATTCAACATTCAACACAAATTTAAATGGTATAAATTAACAGCCCGCTGGACTCCAAATTACGCCAACAAACCCTATTTTTGCTCAAACATTGCGACCGATGAAACGTAGCCTTACCGGAAATTTCTTTTTCCTCCTTTTATTCTTTTTCATATTGCTGCCTGCTATTGGGTCAGCGCAGATTGACGATCCGGGTTGTAACCCCTTTGATCCCGCATGCCCCATTGATGGCGGACTGAGTTTATTAATAGCTGCCGGCATTGGTTTGGGCGCTAAAAAAGCCTACCAGCAGCGCAAGAAGGCTGGCAATACTGTTTCCTGAAAAATTGTTTATTCTCGTTTTATAATGTTCACGACCTGTGAGCATTGCAGTTGATTCCACCGAGAGTCGCTATTGCTAAAAGAGGTTGGCTACAGGCCTTCCTGCCCTGTTCATTTATCAACTATTTTCACGATTTTTGTAGCATTCGCAATAACGCAGATTAGTCCCCATTTTTTATGAAATTTACAATGCTTTCCCGCAGTTCCTTTATTTTGGTCAAACTGGCGGGATTTTTTATAGCGGCGATGTTCTTTTTTCCCTCCTGCAGGGTAACCAAAGAATCAGCTTATTTTAAAACACTCCAGAAAGACACTACCATCAACGGATTTGTAAGCAACAACTTCGAATCTAAAATACAGGTAGGAGACCAGTTAAGTATCATCGCCACCAGTTTAAGCCCGGCTGAAGATGAACAATTTAACAAGGGCGCCTCTGTTAGCAGCCCGACCATGAGCGGCTACCAGGTGTCTACAGAAGGTACTGTTTTGCTACATCGGCTGGGTGCGGTAAAAGTGGCCGGACTCACCCGCAAAGAACTTGCCCGGCAACTTCAAACAGATTTGCTGGGCTTTATGAAAGAGCCTATTGTAAACATAAATTATCTCAATCATAAAGTTACGGTGATGGGTGAAGTGGGCGGTCCGCAGGTATTGCCCATGCCAGAAGAGCAGTTAAGCCTCATTGATGTGCTCGTAAAAAGTGGTGATATTACTGCCCTTGGTCTAAAAGACAAAGTAATGGTGATACGAGAAGCGGGCAACGAAAAACAGGTAAAGTTCGTAAACCTGGAGGATGAGTCTATTCTAAAGTCGCCGTGGTATTATGTGCAACCCAATGATATCATCCTGGTGCGGGCCGATTATGCCAAAACGGTGAAAGAAGAAAAAAGAAGAAACCTGCAGACCAATATTGCATTTGTCACTACAGGCCTGTCCTTATTGTTCATTGTAGTAGATCGTATATTACGTTAAACCAGTTTTCTGCCATACACATGACCGAAGATCAATTTTTTAGTGAAAAGCCGCAAGCCAATATCCTGCAACAACTGGTGCAGCGGTACATGCCCTTCTGGCCGGTGTTTGTAATACTCAGCCTGGTAAGTCTTTCTATTGCGCATGTGTATCTGCGGGCGCAAACTAAAATCTATACAGCAGGGGCCAAAGTGATGATCAAAGACCCCCAAAAGAGCAGCAGCGAAATGCAGGTGCTGGAGGGCATCACCAAAATGGCGGAGAAGAAGTCCATAGAAAACGAAATCATCGTATTGCGTTCTTACAACCTGATGGAAAAGGTGGTAAGAGACCTGAATATTTATGCCACCGTTTTTAACAGGGGCAATGTGCAAACGGAGGAACTGTACCACGACAATGCCCCGGTGGTGTTTGAAGCCTTGCAGGAAGATAGCATTAACGATGGCGGCAAACACGATTTTGAGATCAATTGGCAGACTTATACCATGAGTATCGATGGCCAAAACGCCAGCCTCAACCGTGGCGTGGTCTACATTGCAGGCACCGCTTATCGCATACTTCCAAACAAAGCATACAATACCGGCGTTCAGGGCAAAAATTTCTTTGTTGTATTCAAATCGTTGGGCAGCATGGCGGGCGATATGGTGGGTAACCTGCGGGCCACGCAGCCCACCTGGGGATCTACCGTGGTAGACCTTAGCTTGCAAACACCGGTGGGGGCAAGAGGAGTAGATGTACTAAGGCAGTTGTTTACCATTTAGAAGTCTGAAGGCATTGTAGAAAAAAACCAG
>JBKJKD010000105.1:0-3062 GCA_046597635.1 Ferruginibacter sp. | reverse complement strand
AGTTTGTGGAATGTAGATGATAAAGCCACAGCTTACCTCATGAGCCGGTTTATTTATCATTTACAAACGCCCCATCGTTTTATGCCGGCAGAACCATTGCGCCTGGCAGTTTTAGATACCAAAAAGATTTTTAAAAACCCGGCACAGTGGGCAAGCTTTTCTTTATTTGGAATTGACTATTAAAGATGACCAGCCTCTAACCACAAACGCTTTTACATGAAGTATTTTTTATTTTTCTTCTGCCTCTTTTGCAAGCTGCAGTTTACACAAGCACAACCACTCATCCTTCAGTTTCCTGTATCGCACAACGGGCTTAGCATTACCAATGCTACTTACAGTGCAGATGGAAAACTGTTGCTCACACAGCAGGATGGAGACAAAGCATTTTTATGGGATGCCTATTCCAATAAACTGATCAGGGAATTGAATGGGGTTAGAAAAAGTAATTTTAGCAACGATGGTAGTCTCTTGCTGTTGCAATACCCCGGCAAGGTAGAAGTGTTGGTCACGGAAAATTTGAAAACAATTTTTACAAGAAAAATAAAAGAAGGCGATAACCTGGAGGATGCATTTCTAACCAATAAAAATGAATACCTCTGTATGCTTACATCAGGCGGGTGGCCAGTTACCCGTGAGTTGGAAGCCATCAACATTAGTGATGCACGGCAGGTATTTACAATGAAAACAGCCATAGAATTTCCGGTACTGGCCGGTAATAACAGCAGCAGTTTCTTTTCCCTTTCGGATTTTTATGGTAAAGAAGCTACCATTTACAATGCACTCACAGGCAAGCAGGCATATAGCATTTCGGGGGCTGGAGAAAATATAAGAAAGCTAAGTTTTAGCCCTGATGGCAAGTGGCTGGCTGCAATTGCAGAAAATAAAATTTTAGTATGGGATGCTGCCGATGGTAAACTAAAAAATAAATTAACCGGGCACAAAGCTGCCATCAATGATATCAGTTTTAGCAACAGCAGCAGCATGCTCGTATCTGCGGGAATGGATAAGATGGTAAAGATCTGGAATGTGGCTTCCGGCAAACTCTCCAAAGAATTTACGGAAGAGGAAGCCGTGTACCGGGTAGCTTTTACCAGGCAAGACCATTACCTGCTCACCGGCTACGAGTATTTTGGCCTCACTGTATGGGACATTCAAAAGGGAACCAAACATCGTAATCTATATACTGGCATGGCAAAATTCCTAAATGGAAACCAGGCTACTCCGGATGAAAAACTCATTTTTGCCAGCATGTATGGCGGTGCCAAAATGCACAAATTGAGCAATGGAGAAGAGCTATATGAATTTGTAAATTATACGGCTGAGCTAGACCGCATAAAGCTGAGCCACGATAAAAAAATGCTCTTGTCATTGAACGGGCAAAACGGGATAGATGTGTGGGATCTGCAAAGCGGACAGTTTTTAGCAGGCATGGGCATGCCCGATACTATGCGCTTTTCTACCTACATCAACGATGCTGTTTTTAGTGCAGATAACAAAACAATCATCGCTGCATTTCAAACTGGCGACCTTGGCAGTTGGGATATTGCAAGCGGCCGTTACCTCGGCAAATACCTTTCTACCAACAATGGCAACATCACTCAGTTAACACTCAATATGAAAAGAAATCTTTTACTAATAACCGGCGTAAAAGGGGTTTCTCTTTACCAGCTGCAACCGCTGAAAGAACTGTTCAGTTTTGCAAAAGATAAACTGGAAATATTGAATGCAAGTTTCAACCCCGACGAAACACAGGTGATGGTGAATACGTACAAAGACCAGGCTTTTATTTTAAATGCCAGGGATGGCAGCCTGCTTAGCAGCATCACCAAAAATACTTATGGAGGTACGCCTCTTTTTACTCCCGATGGAAAAACCCTGGCCATCGTAACCAGCAACGCCTACACCATTCTATACGACCCTGCCACTGGTAAGGAAATAAATAAATTTAAAACCTGGCCCCGGGATTTCAATGCAGAGGGAGCCAATATTTCTACTGACGGGAAATATATCTATAGCGCTATTGGTTCTGATGTGCTGGAAGAAAACCGCTCTGTAGAAATACACGACAGTCAAACCGGCGCTCTCGTAAAAGCCTTGCCAGGCTTGTTTTTTAAGAAGATAGTATTTATACAAAACAATGCCTGTATATTGACCACACCCGATGGAATAGAAAAAAGATCTTTACCTGATCTCAACCTGCTGCAAAAAACTACAGGCAACGATTTTTTGGTAGATGAAAGCAATAACCGCCTGTTGGTAAAAAATAAATACAGTACGGAAATCTATCGCCTGGATAATTTTAGCAAACAGGTTAACTACATTGGCATCGGAAAAACGGATGGGCCAAAATTTCATACGATGGGCGGTATCACCCTGTTACCAACGGGCTATTATATGGGCAGCAAAGCCGCAGTATCTAAACTGCATTACCTGCAAGGCCTGCAACCTGTGGGTTTTGAACAATTAGACATTCTATACAACAGGCCAGATATAGTACAGGAATTTTTGGGAGGCGATACTGCAGCCATCAGAGCCATGAAATCGGCCTATTTCAAACGATTAAAAAAACTGGGGATAGACTCTTCTGCCATCACCGAAAAATATTCGGTACCACTGGCAGATTTTGGCAACCGGGAACAGTTGCCTGCCGAGCAGGAAAAGGATGAACTAAACCTGCAAATAATGGCCAGTGACCCTGCGGCTAACCTTAGCCGTTACAATGTATGGGTAAACGAAGTGCCGGTTTTTGGTGCAGCCGGCGTAGACCTAGGCGAAAAAAAATCAAAAAAACTAGATACCAAAGTGAAGATCACTTTATCTCAGGGTGCCAATAAAATAGAAACCTCTGTAACCAACATCAATGGCATTGAGAGTTATAAATTACCGCTCTATGTGTACCAGGGCAGCACAAAAGGAGCCGAAAAATTTGGCGGCTACCAGGCTTATGACGCTAATAAAAAAATAGATGAATATGTTTATTTCATTGGCATTGGCATCAACCGTTTTGCAGATGGAAAAAACAACCTTGCGTGGAGCGTTAAAGATATACGGGATCTGTGCCT
>JBKJKD010000010.1:0-14084 GCA_046597635.1 Ferruginibacter sp. | reverse complement strand
CCTTAACATGTTGTTCGTCCCTTTGCGGCAAATAAACACAACATGAGGCGTATCATTTTACTTATCAGTTTCCTTTCAGCATCACTTATTACCCTGGCACAAAGAGGGGTGATTGAGGGTAAGGTGACAGATTCAAAAACTGGCCAACCATTGGCCGGCGTTTCAGTGATTGTTAAGAGCACCAAAAAAGGTACTTCTACAAATGTAGACGGCAATTATAGCTTAACTGCAGAAGGAGAGAAGGTATCTCTTATTTTCAGCTATGACGGCGTTACTCAACAGGTGGATGATATAGTGTTGCAAGAAGGTAAGGTTTCTCTACAAAATTTGGCTTTGACACAAAGAGAAAAAACAGAGGAAGCTGTTGTGGTAAGGGCAGTAAGCACTGCCAGAAAGGAGACCGCCGCTTCACTCATCACTTTCCAGAAAAATACCAATACCGTTGCGCAGGTAATATCTGCAGAGTCAATTCGCCGGTCGCCCGATAAAAATACAGGTGATGTGTTGAAAAGAGTTCCCGGCACCAGCGTACAGGAAGGAAAATACCTTGTAGTTCGTGGTTTGGCAGACAGGTACAACCAGGCAATGCTGAATGGCATTTTGCTGAGCAGCACCGAGCCAGACCGTAAGACTTTTAGTTTCGATATTATTCCTTCAAACATGATTGATAATATCATCATCAATAAAGCATTCGTGCCGGAATTGCCTGGTGAGTGGGCGGGTGGATTGATACAGGTAAATACTAAAGACGTTCCATCTAAAAATTTCTTCAATGTTCAAATTGGAACAGGATTCAATACCAACACCATCGGTAAAGATTTTTACACCTACCGTGGTGGCAATACAGACTTTCTTGGTTATGATGATGGCACCCGGGCCTTGCCGGACAACCTGCCGTTAAAAGCGACATTTGCTGCGCTCTCTCAACAGGAAAAAACTGCGTATGCCCCAGGATTTAAAAATGTTTGGGATGCAAACAAGGAAGCTTCTTCATTAATTACTTTAAATCAGTCGTTTCAGTTAAACGGCGGCTTTAAAACCAAGGTGGGCCAAAATGGTAAGCTTGCAGCAATCCTTGCCATAAACTACAACAGAAGCAACCGTAACCTGGCATTCGAAAACAGGGTAAATACTTTTGAGAACGGTACCGCTAATACGAGCTTCGATTTCAAGAATAACAAATACAGCCAGGATGTACTGGCAGGCGCACTGGCAAACATTACCTACCAGATCAATAGCAACAACACTATTTCCTTTAAAAATATATTAAACGTAAATACTGCAGATTTCGCCACTATAAGAACAGGCAAAGACTTTGAAGGGAGCAGCGCTATTATTGGGGATAATATAAAAGCCTACGAACTGGCATTTAAGGCAAATACTTTTTACACCACGCAGTTAATGGGCGATCATAACATTCGTTCCGTAGATGCAAAGTTTCATTGGTTTGGGAGCTTTAATATTCTTGACCAGTATATCCCCGATCAGCGTCGCTTACAATACAGCCAGCTCAACAGCGATCCTAACCAACCTTATCTTGCCATTATTGGTTCTGCCAATACTTCTCAAAAAAGTGGTAGCCGGTATTACGGTTTCCTAAACGATTATAACTACACCACTGGTGCGGATGTTTCAAAAACTTTCAAGATAAAGTCGCTAAGTCAAAGTGTAAAAGCTGGTTATTTCTTCCAGGTAAAAGACAGGTTGTTTGACAGCAGGCCGTTTGCAATTTACCTTCCATCAGACAACCAGGCCCTCCGGGCACTGAGTCCTTTGGAAATATTCAACGCCGGAAATTTTGGAAACGGAACGGATAATAAATTTGCTTTTAACGAACTCTCAGGCGGCGCATACAGGTACATTGCCAACTCAATTTTAAATGCAGGATTTCTGCAATTAGACAACCAGATCAGCAACAAGCTTAGAGTTGTTTGGGGTTTGAGGGTAGAAGATTTTGACCAGATTGTAGGAAGTCTAAAAAAGAGTGATCCACGCCATGTATACAGCAGGGTAAGAGATTATTTACCGGGTTTAAATGCCACTTATAAAGTAACCAACAAGACCAACTTCAGGGTTTCAGCTTCTCAAACGGTAGTGCGTCCGGAGTTTAGAGAATTGAGCACCTTCCAGTTTTTCGATTTTGAACTGGGTAGCACGGTAGCCGGTAACACTGGTTTGCAGCGCACCAAGATTTCGAACTTTGATTTGAGATATGAATTGTACCCAAGGGCGGGAGAGCTATTCACGCTTGGAGTATTCTACAAATATTTTAAAAATCCTATAGAGGCATTCTTCAACGCCGGAACTGGTGGGGGTTCTTACAACTTTGTAAATGCACAGGAAGCCAACAGCTTTGGAGCAGAAGTAGAATTTAGGAAAAAACTTGATTTTGATGAAGCATTGAAAAACTTTACCGTACAGGGTAATGTAAGCTACATCTATAACAGGGTATCGCAAATCGGCGAAGCGGAACAAAGACCTATGCAGGGTCAGAGTCCATATCTGTTGAACCTGGGTATACAATATGATATTGAAAAATTGGGTTTAAACACTACGCTGTTGTTTAACCAGATAGGAAGGAGAATCGCCTTTGTTGGCGGTACCAACGATCAACCCGCTATCTGGGAAAATCCTCGTCCGGTTTTGGATCTACAGGTGGCCAAAAAAGTTTTAAAGGAAAGAGGTGAAGTGAAATTAAACGTCAGCGATATCATTAACAAAAGAGCCATTTTTTACAACGACCTGGATAAGAACAAAAAGTTCAATGAAGTAAAAGACAACTTCTCTATCAAACGTAATTATGGTACCAACATTAGCCTGAGTTTCGGATACAATTTTTAATATAAAAAGTCTTAAAAAAAATAAACTACCAACAATGAAAAAATTATTATTCTACGGCGTTATACTTGCAGCCGCTACTTCATTTGGATGCCGTAAGATAGAAGTAGATGGTGGAACAACTGTTGTTACTCCGCCAGTTGGGAGCACAGAAAACACCATCCTGGAAGGAAGAATATCTGCCAACCGTACGCTGAAAGCGAATCTTACTTATAAACTGCGTGGCCTTGTATACGTTACCAATGGCGCTATCTTAACCATCGAGCCCGGTGCAAAAATAGTAGGTGAGCTAGGTAAAAATGGCGGACTCATTATTACAAGAAGTTGTAAGATAATTGCCGATGGAACAAGCGATAAGCCGATTGTATTTACTTCAGAAGCAGCCACTCCTGTAAGAGGCGATTGGACTGGCCTTGTAATATTGGGCAATGCTCCTACCAATTCCTCTTTCAACGGAGTTCAAGGTATCGGAGAAATAGAAGGCGGTATTAATAATAGTGATGGCCTTGGGCTTTATGGCACACCATCTACACAGGCACAGAACCCAGCTGATAACAGCGGCATACTTCGTTTTGTTAGAATTGAGTATGCTGGTTTTGCATTTCTGCCAGATAAAGAAATCAACGGTCTTACTTTTGGTGGCGTTGGTAACAGTACTATTGTTGACAACGTTCAGGTATCTTATGCTAACGATGATTCGTTTGAGTGGTTCGGTGGTACGGTAAACTGTAAGCATCTTATTTCTTTCCGTACGTTGGATGACGACTTTGACCAGGATAATGGTTTCAGCGGTAAAGTTCAGTTTGGTATTTCTTTAAGAGATTCTGTTGTGGCTGATATTTCTAATAGTGAAGCTTTTGAAAGTGATAACGATGCAAACGGAAGTTCTTTGTTACCACAAACCAGCCCTACTTTTTCTAACATGACGGTTATGGGTCCTAAGGCAACTTTAGCTAACGTTGGCAACGCCCAATATTTCAAGTGGGGTGCGCAGATCAGGAGAAATAGCAGCATGAGCCTGTTTAACTCCATCATTATGGGTTATCCGAACGGTTTATACATTGATGCTACCAAAGGTGTTCCAACTGATAATAATATTCCAACTTCTTTGTTGGTTCAAAATACCATCATTGCTGGCTGTCCTAACCCGGTTTTGTACAGCCTTGGTTCTAATAGCAACGTTCCTACTACACCGAACACCACTGCTACCATTACCGCGTGGTTTAATACTCCTGCATATGGTAATAGCACCCTTGCTACCAATGCCGAGGTTGGTCTGATTGCTCCGTTCAATTACAACAATCCTGATTTTAATCCTGCAGCTGGTTCTCTGGCAGCAACTGGTGCAGCTTTCACCAACAGCAAACTGGCCACTGGCTTTACCAATGTATCTTACAAAGGTGCATGTGCGGTGGGCGATACCTGGTGGAAAACATGGACTAAGTTTTAATTTTCTTTAATTAATTTTATAGCGTTAAAAGCAGCATGATCTTCATGCTGCTTTTTTTAATAATTGTATATGATCAATATGAAAAAAAATATTTCAAATAGTCCTGCTCTTCTCTCGTTGTTATTTTGCATACTGTTAAGCTGGGTTAGTTGTGTGGAAGGAAACAAAACATTTGAAAAAATTGTGGTGGACCAAAGCATGGTAGACTCTTTGAAAAAAGTAAGTGACAGCAGTTATAGCAAGCCTTATTACTCCGGCAATTTTGCTGTAGCGGAATATTATTTAAACAGTGGAGACAGTAGCATTATGCAGGTTATGAAAGACAGCGGTAAGCATGTGCGTCAGGTTATTATTGCAAAAAACAATAAGCGCAAGTATTTTGCACAGTTCTATGCAAACGGTCAGCTAATGGCCAGTTACCAATTTGACGCATATGGGCAAAATGACGGAGAGAGCAAAGAATACTTTGAGAATGGTGCTGTGAGTATGAGTGGAGTGTATAAAAATGGAATGCGCACTGGCAAGTGGAAGAATTTTAATGAGAAAGGCGAATACCTCTTCTCTGCCCTCTACAACAGTAATGGCCAACAGGTAGATACAGAAAAATAATATGTTATCAGGTTTTAAGCCTAATTAGGCCAATTGGTCGCTGAATGAAATCATTGGTTTTCCTGTTGCTGAATAAATATCTTACAGTTGGTAAAGAAATTTAAGGGCCTGCCGTTCCGCTTAGGCAACATGCAATGTTGGAGTGTATGCAATCATTCCAGGATCACTTAAAATAGCTCAGCTTGGAATCGGTTTAATTATTTTTCTAACTTGATGCTGCTGAAACTATCAGTTTAAATAAATTTAAATGAAAGCGTATAATTTCAACCTCTTCCCAGCGCTATTTTCAGAGCGGCTCATGCTTAGAAAACTTAATCCCTCGGACAACGTTCAAATTTTTGGGCTTCGCTCAGATTCCAATATGATGAAATACCTTGATCGGCCGCTTATGCAAAACATAGATGAGGCGGATGATTTAATTCAAAAAGTTACAACGGACTTAGTAGCCAATGTAGGTATTACCTGGAGTATTACGCTAAAAGATGAGGATGAGTTGGTGGGAACAATCGGCTTTTGGAAAATGTATCCCGAACATGCAAGAGCAGAAATAGGCTATACCCTTCATACAGATTTTCAGGGCAGGGGTTTGATGCAGGAGGCTTTGAGCACGGTCATACATTTTGGATTTGCCGAACTCGAGTTGCATTCTATCGAAGCAAATGTAAATCCCGGCAATGAGGCGTCCATTAAATTGCTAGAGAAAAACGGGTTTTTAAGAGAGGGTTACTTCAGAGAAAATTATTTTTTCGATGGTAAGTTTATTGACACAGCAATTTATTCACTTATCCGACCGGCGCATATTATTCATTAGATTTTCAACAATCTTTTCGTTGTAAAAATAATCTAATTTCATTGTGCGAAGTTTGCCAATACCAAACTTGCATGAGCATAGCTACCTGCTTTATTTTCTGTACTTTTATTTTTATGAAACTCAGCGCCGGAAAAATCTTGATGAGTGATGCCTCGATGGATGATCCCAACTTCATCGGCAGCATAATCTTAATTACAGAATACAACGATGCAGGTGCCATGGGTGTAGTAATCAATAAGCTGTTTGAAAAACCACTGAATGCTTTGGCTGAATTCAGCCACTGCGCTGCTTTCCCTTTGTATGCCGGTGGCCCTGTAGACCAAGAACATCTCTTCTTCATTCATCGTCGCCCCGATCTTATTCCCAACGGCGATCCTATTACCGATGAACTTTATTTCGGCGGAGACTTTAAACAGGCGATCGCTCACATCAACCAACATAACCTTGATGAAGGCGGTATTAAAGTATGCATTGGTTATTGTGGTTGGGACAATGGAGAACTGGAGGCTGAAATTGAAGAAGGAAGTTGGAGGGTAATGGAAAGTAACGCCGAGATTATTTTTGCCCGCTACCCATCCATGCTGTCAAAGGACTAAATATTTTCTGCCTGAATTGGCAGCAGTGAATGGTCGTTATTTCATCGTGCATCATTCACCAGTCTATGCCGTAAACTTAGGGTATTGCCCCATGCGAGTACCCTGTTTATGAAACATCAACATCAATAATTTTCTTGACTTGGGCAAGCTGGCAGCAGTATACTAATACAAAGCGACACTTGGTCCGAAACTAAAGCTACCTATGAATTTTTAAAAATGACTCTGACAGCTTAGATAGCCTGCAACAAGTCATATGGTCATACGGAGTATAGCAGATAAAATCAACAGAGCCATTACCCCATTTTCATCTTTATATTCTTTGGTGTTGCAATCAACGATAAATAAGAATGCAAATCAACCTGAAATGAATGCCTTTTTGATAATTTAAAATTTTTAAAAATATTCAATTAGAGTAACTAATACAATATACCAATAAACACGACTGAAGATTTTTCTGGAAGATCGATTGTTTGAAAGGCAATCGTTCTATTAAAAAAATAATGCCCCACTTTAAAACGGGGCATTATTAATTCACTTTAAAACTCCAATACTTATTACTGAACAAGTACTTTATTAGTGATAGTATTTTTGCCGGAAACAATTTTTATTACAAAAATACCTGTACCATATTTTCTTAGATCAAATGATTGAGCACTGCTGCCTGCGAAATTTCTTCTTTCAACCACATTTCCTTTTGCATTTAAAATTAAAATCTCAGCATTAGGGGATTGTAACATATCTACTTTTACCCTTACAACACCTTGTGTTGGGTTTGGATACACGACATTGTCATTGTTCACCGTTTGAGCATCAGCACCTTCAGCACTCCGGTTAGTTGTTTCGCAAGCGCCTAAGCAATCTCCATGTGCAAGGTGGGCGGGAACTGCATTCACAGAAATGCATAAGGTATGAGCATTGTTACCGATTGTACCATTGCCATGAACACCATTCTTTTTGTGACATACATTTACTTTACCTTCACCACAACGAATATCTATCACTTTAGTTATCATTGCCGGGTTACCTTGTGTAGTAGCTGTACAAGTTCCTCTTGTTGCTACCACATAATAGGTGCCTGCCATTGTTGGTGTAAATGTTGCACCAGTAGCTACCTGCATATTTGGCGTTCCTACTTTAAACCAAACATAAGTTGTTGTTGGATCTGCCGGGGTTGAAACAGCGGTAATTGATTGTGGACCATAACCAAGATAAATAGTGTTTCCATTACTACAACCCAATGCAGGAACAGTAGCAGAGACTGTAAAAGGAGCACAAGCAGGAGCAAGAAATCTAATTCTATGTTGATTTAATGCGCCACCGGTAGCAGAGGTGAAACCCCATGTTACCATGTTAGTTCCAATAATAGAAGCAACGTTTCCAGTAAAACTGCGTACAATACCATCAAGTGTGGTTGTCATTGTATTGGTAGCTGCATTCCATGAAACGATAAAGGGATGCCAGAGGCCATCTTCTAAATCTGTAGTAAGTGAGTAACGATTAGCATTTGAATTTGCAACAGTATTATGGGTAACGTCACCATTTTTCATAAAAGCCAGGTGATCTTCAGCTGGATCAAACCTGTTAGTATTTTGCCAGGTATCCATTTCTACTGCAAAAGAATTAGTGATTTCTCCGTAACCTAATCCTTCTCCCACCGTACCCAGGGCAGAAGTTCCGGTTGACTGAAGTACAAAAGCAATACCATCTGCACCAGTTCCAAAACCGGGAGTAGAGGCAGGGCCGGTTTGACTACCAAAATTCAACTCTGCAGTCACAGTAAAGTTGGTGGCAAGGTTAAGCGCAACATTATTCCAGTAAGCCCCTCTCTGGAAAACTGCTGCAGGTGTAAGCTGATAATCTGTTGAACCTGGAAGTGAAGCAGGTAAAGTACTGGCATTACCTTGAAGCGTTTGTGCATAAATGGATGAGGCACACAAAAGAAACATGAAAAAAACAACATAGAACTTTTTCATAAATAACAATTTAAATAATTAGTAAAATAGATGAATTAAACGGAAATTTCATCAGAGATTGGCTTAAAACTTAGAAAGACTTACAAGGATATTTTGGATGGATTGTCCTAAAATTTAAAATCGTTATTTCTGTGGGGGACTGTAAAAATAGCTTTTAAATACGTATTTAAAAATTTATTTATTAACTTTTTAGGGTATGCTTAATAGTTAGTGCACCTTAGTGTTTTTCCAAGCAGTAATAGCCCAAACCAAGTTCAGCATCAGTAGGTAAATTTTTGGGCAATATCATGGCACTTTGCATAGCACCTAATATGACTCACTTTGTGTTTTCAAGGTCATCTTTTAGTACATCAAAAACAAATTTATCATGCACCTTCATAGACATTTTACCGTTAAGTTGGTTTGCTTTTATCATCACATTTTATGTTGATTGGCAAGTTTAGCTAACACGTACTCTCCTTTTAGATATTGGCCTGTTTTGTATGTTTTGCTTTAGAATCCAGTTGAAGTTTGACCATTTAAACTGGGAGTTCCAAGGAGCTAAAGTCAACGACATCAATCACCCTGCCTACCGGCAGCAAGAAATTCAGCTTTCACATACTGCTAGTTATTCACTTGCAACTTGGAGTCCCTTTTTTTCCTGCATCGGCGGTGCTGCAATTCCTGAATTTAAAAGCGCCCCATACCACTTGCCTGAGTTTTTAATGATTCTTTCCTGGGTTTCAAAGTCTACATATACCAATCCAAATCTCGGGCGATAGCCTTCTGCCCATTCAAAGTTATCCATCAGGGTCCACACAAAATATCCGTTCACGTTAGCACCATCTTGTTTTGCACGCAGTACCTGCGCAATGTGCTCCTGCAGGTATTGAGTACGCTCGGCGTCGTTGATGATGCCGCCTTTGTTGGTGTCGGCAAATGCTGCACCATTTTCCGTTACCATTATTTGTTTTATTTTACCGTAACTTTTATAGCGCATGAGTGCATGGTAAATGCAAGGTGGGTGCACTTCCCAACCCATCAAAGTATGGGGTACTTTTCTTTTAGCAGCTTTCAGCAGCCGGGCTTGCACAAATGGCACAAAGGGTGTGTAGGTAATAAGCTCCCTGGTGTAATTCTGAAGGCCAATAAAATCCATATCAAATGCCATCTTTTGTTCATCACCATCCCGCATAAATCTTTCTATTCTTTGCAGGATCTTCAGGTCCTTCCATGGGTAGCCAAGGCCGAGCAATGGTTCTATAAACATCCGGTTCAGCAAGGCATCTACCCGGGTGGCAGCTTTTATATCTTGTACATTATTTGATCTGTAGGGTTCAACATGTGAGTAAGAAAATGTGGTGCCCACTTTGGCCGCAGGCAGCAAACTCTTTATGATGGCGCCTCCCATTGTCTGGCATAAAGTAGCATGATGTGCCGCTGCTAAAAAATTACTCAACCCTTTTTTGCCGGGCGCATGCATGCCCAAAAAATAGCCTGCACCAGTAAACACCATCGGTTCATTTAATACCATCCAATGGGTTACCCGGTCGCCAAAATTTTTAATGCAACAAATAGCAAAGTCTGAAAACCACTCAATGATATCCCGGTTTACCCAACCACCTCTTTGCTGTAGGCATTCCGGTAGATCCCAGTGGTATAAGGTTACCCAGGGTTGTATGCCCACCTGCAGGCAATAGTCAATTACGCTGTTGTAAAAATCAATGCCTTTATTATTTACTTCGCCGATACCATTGGGTAAGATGCGGCTCCAGGAAATGGAGAAGCGGTAGTTGGGGATGTTCATCTGTACCATCAGGTCTATATCTGCCTGGTAGCGGTTGTAAAAATCGCAGGCAATATTTCCATGTTGGTTGCCAAATATTTTTTTCTTTTTTTGGGTGAACGTATCCCACACAGAGGGGCTTTTTCCATCAGCGTCAAAGCCGCCTTCTATCTGGTAAGCGGCAGTAGATACGCCCCATTTAAACTCAATGCCAAAATCATTTTTGTTAAGCGCCATTTATTTATTGGTACAGCCCGGCTAAAATTTTACCGAGGCTTTTCTGTTTAAGTTTTTTAGCAGATGATATGCTTTGCCCAAGCATAACTTGATTTTTTGTTATAGCATGGCCATGCTTTTTAAGTATCATATCTATTACTGCCTCTGTGTTATCAGGGTACAGCACTGGTAATATCTGTTGGGTATCTACCCAGGTTTCCAAAGCAGGAAGGTATTTTTTCTTGAGGCTTTTTATCACCGGTATACCCATGGTTTTTAATGCTGCCGCATTGCATTGTTGTTCGTATTGGTTTTTCATGGGAATCACCAATAATTTCTTTTGCAAAAACAAAGCCTCGGCTGGTGTTTCAAAGCCTGCACCACAAAGCACGGCTGTGCAGGTGAGCAGGCTATGCAAAAAATGATCGTTGTCAATGGGGCGTATGTGCACATTCTTTTCCTTTAAATCGGTTTTGCAATGTTTACTAAAAACCTCCCATCGGATGTTAGGCACCTGCGAGAGGATTTTTATTATTTTTTCGTTGCTGTATGCCGGCAGGTAAACTGTGTAATGCCCAAGGTCTTCCGGTGTGGCCCAACGCACCTGGCTGCGTATAACAGGTGTAAATATATTTTTGTCGTACGTTTTAAAATGAAACCCATACGATGCGGTTACGGGGGCGTAATTTTTTAAGATAGCCTTACCAACCACGTCAGACTTTTTTGGTTTGGGTGATTTTTTATTGATCACAGCAGCCTGGTGACTAAGTCCGATGCAGGGGAGTTGTTTCATTTTGCAGGCCCATGCTGTCACTGGTTCAAAATCGTTGATTACGAGATCATATTCCTCTACCGGCACCGCTTTTATTTCTTCATACAAATTTTTTAAACTGCCTTTTTTGTAGGTCTCCAACAAGTCTACACCACCGTTTTTTCCAAAAATAAAACCCAATCCTTTGCAGGAATATTTTACAGGGTAGGGCAGGCTAACCTCCGAGTGCTGCCCGCTTACCAAAATATCCAGGTCTCCTTTTTTTTGAAGCAGCGGAATAATATCTCGTGCACGGCTCAGGTGCCCGTTGCCCGTGCCTTGTATGGCGTACAATATTTTCATGATTGGAGTTTTAGTTGCTGCACGTTATTTCATGGCGTAAAATTCCTGTACCATTTTGTTGAAGAGTTGGTTGCTCGTGGGCTCTTCCTCTGCTATATCGTCAAGAATCATAGTAAGCCTTTCATTGTCATCAAATTTATACAGTGTCCATGTCTCATTCACATATTCCAGGGCGGTTAAATTTTCTATCCAGTCGCCGCTGTTGAGGTACAGGGTTTTGCCATGTTGATTTTCTATTTCCCTTATTTCTGGCTGATGAATATGACCGCATACCACGTAGTCGTACTGATTGCTGATAGCAATATCTGCGGCAGTCTGTTCAAAATTGTTGATGAACTTAACAGCTGTTTTTACACCATTCTTTATTTTTTTGGATAAAGATATTTTGCCTTTCTTAAATACTTTTTCTGAAATTAAATTTACAAAACGGTTGATGAGGATGAGTGTGTCGTAACCTACTGCGCCCAGCTTTGCCAGCCATTTACTGTGTTGCATGGTTACGTCAAATACATCTCCATGAAAAAACCAGGCGGTCTTTCCGTTTGCCAGCGGCAGGGTAAGTTTATTTACAATTTTAAACGAGCCCATTTTAAAGCCATCAAAGCGGCGGAGCATATCGTCGTGGTTGCCGGTGATGTAATATACTTTTACACCCTTGCTTATCCAGTGCATCAGGTACTTCACCAATTTCATATGGCTTTTAGGCCAGTAGTGTTTGCTAAACTGCCAAATGTCTACAATGTCTCCATTGAGGATAACAGTAGATGGTTTTACGGTTTTGAGATAATGCAGTAGCTCCTTTGCGTGGCAACCATA
The DNA here is from genome assembly GCA_046597635.1 of Ferruginibacter sp. GTDB lineage: Bacteria > Bacteroidota > Bacteroidia > Chitinophagales > Chitinophagaceae > Ferruginibacter. The sequence continues at coordinate 1,896 of JBKJKD010000010.1, read as the reverse complement.
GGTACCCAGGTGCACATCAGAAAGTACGAGGATATCCAGTTTGCGTTTGCTAGCTTTTACCATCAATGGATTTTATACATGTTAGATGCCGGGAACAAAAGGGTAGAAAAAAAGAGGAAAATCCTGGTGATGATATTGAGTAAAAAAAAGTTGAAGACTTTCATTGTATATATCATTGCAGGTACAAAGTAAGCGAGCCAGTATAAACAAATGTTTATCTTAATCTTATCTGAGTGTTAAGTTTTAGCGGGGCTTTTGTGGGGGTCATCTGCAGCTGTTCCTAAGCCAACTAAAAACGAAGTATTTTTTCATCCTCGTTTGCTTTACAGGTTGCGAGGGCACAATAACATTTTATCAGTAGCCGCAGTAAATTTTGGCTTTATTTTCCCGCCACTTTTTCATCATTTTTTACCGGCAGGCTAAACCCAATACTAGTGCCCACATCCAGCTTGCTACGCACATGAATGTTTTGCCCATGGGCTTCTACAATGTGTTTGCAAATAGACAGGCCAAGGCCGCTGCCACCTTCTTTGCGGCTGCGGGCAAGATCGGTGCGGTAGAATCTTTCAAAAATGCGGGGTATATGTTCTTCTGGTATGCCCACACCTTCGTCGCTTATTTCTATGAGAACATGCTTGCCGTCTACATTGTAAAAACTGGCTTCAATTAAATCGTTGTCGTTGCTATATTTGATAGCATTGTCTACAAGGTTGGTAAACACCTGCCTTATTTTTTCTTTGTCTGCAAAAACGCCCAATGGCAGCTCACAACCTTTCTTTACGGCAAAGCGAATGCTCTTTTCTTTGGCTTTTAAAAACAAGGTTTCGTACACATCCTTTAGAAGATCCTGTATGATAAAATTTGTTTTGTTCAGTTGTAGTTGTCCACTTTCCAGGCGGGCAATTTCATCCAGGTCGTCCAGCAGGTTTACCAGCCTGTCTACATTGCGGGCAGTGCTTTGCAGGAACCGGGTGTTCACCGCTTCATTGTGCAATGCACCACTAAGCAGCGTATCTACATAACCCTGTATGGCGAAGATGGGCGTCTTCAATTCATGACTGAGGTTCTGCAAAAATTCTTTTCTAAAGGCTTCGTTGCGCAGCAATACATCTATTTCTGCTTTTCGCTGCATGGCCCAGGCTTCCACATCTTGCCTTACTTCGTCAATACTTTTTTGAGGTAAAATATTTTTGTAATAAAACTCTTCTCGTTTACTAGCCTTTGTTTGGTAAATGAGTTTGTAAATGAGTTTAATCTTGCGGTAAATGAAAGTTTGCAGGGTGTATAAAATGAGGGCGAAACTGCCGGTAAAAATAATAGCAAACGCCAGTAGGGCTATCCACCACACGGGTTTAAAGGCGTAGAAGCCAAGGGCAATTGGAACCGATAGAGCCAGTGCGGTTACCGAGGCTAATTGTTGTGGTGAAAAATTCTTAGCTGAAAGCATGTTGCAAAAGTAGCAGGTTTGAGGGAGTGGGGAGGATAAGTAAAAATTAAAAAGTCAAAATTCAAAAAGGAACGGTGAAAAGGTGAAAGGTCAAAGGTGAAAGGTCAAAGGTGAAAAGTCAAAAGTCAAAAGTCAAAAGTAGAGAGTGAAAGGTACGGTCAATATGGTTATTCCGAAATGAAAATGGGAGACCTGCAGGAGTAAGGCACAATTTTTTAATTTTTAATTTGGACTTTTTAATTCACTATCATAGCTCAAACTTATACCCCACGCCTTTCACAGTCGTAATGCAATCAAGGTTGAGTTTTTGGCGAATCTTGCGAATGTGCACGTCGATGGTGCGGTCGCCCACGATTACTTCGGTACCCCATATCTGGTTAAGGATCTCGTTTCTTAAAAATACTTTGCCTGGCCGGGAGGCGAGTAGTGCAAGCAGTTCAAATTCCTTA
>JBKJKD010000047.1:0-5796 GCA_046597635.1 Ferruginibacter sp. | reverse complement strand
AGCGGAATGAAAATATTCACCCAATCAATTTTTTTTAAGATAATCCTGTTAGCTACAGGATTATTTTTTATGACAACCAGCCAGGCCCAAACACCTGTCACCGTTTCTTCATTCCCCACAGATACTACCAGAGATATTGAAATTATTTTTGCGGAAAACTTGCGCACCATTACGCTTGCCGATGGCACAGAGTTGCAGACTCTTGCAGGTAATGCACAGGTGCAACAAGGAAATACCAACCTCTCTGGCGACAGTATTGTATTAAACTCACGCACAGGCATAGCCGAAGTGTTTGGCCGGGTACACATCAACGATGCAGATACGGTTAATACCTATTCTAATTACCTGAGATACCTGGGCAAAGAAAGAATTGCCTTTTTAAAAAAGAATGTAAAGCTTACAGACGGAAAAGCCACGTTGCTTACAGATGACCTGGAATACAATCTCGCAACAGGCATCGCTACCTATAAAGGTGGAGGACGTGTATTGAATGGTAAGACGATTCTTACGAGCACAGATGCAGTCTATTATTCAAACACCAAGGACGTATATTTTAAAAAATATGTTCACCTCACAGATCCACAGTACGACATCAAAGCCGACAGCCTCTTGTACAATACCTTTTACAAAACGGCTACTTTCATTTCGCCCACCCGGATTAAAACAAAGGAGGGCGGCGTGATTAATACCAAAAATGGTACGTACAACTTACAAACCGGAGAAGCTATTTTTTACGACCGCACATCATACAGCGACAGTACCCGTTCTTTAACAGGTGGTAAAATTGCTTACGACGAAAAGAGTGGCGTGCTGCAGGTAGAAGACAACGGTAAACTGGTAGACAGTGTAAACAATGTGACAGTTTTGGGCGGGCAAATATTATTAGATAAAACCAAAAATTCTTTCCTGGCTACCCGTAAGCCTATCATGATTCTCTATCGTGGTAATGACAGTACTTACATTGCCGCCGACACACTTTTTTCGGGTCTGAGAAAATATGATACTACACAAAATAAAACGGTGCTAAGCAATGACACGCTGAATAAAGTAATGGCGGTAAATGTAGCCTCCACCAATGACAGCATTCGCTATTTTATTGCGTTCAATCATGTCAAAATATTCAATGACTCCTTACAGGCAGTTTGCGACAGCTTATATTATTCTACAGAAGATTCGGTGTTTAGAATGTTTAGGGATCCTGTTTTTTGGAACGATAAAACCCAGGTGAGTGGTGACACCATTTACCTCTTCACCAAAAAACAAAAGGCAGAAAGGCTGTACGTGTTTAACAATGGAATGGTGGGCAACCAATCCAATGAACAACTGTTCAACCAAATGGGTGGACGTACGCTCAACGGATATTTTATTGATGGAAATATAGATTACATAAGGGTGAAAGGCTCCCCGGCCGAAAGTATTTTTTACCCGCTTGATGAAGACAGTGCCTATGTAGGCATGAACCGCAGCAGCGGCGATGTGATTGATATTTATTTTGTAAATAAAAAGCTTGATAAGGTAAAATTTATCAACGACGTAAATGGTACGCTCTACCCGCTGAAACAAATTCCTCCAGGAGAAGAAAAGCTGAAAGGTTTTATTTGGCTTGATAGCCGGAGGCCAAAAAATAAGTTAGATTTGTTTCAATAATGTTGTGAAAGGTGAAAGGTGAAAGGTGAAAGGTGAAAGGTGAAAGGGCAAGAGGCAAAGCTGTACGTGCCAGATATAGGCAGACATCAGAATAGCAGATAAACCGCCAAGCTTTATAAACGTTGAACTTTTGAACGTTGAACCCTGCCTACCGGCAGGCAGGCTTTGAACGTTGAACCACCTTGAACCTTGAACTTTTGAAACTGCTTTAATGAAACTTGCTTCCTGTTTATTTATACTTTGCACACTCTTCAAATTAGACTCGCATGCGCAGGAAAACCCCTTTACCGGTACCTGGCAAATGGAATATAGGAATGCAGCAGACGACAGCCTTTTTGTGGTAGAACTACAGGTAGCCACACCAGAGTACGAGACTCTCTTCCCTGCACAAATAAAAATCAACTACGGCAACTTTAAGGGTACTTATCAACTGTTATTAGTGAAACAGGCTAATAGTCAATTAGCCATAAGCCGCAACAAGTATGCTGTGCAGGAAATACCATTTGCACTCGGCAACTGGATGGTGGTTTTGAACGGAAGCCTGCTCTACGCCGCTGGTAAGAATGGAGCGGCGACGCTAACCGCAAAAAGAATTCCTGCAAAAAGATACGGTATGGATATGCCCGCCATAATGAGTTACCCGGAAGCAGACAGAACAACCATCATGCGTCTCAGCGATTTTTTAAGATTTGCTCCCCTGCAGTTGGTTAAGATAAACACAGAACCCTGGCGCAGTGCAGATGCCCGCAAATTGTTGCACAGCCACCAGTCGCCGGTTTACATGGGCTTGATAGACAGTTTCTATACCAACAGCCCAAAAGCGACCATCGGTTTTTCAGAAAATAATAAAGTGGACAACGATAGTATTTCATTGGTTTTCAATGGAAGCAATGTCCTTAATAAAATGAACATCAACCAGCCGATGCCGGCCAGGGAACTTTCGTTGGACACTGGCCTGAACCTGCTCATGTTGTTTGCAGACAATTATGGAAAAGTACCTCCCAATACTGCCCGGTTAAATGTAAGGCTTGCTGATAAAAAATTCGACCTCGATTTTACAAGGCCCGAAAATTTATCCGCTACGTTTATTGTTGCCAAGATTTTTTATTATCCTGATAAAGTACCCAACGATATCAAAGAGCTTATAACGGGCAGGCAGATAGCTGAGAAGATAGGGCAACGTAAAACCATTTTGATTGACAGTATTACTGTAAAAGCATCAGAAATTACGCTCGCTATCTGGGACGATGCTATTGAAGATGGCGACAGTATTTCTTTGCAGATAAACAATGAAATTTATTTCCCCGGCATAGCCGTAAAAAAGAAGCCACGTTTTTTGCAGGTTAAATTGTACCCGGGAGAAAATAAAATAATTTTTATAGCAGACAACCTCGGTAGCATTGCACCCAACACTTCTATCCTGGAGATTATTGACGGTAAGCGCCGCAAATCTTATATGATTGATACGAACTTCGGCCAGAACAACGCAATAAAAATTGTATACGAACTCGGCGGCCATTAATATGTTGCCAGCCATACAGGGATTAAAAATTTAGAATTTTGTAAACCGCAACATTTCTACATCCCGCCCGCTCGCTGTGTTGCTTGAACTTCAGGTTTTGGCCCGGCAAAAAATTTCACCAATAGTAATCCGGCAACAAAGCCACCAATATGGGCAGCATAGGCAACGCCACCGCCAGACTCTTGCGCACCGAGGCTGCCCCAACCGCTGAGCAGTTGCAACCCTATCCAAAGACCCAAGGTAATAAAGGCTGGGACTTTGAAAGTGATCGCTATAAAAAATACCCTCACCTGGTTGGTAGGAAACAACAGGAGATAGCCGCCGAGCACACCCGAGATAGCACCTGATGCTCCTAAACTCGGCACCAACATATCCCTGCCTAAAAACTGGGAAAGAAACACATGACAAAGTGTAGCAATAACACCGGTGAGCAAGTAAAAGGCGAGATATTTTATGTGGCCCATGCGGTTTTCAAGGTTGTCTCCAAAAACCCAGAGATACAACATGTTTCCGCCGAGGTGGGCAAGGCCGCCATGCATAAACATGGAAGTGAAGATTGTTAGATACACCGGGATGGGTGTTTCGCCCACATTGCCTTCAAACACCACATCCTGGCCTGTAAGTATTTCATGTGGAATAGTAGAAAAGCTCATGGTAAATGCCTGGTTGGTGCCAAACCCCTGATAATAGATAAACACAAGAATGTTTAAAATTATTAAACCGAGATTTACAAAAGGCGTTCTGGTGTGCCCGGTATTGTTATCGCTGATAGGTATCATGGAGTATTTTTTTGAATAAAAAATCAGGTTAAATGATTAAATCAAAGGTCATTTACCGACAAACAAATTGAGTTCCAATATTACTAAATTCATCCTTCTCCATCCTCCACAAGTTTTATCTACCGTGTTATGCTGCAAGTATTTAGAGGCTTACCTCGTTTTCTGAAGCATTTCACCTATTTTTGCCCACCAAAAAATTTAGAACAACTAGTTATGGAAAATTTGATTTATGTAGTTCCGGCGATGGGTATTGTCGGCCTGATTTACACTTTTATAAAGTTTGCATGGGTATCTAAGCAAGATGCTGGAACCCCCCGCATGAAAGAGATCAGCACTTATATAGCCGAAGGCGCCATGGCGTTTTTGAAAGCAGAATATAAAGTGCTTACTTATTTCGTAATCATCGCTGCATTGTTGCTGGGTGTTATGGGAGCTACCAATGCCAACAGTCATTGGAGCATCGCCATTGCATTTATCATAGGTGCGTTTTTTAGCGCACTAGCCGGCTTCATAGGTATGAAGGTAGCTACCAAAGCCAATGTGCGCACGGCAGAGGCAGCCAGAACAAGCCTTGCTAAAGCCTTGAATGTTTCTTTTACCGGCGGTAGCGTAATGGGTATGGGTGTAGCAGGTCTTGCAGTACTTGGGCTTGGCGCACTATTTATTATTCTAAAGCAAATATTTGCTCCAACTGCTGCTGTGGACAGTCACGAAATGGAGCTTACGATTGAAATATTAACAGGCTTCTCCCTGGGTGCAGAATCCATCGCCTTGTTTGCCCGTGTGGGTGGCGGTATCTATACTAAGGCTGCCGACGTAGGAGCCGACCTTGTAGGTAAAGTAGAAGCAGGCATTCCCGAAGATGATCCTCGCAACCCTGCAACCATTGCAGATAACGTGGGCGATAACGTGGGTGATGTGGCTGGTATGGGCGCCGATTTATTTGGTTCTTATGTGGCCACTGTTTTGGCAACCATGGTTTTGGGTAGAGAAACAAATGCTATGACTGATGCCTTTGGCGGAATGAGTCCTATCCTTTTACCAATGCTTATTGCCGCAATGGGTATCATCTTTTCTATCATTGGTACTTTCTTTGTTCGCATCAGCGAAACCGCAGGTTTGAGTACACACAAAGTGCAAAATGCTTTGAATATGGGCAACTGGGGTTCTATGGTTTTAACTGCCGTGGGTTGCTACTTCCTGGTAGATTACCTATTGCCACAAAGCATGTCTTTGCGAGGTCATGAATTTACCAAGATGGGCGTATTTGGGGCTATCATGGTTGGCTTATTAGTAGGTGCGCTCATGAGTATCATTACAGAATATTATACAGCCATGGGCAAACGCCCGGTAATGAGCATCATTCGCCAGTCTGCTACTGGCCACGCTACCAACATCATTGGTGGTTTGGCAGTAGGTATGGAAAGTACGTTACTTCCTATACTTGTATTGGCAGGTGGTATTTATGGTTCGTATGCTTGTGCGGGTCTATACGGTGTGGCCATTGCAGCCGCAGGTATGATGGCAACTACTGCTATGCAATTAGCTATTGATGCTTTTGGACCTATTGCTGACAATGCCGGTGGTATTGCAGAAATGAGTGAACTACCTGCCGATGTTCGGGAAAAAACGGATATCCTTGATGCCGTGGGTAACACTACTGCAGCAAGTGGTAAGGGTTTTGCCATTGCTTCTGCTGCTTTAACAGCACTGGCATTATTTGCTGCCTTCGTGGGCATTGCAAAAATTGATGGCATTGATATTTATCACGCCGATGTATTAGCTGGTTTGTTTGTGGGTGGCATGATTCCTTTTATATTTTCATCTTTGGCCATCAGGGCTGTGGGT
>JBKJKD010000322.1:0-14919 GCA_046597635.1 Ferruginibacter sp. | reverse complement strand
TTCAATTACCTGCGGATGATCTGCATTAACTAGTGAACTTCCATTCACCAATTTCCTTTCATCATCGGGCCTCATGTCCACATGTATTTCTGTGCAGGGTCCGCAGGGACCGGTGTCGCCCATTTCCCAAAAATTATCCTTTTTATTGCCGAGCAAAATCCGCTCTTCAGGAATTACTTTTTTCCATTCGTTGTAGGCTTCTTCGTCTCTTGGTAAGCCCTCTTTGTTATCGCCTTCAAAAATGGTTACATATAATTTATCCTTATCGAGTTTGTACACTTCGGTAAGCAGTTCCCAACTCCAGGCGATGGCTTCCTTTTTAAAATACCCGCCTGCCGGACGGGCAGGATCGCCAAAACTCCAGTTGCCCAGCATTTCAAACATGGTGTGGTGGTACGTATCCACGCCCACTTCTTCAAGGTCGTTGTGTTTGCCACTCACCCTTAAACATTTTTGGGTGTCTGCAATGCGTGCGCTGGGTGCTGTTTTGTTGCCTAAAAAATAATCCTTAAACTGGTTCATCCCGGCATTGGTAAACAAAAGCGTGGGATCGTTTTTTACAACGATAGGTGCCGAGGGTACAATGAGGTGTTGTTTTGATTTAAAAAAATCCAGGTAGGCTTGTCTAATTTCGGCAGCAGTCATCATATAGTTTAAATAAATAGTATAGGTTGATTATGTTTATGGTTCCGGTTATATTTGTGAGCTTCTAAAAAAAGTTGAAAATAGGTATGCGGTACAAGTGAGTGACACAACGATGTTGGGTTTTATTCATCTGCCCGTTCCCAAAAAATTAAACCTGTATTTTTGTAAAGTGGCAAATTTAAGCATTTCAACATGAGTTTTTGTGGCGCCCACGGCTGCATTAGGATTTTATGAAAAAAATTAAATACTACTATAACACGCATTCCTTGCGCTATGAAAAACTGGTTACGCCGCTGCGTGTAAAGCTGCTAAGGTTTTTTGGAATGATCTCTGGCCTGGTAGTAAGTTCTGCTATTGTTATTTATTTATACATTAAGTTTTTCCCCCGGCCTACAGATATTGAAGCTAACCGCAAGTACGAACTCATTAGAGACAACTACAATACCATCAACAATAAAGTAAAAACACTGGAGCAGCAATTGGCCTCGCTGGAGAAACGGGACAACGAAGTGTACCGCTCCATTTTTGAAGCCAACCCCCTGCCGGATAGTGCCCGTGCAAAAGCGATCGAACAAAAAAAGGAACTGGAAAAGATCAGCATCATGGGTGATGATGTGTTGGGAAAAGACATTGCAAGTCAGTTGAACAACCTGAGTGCACGCATGGCATTTCAACTGGAGAGTTACGGCAGCATTGAAAAATTGATTAACAACCAGGAGGCCAAACTCGCCAGTATACCTGCCATACAACCGGTGAGCAACAAAGAATTGAACCGGATAGCCAGCGGTTATGGCATGCGTATAGACCCTGTATATGGTACGCCAAAAATGCACAAGGGGCTTGACTTTACTGCCCCGCAAGGCACGCCAATTTATGCTACTGGCGATGGTGTGGTAAGGGTTGCTGGCAACTCCGGGGATGGATATGGCAATCATGTAGAAATAAACCATGGCTATGGCTACCAAACTTTGTATGGCCACATGGTGCGGGTGAAAGTGAGGGCCGGGCAAAAAGTAGTGCGTGGCGAAATTATTGGATGGGTGGGCAGTACCGGTAAGAGTACTGGGCCGCATTGCCATTACGAAGTGTCCATCAACAACGCCAATGTGAATCCGGTATACTTCTTTAGCAACGATTTGAATGCAGAACAATATGACCAGCTATTAAAACTGGCGGCTACCGGAAGCGCCAGAAGTTTAGACTAAATGCCTGCCAACTTACCAGGAGCAAAAATAAAATCTAAAACCTCCGTCATTTTTCAGGAACATGGTTAATTTTTCTCCGTTTGATACCATTTTTATGGTATATCCAAGAGAATTTTTATAAATATTTTCTTTTGCAAACGAAATATTTTGAAGTGTCTGGCTATTGTTTCCAACCATTTTTTTGGCCCATAGAATTTTATCATCTTTACCAACTACAGAGATATAATTTTCTTGTCCGTTTGCGTAAATCGTTAAATCTCCAAAATCTGTTAAAAACACTTGCTTGTCTTTTTCGGGCGTACATGTTGTGTTAATTCCATAAAATGGACCATCGTCCAAGGTGAATATCAGACTGGCGAGCACTGAATCATTTTGAACCTGCAGGTAAAAATCATCTCTAAAAAATTCCAGTTGTTCTGATAGCGTTTTATTTTTTAGAATGGTAATATCTGCTTTTATTATTTTAAAGTAAAGCTGGGTAAGTAATTTATACAGCTTTGTGTCTGTATTTCTACTACAAAGCGGGTGGTAGTCCTTTAGCTGACTCATGATAACAGGGATGAAAAAATTCATCTTTACCACCGGTTCACCAAGATCTTTTTTTTGTAGATCGCTGATCAAAAGCTTTTCCGCACTGCTAGTATTAAGTTTTAAAAAACTGGTTTTTTCCAGTCCAAAAAAATCTAGATATTTTATTTGGAAACAATCGGATGTTTCTTGAGCAATGGACGTTAATCCCAGGTAGAATAGGCTTATTAGAAGTATAATTATTTTTTTCAAGGGTATTATTTTTTAAATACAAGGTAAGTTTTGCCAAGAAAATCTTTGCTGGTATTTGAAACAAATTTGATAACAACTTGTGATGAGTTTTGTACACCACAAGTGTTGATTAAAGACGTATCTAAAACGAGTCGTATGTATGCTTTTGCAGAGTCTTTATGAATAAGATGTTTGATTATTTTTTTGTTTTTTATAAAAATATATTCTTCACTTCCTTCCGTGTATTTGATTTTGGAATCAGGCAGATCAAAATCAAAACCACAATCTTTTAATATCGTGTTTTCATAAGGTTGTAGAATAATCATTTTATCCCATTCAAAAGATAAAAGGCTATCTAACCTCATGATTGATGAAGTATCAGAATAGTTTTTGTCTAGAATATTTTTAAAAACTGTTTCAGGTGTATTGAGTTCATATCCTTTATGACAGCTGGTACAATAACAGATTAAGAAAAGGGCTATGAAGATTCCTTTAGTTTTCATAAATGTTGATTAGGGACATGGGGCACTCCAGAAAATTAGCTGTCCAGTAGACTGGCAAATATATTTTAAACCTGCCAGATCTCCAGAAACTGCTCCATAATAAAAATAATCCCAAACCGAAGAAGCACTCGTGAACAGGCCCCAGCCTTGGGCACCAGCTATACCAGTTCCAACAGAATTATTGTGCAAATCCATCGTTCTTTGTAAATCCCATAACGATTGGGAAATGTTCTGCGGCCGGGTTGCACCATATTCATGAGCATTGGCGAACAGTGTTGCTATAATTAAACCCGCATCGTTAACATTCAAAGCGTTCCAATAAGCATGTCTTATCGCATCAGCCTTCCCGTCTGTAAGCGCATGACCCGTGGCAGCTGCCCATTCCTGTGCCCGAGCGAGTGCAATTTTCGAATTTAAAAAAATTGCTAAAGCTGCAACCGGATATTGAGCAATTAAAGCTACTTCTTGGGGATTAGCATTTTGTTGCCACTCAAAGAATTCAATAGCCTCAAGATCGTTCTCAAATTCCAAAATCGGTCCTAGGAAAGGAGGATGTCCGGAGGATGCACCGTCTCCCGCGGGTTCAATAAATTCGAGAGAAGATCTATATCCCAATATATCACCCGTGGTGGAAGACCAATTGGCCGATAGTTGGTCATAAATAATAAAATTTATCAAATTCGAGCCCGAAGTAGTGTATGCGATTACAACAACTTCCGGTAAATCAGGGTTAGATGAATTAGTCGAACTAAAGCGGTTAGCCCCATCTGTAACAATCTCATTAGTAGATTTGCGGAACGTTTTCCATTGGCCGGAATTATGATCTTTACTTTTAAACTCAAAATTATTCTTACTAATGCTCAAAACTGTTTCCTTAAACGTAGATTTTGTTTTGTTTGTCACGATTGTAAAAGTGTGTCTTGAATCGTTTTCGAAGGGAATTATATACACAATTTCATTATTTTTCAGTATTATTTTTTTAATCGAATTATAGTTAAGGGAATTTAAGTCATTGTCAGGGATTTTTCCATTTAATGCAGATCTGATTATTGAATAGTCTGTGCCTTTCTCGGAAATAATTGTTTCATCCTTTTGGCATGAAGAAAAGAATGATGTCACTAGAATAGCCAAGAATAAATAGACAAGCCTCAAGAGCTTAGCGGGAGAAGTCAGTTTCATATGTGGGTCTTTTTGTGAAAATATAGATTAAACTTCATAAACAACATTTTTTTAATAATTTTATTATAATCATGGATACACGTCAACTAGGCTTCGATTTTTTTGATACTAACCCGGAGGTTACAACTTTTGTAAAAAAAGATGGACCTAAAAATGTTGAAGCTAGTAAGGAACTTTCAAATATTAAAATTGTGCAAGCTGTGGTGAGCGACATTAGTCTATCTGGAGAAGATGAAATAGAGGGAGCAAAAGCAGAAATTGAAATTTTGGTGCCAGAGGCCGAACTGATAGTAGTGGATGAAGAAGTGAGGGAGATTGAACTGGAACCTATAATGAGTAGGGTTAAAAAGGAGAGACCTGCTAAAAAATCGGGACGGGGAAGAATGCGGCTTAGTGATATGGATTTGATGGTAGACCTGGTGGAAGTACCCGAAGACGAAGTGCTGTTTCAAAAAAGTTATTACGGTATCAGCGAAGTGTCCAATATGTTTAAGGTGAACATATCGTTGATACGTTTTTGGGAAAATGAGTTTGATATTTTAAAGCCCAAGAAAAACGGCAAAGGCGATCGCCTCTTTAGGCCCGAAGACATTAAGAATCTGCAACTCATTTATCATTTATTAAGAGAGAAAAAATATACCATAGAAGGCGCCCGTGATTTTTTAAAGAAGAATAAAAAAGCCGAAGAAACTTTTGAGCTTATAGAATCTCTTAAAAAAACCAAGGTCTTTCTGCTGGATCTAAAAGCAAATTTATAACGACTATGAAAGTTTTATTATCCGCCCTCTGCCTGCTGGCAGCCTCCAACGCCTCCTTTGCACAAAGTCCGTATGTATCGGCCAAGGATCCCAATAACCCGAAGGAATATATACTCAATGGCATCATTACAAAATATGCCCTGCAAAATGATGCTACTTATCAGTGGTATGGCAACAGCGAGCGAAACTATACACCGCCGGCTGAGTTACTTACCGCCTTGCAGGCAGCCAATGGAAAAACCCAGTTGGTAATATTTGGCGGCACCTGGTGCGAAGACACACAGTTTATTTTGCCCAAATTTTTTAAAGCACAAACTCAGGCCAACTTTCCAGATAATGCCATTAGTTTTTTTGCCGTTGACAGAAATAAAAAAACCATTGGGGGAGTAACCAGTGCTTTTAAAATCATCAATGTGCCCACTATTATTGTAATGAAAGATGGCAAGGAAGTGGGCCGTGTGGTAGAGTATGGTAAAACCGGGCAGTGGGATAAAGAACTTGCAGAGTTGCTCAAATGATGTTGTGCCACGAATGCACGAATTAAATCTGCGAATCTGCGGCCAGTAAAAAAAGTAACGAATCCTTGAATGTAATCTGCGAATCTGCGGCTATTAAAAAAGTACGGCCATAAATGCACGAATGTAACCTGCCGAAATCAAAATCAACGAATCACCCGCAATAAAAATATTAAAGTATAGGCCTACTCTTTATGGCTTCGGTATCGGTGGGATTGATAATGTTTATGCTGCTACCTGCTGTAGCCAATTCCATTTTTTCCTGCTCTACCAATTGCATCAGCGCCATGTTTATGTTTTGTTTGAGGCTGTTGAAATCTGCCAAGGGAATGGAGGGCGTAAAATACTCCAGCGTGATGGTAATACCAGCTTTACTAAAGTCTGTTAAGAACACAGAAAAGCCGGAAATGCCAGCTTGCTTTTGCTGCATAAGTAGTTTTATTTTTTCTAAAAAACTTTCTGCTTCTCCCGCTTTTGTTTTATCAGAAAAGTCGAGTTTTATTTCAGCCCGTCTTTGCGTACGCATACTCCAGTTGTCTACTACGCTGTCTACCATTTGCTTGTTGGGCACCGTAACCAGTGTTTGATCTGCGGTGCGGATGCGGGTGCTGCGCAACCCGATGCGTTCTACGGTGCCGGTTACTGCATTTACTTTAACGGTATCTCCCACATAAAAAGGTTTGTCAAAAAAGATAATGAAGGAGGCGATTAGATTTTCCAGGCTCTCTCTTGCAGATAGAGCCAGTGCTGCCCCGACTATGCTGAGGCCGGTAAGCAGGTTGCCAATATTTTGGTTGAAGGCAGCTTTTAGAATGAGCAATACAGCTATAATGCCAAGAAATACTTTTATAAAATCCCTGAAAAAAACCACGAGTTGATCATCTGATTTGTGTGGAGTAATCTTGGCTCTTTCTACCAGTATCAGCGAAATAAAATCTATCACACTAAAGAGCAGCCTGAAAAAACTATAGATAAAAATAGCGATGGCAATTTTTTCGAGGATTTCGTCGAAGGGCATTTTATAGATCTTGAATTGCCAGGCCGTGGGATAGTTTAGCTTACTCAGTGTAATAAACCCGATGGTAATTACAATAAACCAGCTTAGGGGTTTTAAGAACAGCACAGAAAATTCTTTGCTGTTCATTATCTTCCAGGTGCGGTTAATGAACAGGTAAGAAAGGGAAGCTGCGTAGTGCGACAGTAATTTCTTAAACAAAATAACCAGCAGTATCACGCCTGCTGCCACGAGGATATTTTGAACCGTATTGTCTAAAATTTTATAGTCTAAAAATTCCATGGATATGATGCCTGTTTATTGAACTGCGTAGATTTCTATGCCATCTTTTTTTAAAAGATAGATTTTGCCATTCATGGCTCTTATGCCGCTGTAATCTTTAAACGATACGGGCAAATTATACGTCTTGAGGTTGAGCGTTTGCAGCTCGTAAGTAAAATATTGGTTATTCGTAAATCCTGAAAGACGGTTGGCCTGAACGCTCACATTTTCCCAATGTAAAAAAGGGAGGTTGTTTTTGAAAGTGCCGTAGTAATCAAAAATATAGAAACCTTTCTGGGCATCGTAGAGGTATACAAATTGGTTGTGATCTATAATGATTCCCGGCGAAGGCACTTCGTTCATCAGCTGCCGCCAGTCGGTAGATTCCTGCAGTATCAATCCTTCTTCATTTATTTTTTTGAGGTTCATACCCTGCTCATCAAACACCCAGATGTTGTTGTCGTAAGAAGTGGCAATTGCTTTTACCCTAAATATATTTTGCTGACGAAAGTTGATGCTGTTGCGCTGGCTAAGAAACCTGTCTAATATTACAACAGTTGCATAGTTTTTATAGTAGAGCAATACTTTTAAAGGATTGGTGACGTCAATGAGGGAGGGGTTACCGTATTTTTTTACATCGTTGAAAACGCCCATAGAGTCGCCCCTGGCATTTATTTTCTTTAGCTGGTTCCCGGCTGTTACCAGGTACACATTGTTCAGCACATCTACGTCCATAAAATTGAATATACCGGGTATGATGCGTTCCAGTTTGAAGCTGTCGCTGGTAGCTGTTGCAGGGGTTAATGGCCTCGACGAGTCCTGCATCGGTTTCACCTGGGCACAACTGCTTAACCCCGTAAAAAAGGCAAGCGCAAAAATGTATGAGTGGAGTTTATTCAATTGGTTTCTTCTTTATAATACTGCAAGGTAAGCACAGGGCCGTCTAACACGGCATAGCTGTAGTATTTGATCCATTCTCCCAGGTTGATGTAGCGGCTGCCGCTGCCGAGATCAATATCAAGCGGAAGGTGCCTATGACCGAAAATGAAATAATCAAAATGTTCCTTCTGTAGTACTTCTTTGGAATAAATAATCAGCCATTCGTTTTCTTCTCCTAAAAATACTTCGTCTACCATACCCGTTTGTGCCCGGCTCTTTTGGCTAAAATAGTTTGCTAACGATATACCGAAATACGGAGGCAACACACCAAACAGCCATTGGCAGAGGGGATTTCTAAAAACCTTCTTCATCATTTTATAGCCTTCGTCCCCCGGGCCAAGGCCATCCCCATGGCCAATCAAAAACTTTTTTCCATTCAATTCAAATATTTTCGGTTCAAAATAAACCGGGATATTTAATTCTGTTTGAAAATAGTTTTTCATCCACATATCATGGTTACCCACAAAGAAATGAACTGCAATACCAGCATCGGTTATTTCGGCAAGTTTACCCAGTATGCGCACATATCCTTTTGGAACAACGGTGGAATATTCGAACCAAAAATCGAAAAGATCGCCGACGATAAAAATGGTAGCAGCATCCTGTTTGGCAATGTCTAAAAACCTGCAGATTTTTTTTTCACGTTCCAGGCTAGCGGCAGCATTTGGTGCACCCAAATGGAAGTCTGACAGAAAGTATATTTTTTTTGAACTTAATTCCATTAAGCAATTAGGGTTTGTGTTTTTCCTGCAGGTATTTAATGGCATCGCCTGTTTCTATAGCTGGCATTCCGTCTACACTTTGGTTGTACCAATAAATCCATGCGGGAACCGTAGCGCCGTCCTGATAGGTGTCTACCAGTGCCCGCCGATACAGGGGCTCTTCACCCACTTCTACATTCAACCCCTCGTAATCGTCCAGTTGGCCAATGATCCAGGAAAATTCTGCGGCATTTTTTATTTCGTATAACTCGCCAATGATATGAAGTTCGTCGGTAGCTGGCTGTGCTACGGGGAAATTTTCTTTTTCAAAATACCTGCCTTTAACAGTGGCATCGCCCAGCAGGTTGAAGTGTTTTGCAAGGTATTCATATGCAGGACTTTTAAAGCCGCTGCGCAAAGAGCCATACACAAATAATTTAGAAGTGGCATTGTTCATAATCTTAGATTTCATCTTTTGAAATTCCCGCCTGCTTTATAATGCTTAGGAATGTACCAGTTGGGATATCTTTTTTCCATGCATGGGTACTACAATAGTTTTACGTAAATCAGCATTAAAAAATATATGATGGCTCCCGGTAATTCTTTTAAGCAAGTATCCTCGTGACACGAGCAGTCTTATTAAATGTTGCGGACTTTGGTTCATGAAACATCTATAAAGGGAAGAAAAGAAACAGACACTTGATAAATGATTCGTCAAGTATCTTTGAGACAATCTTTTTAAAAAATAAGCCGATTGTTAGGCAGATAATTGAAGAGAGTATTCTAATGTTTCGTTATCGTCTGGCACAGGTTCTCCCTCCTCTTTTAATACTTCGATGTACCCTGTTATAGCCTCTCTTACCATTTCCAACGCATGATCAATATTTTCCCCCCATGTAATACAACCCGGGAGGGCCGGAACCATTGCGGTATAAGCACCATCCTGCTCTTTACGCAAAACAATTCTATATGTTTTTAAGGAATTCATTAGCTCAAATATACGGCTTTTTATGAGTGATTTTCCACCAAAAAGCAATACACTTCTTTGGGGCCATGCACGCCGGTAACCAATGTTTTTTCTATATCTGCGGTGCGGCTGGGTCCTGTAGCAAAAGTCACAAATGAGGGGAAAGCATCCTTATATTTTTCTTTTAAAAATACCAATGCGTCTTTAATATCAAATACCAACTGGCTGTTATAAGCAATACAAATATGTATGGGCGCATAAACGCTGCTGGTGCGTCCTTGTTGTTGTGCCGCACTCAATACCATACTACCAGTGCGTGCCACCAGGTATTCGCAGCCAGTAATAGACACTTCGCAGTCAGCAAGGTTTTCAAATGGTTGAATAGAAAGTTGCCCGAGTAGGGGCAGCAAAGCAGTTTCCTTGCAGTAAATTTTAGTAAAGCCTTGTTGCTGAATTAGCACAGTCAATTTTGCCAGCATTTCGGCATCGTTTACACAATACACAAACTTTCCCTGTAGCTTGGTAAACTCTTCAGCAAAAATGATGGCGTCATCGTCCTCCGCTAGTTTAAATACAGTGCTGGTGCCTTCGCTATTAGGAAAAGGCAAAGGCACTGGGTTAGTCAGTGCCTTTCTTATTCTTTTTAAAATATTTTCTCTTGATGTTTCTGTTGCCATCTTAGTTTAAATAGCAGGTGGGTTTATTAATTCCTCCGGCAGAGATTTAGATGGTTCCTCACTCACGAGATCTTCCGGCTCTATTTCCAGTATCTTCTTCTCTTCAAACGGGCGCTTACCTATCAAAGCTTCTACATCACTCTTAAACAACACTTCTTTTACCAGTAATTCTTTTGCCAGTAGTTCTACATCAGCTCTTTTATCAGTTAAAAGATTTTTGGTTTTTATGTAAGCACTGTCAATTAGTTTTCTTACCTCTTCATCAATCATTTTGCCAGTTTCCTCGCTGTAAGGTTTGGTAAAATAATTTTCCTGCTGCGGGTCGTAGAAACTTACATTACCTACTTTTTCATTCATGCCATAAGTGGTTATCATGCTGTAAGCAATTTTAGTAATCTGCTGCAGATCATTGCTGGCACCTGTACTAATTTTACCAAAGAAAATATCTTCACTGGCCCTGCCGCCCAGCGTCATACAAATTTGGTCTATTAGCTGGTCTGTGTTATAAAGGTATTGCTCCTTGGGAGTGTATTGTGCATAGCCCAATGCTGCAGTTCCTCTTGGCACGATGGTAACTTTTAGTAAGGGATAAGCATGCTCCAGGTACCAACCACAAATGGCGTGGCCAGCTTCGTGGTAAGCAATGATTTCTTTTTCTTCGGGAGAAATAATTTTATTCTTTTTCTCCAGTCCACCAATTACCCTGTCTATTGCATCCTGAAAGTCGCTCATGTCTACCGCTTCTTTATTTTTTCGGGCTGCAATCAATGCTGCTTCATTACATACGTTGGCAATGTCGGCACCGGCAAAACCAGGTGTTTGCTCTGCTAGTTTGTGTATATCTAGTTTCTGAGATATTTTGATGGGCATTAAGTGCACTTTGAAAATGGCTTCCCGACCTACAAGATCCGGACGGTCGATGGTGATCTGCCTGTCGAAACGACCCGGGCGCAATAGCGCACTATCCAACACATCAGGCCTGTTGGTAGCGGCAAGTATAATAATGCCAAGGTCTGTACCAAAACCATCCATTTCTACAAGCAATTGGTTCAAGGTATTTTCCCTTTCATCATTGCTCATCATCACATTCTTACCACGGGCACGGCCAATGGCGTCTATCTCATCTATGAAGATGATACAAGGCGCTTTTTCTCTTGCTTGCTTAAACAAATCCCTCACACGGCTGGCACCAACACCTACAAACATTTCCACAAAGTCACTTCCACTAAGGCTAAAGAAGGGCACCTGCGCTTCACCCGCCACAGCTTTTGCAAGCAACGTTTTACCAGTTCCCGGAGGGCCTACCAGCAATGCACCTTTGGGAATTTTACCACCAAGGGCCGTATATTTTTTAGGATTTTTCAAAAAGTCAACAATCTCCATCACCTCTACCTTTGCTTCGTCCAGCCCGGCTACATCGTGAAAATTGATATTTACTTTTGTTCCTTTTTCAAAAAGGGTTGCCTTTGATTTTCCGATATTGAAAATACCACCTGGGCCACCACCACCGCCCGGTCCGCCTACTTTGCGCATCATCATTACAAATAAAAATCCTATAAGTAAAATAGGTAACAGTGTGCTAATGATCTGTCCAAACACTTCGCCCTCATCGGTATAAACCGGCAGGACTTTAGGAGTGGTTAAGTTCTCTTTATAAAAGGTATTGAGTTCTTTATCAAAAGCCTCATCTTTTACAATGCTGAAATACAATTGCGGAGTTTGCGATTTGGAAAGTGCTGCAAATTCTGGCTCGCTCAAAAATGTTTTGTAATACGCTGCTCTCGACGTAAACTTTTCTTTGTTTAAAAAGAGGCGCACAATTTTCTTATTGCGAACAACAACAAGACCCGTTTTTTCTTTGGCTGCGTTCGGGTCCTGCGATACATCGCCCGACTTTAGGATTTCCTGATAGTGAACCGGGTTTATCTCTATACCATCGCTGCTCACTTTTCCTAAAAGTGTATAGGCAATTATTGACAGGAAGATGATGCCATAAATCCAATAGACATTTAACTTATTTTTCTTCTTTTCAGGGTCATCTCCCCCCACCGGAGGTATGTTGTCTGGAGAAATCTTTCTTTTATTTTTTGGAGGATTCATATCGTTTAGTGCCATACTTACTAGGTGATTACAAAGGGAATAATAATTATTTATCAGGGTGTTCCATACCGGGAGCGTCGCTCCACATTTCTTCTAACTGGTAAAATTTGCGGGGTTCTGGCAACATAATATGAACTACAATATTTACATAGTCTATTAATATCCATTGCTCACCCTGCCGGCCTTCATGCTTATAAGCCATTTCGCCGGTTTTTTCTTTTACATCAAACTCTACATAATCTGCAATAGCTTTTAATTGATTGGGGTTACTTGCCTGGCAAATGATAAAAAAATCTGCTACGGCTTCGGGTATTTTTCTCAGATCAAGGCTCAGTACATTTTCCCCTTTCTTTTCGTGGATGGCATGAATGATTGCCTTAAAGATTTTGCTGCTTCTTGTGAGCCGGGTAAGGCTGTTCTTCTTACGGGTTTTTAGTACGTCCAGGTTGTTCAATGATTGACTGTTTATTTAAATAAAATACATGGTTTGAGGCCATGCTTCAAAGCTAAAAACGCTTAGCTTGCAATTTAGATCAAAAATACTACTTCTTTTTTAGCTTCACTTGGAATATGCCAGAAGAAAAAGCCTTATTTTATCTACTTAATAGCGTGGATAGTACCAACAACTATGCCATGGCAAAAGTTCATGCAGGAATGGCTTCTCACGGAATGGCATGGTTTGCAAATGAGCAAACCCAGGGCAAAGGGCAGCGTAGCAAAGGCTGGCAGGCCGAGCCCGGGAAAAATATTATTTTAAGCATTGTGCTAAAGCCACCGCCCATCTTCAGAGCCCAGCCCTTTTATTTAAGCAGTTTGATAGCTATAGCCTGCGCCGAATTTTTGCAGCAAAACAGCGCTCAAAATATTTCTATTAAATGGCCCAATGATCTTTATTGGCGTGACAGAAAGGCAGGGGGCATTTTAATTGAAAACGTATTCGCAGGCGATCAGTGGAAATGGGCTATTGTAGGCATTGGTATAAATGTAAATCAAACCCAGTTTGGCGAGGGCCTGCTTCACCCGGTTTCTTTGCAAGAAATTGCAGGCAGATTAATGAACCCGGAGTTGCTCGCCCGGCAATTGCATCAGTACATATTAGAAAAAGTAAAGGGCAGTACGGAAGAAAATATCAAGCTCCTTAGGGCGGCGTACAATGAGCGCTTATTTAAAAAAGGACAAGAAGTGAGGTTGAAAAAGGATTCGGCAGTTTTTCAAACCACTATTATGAGAGTAAATGAAGCGGGTCAACTCGTTACCCTCGATACAATGGAACGGATTTTTGATCATGGGAGCGTGGAATGGCTACTCGGTTAAACTACACAGTCTCCGCCGCTCTTGCTTCTATTTCAAATTTGTTGTGATAATATCCTTTCCGCAGGCTTTCCCAAACGTACCGAAGTATAAAATTTACCGATCCGTACTGCTGAAACTGCCGCACATGACACAACTCATGATTGAGCCATCGCTCATCTTTTAAAAGCTCCGCTTTTGTTGCCCTGTGCAGGTGAATGGTATGGCCAATAACGATGGCAACCGAACTCGCATCCAACTTCCAGGCTGCTAGCCGGGCCACCCAACTATTTTCCCTGAAGTCGACATGAAGCGGCTGGTTATTTTTCATTTTTGTCAATTGTTTGCCAAGCCTCCAGAATTTCTTCTGCATGCGCTTTGCTTTTTGGCTTGGCAATTACTTTCCTGATGGTGCCTTTTTCATCAATCAAAAAAGTAGTGCGGTGTAAACCTAAGTACTTTTTGCCATACAACATCTTTTCGCCCCAAACATCGTATTTGTCTATAATACTGTGATCAGTGTCTGCCAAAAGGGTAAAAGGAAGATCAAATTTTTCTTCGAATTTTTTATGCTTCTTCACTTCATCAGGGCTAATGCCTACGATGCTGATACCATTTTTTTGCAATGCCGAAAAGTTATCTCTCAGGTTGCAAGCCTGCACCGTGCAAGTAGGCGTATTATCTTGCGGGTAAAAATAAATGACCCATTTCTTTCCTTTAAAATCTGCGGACGAAACCGTGTTACCATTTTGGTCTGTCCCCTTAAATGCCGGTGCTTTCTTTCCTTCTTTTAAAATTTCCATATTTTTTATCTTGTGAACTTGTAGGTTTTTTGGGTGATGTTACCCACCTGGTCTCCTGCAGTTACTACGAGCTCGTGCAGGCCTGGCAGGCATTGCTCATCAAATTTGTAAATAAAATTCCTTCCTTTATCGTTGCTGAAACGCAGCCATTTGCCATCAAGCAGCGCTGTAAAACTTTCTATTTCTTCCGTATTATCTGTTACAACAAATACCAAACGGCTAAGTTTAGCAGCATTCATGTTATTGACCAAACCAATAGAGGAAATAGTTGGCGGAGTACTATCTACCAAAAGTTGAAAATTGCCCATTTCTCTAAAAGACGCTTTGTACCAACCGTTTTCGTAGCTGGCTTTTACATAGTCCTTCTTGCTGCCGTAAAATCGGAACATCACGACTTTGCCGGTATCAGTGAGCGGAACGCTTTCTTTTATCTTGAGTTTAAAATAGGTATGCAATGGAACTGTGGCATTGTGCACCTGGTAAATTGTCTTTCCTTTTACGTCTTTCGTTTGGTTGTATTTAAAAGCAAACGAATCGTAGAGCGCATTTTCCGGCAGGTAAAATTGCACTTGTTCGTTTTCAAAAATATTGATAAAGCCAGG
>JBKJKD010000245.1:0-13445 GCA_046597635.1 Ferruginibacter sp. | reverse complement strand
AAACTATTGGCCTCGTGGGCGAGAGTGGCTGCGGTAAAACCACCCTTGGCCGGAGCATCCTGCAACTGGTAAAACCAACCTCTGGTAAAATATGGCTGCACTCGCAGGAGATACAGGCCATCAGCCCTGCTTCTATGCGCAACCTGCGAAAAGATCTTCAAATCGTTTTTCAGGATCCTTACGGATCGCTAAACCCCCGCATAACAATTGGCGATGCCATATTGGAGCCATTGATGGTACACAAAATGCATCCCAGTAAAAAAGTAGGTAAGGAAAAAGTAATGGAACTGCTGCAAAAGGTAAACATGAGTGCAGATGTGTACAACCGCTACCCACACCAGTTTAGCGGCGGACAAAGGCAGCGCATTTGTATTGCACGGGCATTGGGCCTGGAACCCTCGTTCCTAATTTTTGACGAATCTGTTTCTGCCCTTGATGTTAGCGTACAAGCACAGGTACTTAATCTTATCAATGAATTGAAACAACAATACCGCTTCACCTCTATTTTTATTTCACACGATCTGTCTGTGGTGCATTACATAAGCGACAGAATTTTGGTGATGAACAAAGGAAAAATTGTAGAACAGGGTACCGCCCGGGAAATAATGGAAAATCCGCAGGAAGTTTATACGAGGGCACTCATTGATGCCATCCCGTGAAGAACGTCAGTGGAAAACCGTTACTCCTCTTGGCCCAGATATTTATTGTAGAAATAGTCCCCTTCTGTTTTAAAAAAGTTTTTGCCGCTGTTGTAATAGGGAAAAATAAGTTTCTTGAGCTCCTCGTTCAGCTGTTCATCCAGTGCTGTAGTAGATAACAGTTTTTTATCTGTCAGGCGCACAAATCTGTCATTGCTGCTCAGCTTCTTTTCATCCAAGGGTTGCAAGCCACTGATCCCAATTTTCCAATCATCTGTTTTCTTAACACGGTATTTAAAAAAGTATAGATGACCACTTTCATTTTTAATATTGGTTACTACTTTTTTTATGAACAGCATAGAGTCTATGGGTGTATTTTGATTTTGCATTACCAGAAAGCTGCGTGCAAGATCCAATTGAGTGCTGAACTTTTTTGGAAATTTATCTAACCGGCCAGCCTTCTCTAATTGGTTGTATAAAATACCCCGGTATTTATCGTTGGCAGCTAGTAGATAAAAGATACTATCTGGCACGGCCTTGTTATTTCTTAAAAGTAATGCGGCGATATTTATCCTCAATACTTCGTCCTTGCTTTTTAAAAGCCGGTCAAAAAATGTGGGGATGTTTTTATTACTTTCATAAAAAGGCATCAGCAAAACGGCATAGTTATTCAGTGAATAGCCATTGGAACTGCCACTATATACTTCTACAACATCATCCTCATCAGCCGGATCTTTTTTATTGTTGGCCTCCATTATCTTCTCTTCTTTAGCCTGCTGTTTTTTCCAGGCCACTTTAGCATCTATAAAAATACCGGGAAAAAATGCAGCATAGTCAGCGCCTTTTACATGCCCGCTGTCTACGAGGCTTACCAATAAATTGCTGATGTTTTCTTTATAGTCTGCCAAAGAAGATAATTGCAACAATTGTGGAAAGAGGAGTTTGCTCAGTGGCAGGCTATCTGCCAGGTTATCAAAAAACAAATCGTACTCGCTTTCGTTTTCAAAGATGGGAGGATCTGCCAGTACCAGTTCTTTTAAAACCAAAAACGAAGCAGTGGTTTTAAGTCTGGCCAACCCCATGATGGCTTCATTCTGAAACAAACTTGTATCTGCGGTTTGCTCATAAATCTTACTCAAATAGGCAGGTATATCTCTATTGATGGAGTCTTTGATAAAGCCGAGCTCGGCAATGAGTTTCATTTTTGAATCAAAATAATTCTTGTTTGTTATGGAGAGCCTGTTGATAGATTGAAAGAGACCCGCTGCGCCCTCGCCACCAAAATATACATTACTGATGCTCTGCCTGGCTCTTTTTTGTACCAGGCTATCGTTGCTAAAAAGGTCTGCAAAGAAAATAGATAGTTTGCTTTCCATCATATTCTCTGTCTTCACCTGTTCGTGTGCTTCTAAGCCGTCAAACATCTCCTTAAGAAAAACGCTTGTTGCAGAAAGCGTATCCGTAACGGCCGACATGGTGTAGATATGCCTGCCCTTTAACATCAACAGGTGGTCAACTGCCCGTGACGAACCCGTATCTCTTACCTGAAAACGATAGCCTTTACTTCCATCCGCATTGTAAAACCATTTTTTGTGATGTAAAACCATATCATCTTTGTTCAAAAAATCTGCTATTTCATTTTCCCAGAATTTTACCGAATCCCTGATGAAGAAATAGGTTGGGTATTCCTGCATCTGCACCGATACCATTTCGCCGGTAGCCTTGCTGGCAAACACTCCATTCTTTAATTTTTTCCAGTAGCTGATGTAGCCAGATGGATTGTTACCCTCCGCAGCGTCGTCTGCCGTTTTTTCAACGATAGCTCTTATGCCATTGTCAATTTCGGGTAAAACAGGGCTCAAGGTTTTAATCAACAAAAAGCTATCCTCGTAAGGTGCTGCGGGCGGGTAGATGAAAGAAGTAAGGCGAAAACTTTTTAAAAAATCATTATTGCGTACCGCACTGCGGCTGCGATGCGCCAGCACATAATATTGCGCTCCTTTTATAATATAAGCCGCATCAATAAAATCCCCATCTTTCAACTTATGTTGCACCAGCAATGCAGGATAACCATCTATAACGCTGTACCTCCGACTAACTTGCTTTTCAAAATTTTCGCTACCGCCAAAAGAGGTCTCAATCAATGCAAGGTCAAAACTATCTGCTTCCAAAAAATGGTAGTTGTGTACTGCTGTTCTAAAAATAAGAAAGGCTTCACCATTAGTCTTATCTACCGCTTCGTATTCCCATCGCATATCGTTTGCCGGGTTATAAAAAACATGAGGCTGCTGCGGCAGCAAAATGCTAAAGCCAGCCTCGGCCGGGGTGTAGGTAACAGGCTTTGCCAGGGAGGGTTTCAATTGAATTGAATTAAAAAAACTACTGGCTTCGGGTCCCTTTACATAGTCTCCTTTGCCACTCATTTTAAAAATCACGACTTCAAAAGGAGTAATATAAATATGGTAACGCTGTAAGTCACCCCGGCGTGTGCGATTGCTGATGTCGTAACCTGGATAACCGTTTCTTTCAATACTTTTCTTTTGCAAAATGGTGCCGGGAATATATTCGTATAACAGACTGTCCACCTTTTTTTGTACAACGCCAGGCTGCGATGAAAAGGATGCGTAAGTTTTGATGCGGCTTACCAGGTAATACGCACCGTTGCTCATATCTGCATACTGACTGCGGTCCATTTGCTGGTAACTATTTTTGAGAGAGTAGAGCGGCCCGGGCACATCCACGGTGTAGAATAAATCTTCAGACTGCTGCTTGCTGAATTTGACAGGCACTTTCAATTGGTTGATCGTTTCCTTTTGTGCCGCATCCCTATCCGCCATTTTTACAGCACGCAGCCGGTAGCCTTTATTTCTCAGCAACTCAATGATGCCTCGCTTGCCAGGCAAATGTGCGGCACCCACACCAGCAAAAAGTGACTTATGTTGTATGATGCTGTCAATGGCATTGGCTTGTATTTCATTTCGCTTATACAGGAATTTTTCTCTAAAGGCTGCCGATTTCTCCAACAGATTGTCAATGGAATCCATGAGGTCCAGATCGCCATAACGATAAGCCTGCTGCAGTTTTTGCAGAAGAGAACTCATCGTTTCACCATCAAGGTCCAGGCTTTTTTTCTTTTTCTCGGCGGCCATATCCCGGTAGGCCTCCAGCACCAATTTTTGGCTTTCATAATAGTCTTCCACGCCTGCAGCTTCCTTGCCCAGCTTTCTACCAGCCTGAAAAATATAAAGGTCGAGGAAGGTATCTTCCTCAAAATCATCCCGGGTTTTATAAGAACGATACAAGAGGCTGTTTACTGCCGGAGGCTCGGTACTCAGTGCCGACTTTAGTTCATTTTCATAGTTGCCAATGCGGAAAGTAGATTCTGAAACATAATCATTCCCTGCAGTTTGAATAAAGGCTGCATAATTTTCGTTAAGCTCATCGAGCTTCACCATTTGCCCCTGCCAAAGGTTTGGGTTTAGTTCCAGCGCCACTGCATCTACCTGCTTCAATGCATAGTAAAAAGAATCGCTCAAATGAAAGGCGAGTTTACTGCTCACATGCATTGTGCCGAAGACGTAAGAAGGCTTTTTGAGGCCATTGCCTGTAATTTCCCAAAGCAGTCCCTGGTATTTTTTACCGGATACTGGAGTGAATTGTTTTTGACCGTAGGAACTAAAACAACATAAAAGAGGTAAGACTCTCAAAAAATTTATCATACAACATACATAAGCGTGGGCTACTCTATAAAGTTGCACATATATCACCAGAATCTTCAAAAAAATATTGGTAAGAGCACAACCCTGCCGGCTATTATAAACCCCGACAGCGGTTAATTGGAAGTCCTTCAGACCTTCAGTCATACAAATAATTAACGGCATTTCTGTATAAAAATACTATCTTCGCCCACTTTAAAATCATGCCGTAACATGATAAGCGCCTTTTCAATCATACCACAAGGCTTACTATCTCTGTGAGTAATTACAGTCTCCGGCATGTAATAAATACTAAACAATTTTGAACTTTATTGCATGAATCAACCGCACAGCGCTGCACTTTCAACCGCCTTCCCGGGAGATCCATATCACCAAAAACAACATAAATAGTTCCAGATGAAATTATCTCAATTTAGATTTGACCTACCCCTGAACCTCATTGCCCAGCATCCTACCAAGAAAAGAGAAGAGAGCCGCATGATGGTGATTGACCGCAAAACCGGCAATATCGAAAACCGAACTTTCCGGGATATCATGGATTATTTTGATGATAAGGATGTGTTCGTGGTAAACAACACAAAGGTTTTTCCTGCCCGCATGTATGGCCGCAAAGAAAAAACAGGTGCTAAGATTGAAGTATTTCTTTTGAGAGAATTGAACAAAACCAACAAGCTTTGGGACGTAATTGTAGACCCTGCCCGTAAAATTAGGGTGGGTAATAAATTATATTTTGGCGAAAGTGATGAGTTAGTTGCAGAAGTAATAGACAATACCACCAGCCGTGGGCGTACCATTCGCTTTCTATGGGATGGCACAGACGAAGAATTCCGCCAGATGCTGGATATTATGGGAGAAACACCGCTGCCAAAATACATTAAAAGAAAACCCGAAGAAGAAGATAAAGAACGCTACCAAACCGTTTATGCCAAGCATGAAGGTGCTGTAGCCGCCCCTACCGCAGGTTTGCATTTTAGCAAAGAACTTATTAAGAGGTTGGAGATACAAGGTGTTCGTTTTGCAGAAGTAACCCTGCATACAGGCCTTGGCACATTTCGCCCAATTGAAGTGGAAGATTTGAGCAAACATAAAATGGATGCGGAATATTACAATATCAACGAAACGGCCTGCAACATTGTAAACAAGGCCAAAGAAGGTGGCCATCGTATTTGTTCTATTGGCACCACCACCATGCGTGCTATGGAGACATCTTACACTGCACAAAAATTATTGAAGCCGAGCGAAGGGTGGACCAACCATTTTATACATCCTCCTTACAACTTTAATATTGCTGATTCTTTGGTTACCAATTTCCACCTGCCAAAAACCAGTTTATTGATTATGGCTTGCGCTTTTGCAGGGTATGATCTTATGATGGAAGCGTATAAAAAAGCCATCAAGGACAAGTACCGTTTCTTTAGTTACGGTGATTCTATGATCATTCTTTAAAAAATAGTTGATTCTGAAAGAAACTCCCCAAGCGGGAGTTTTTTTTATGCCGTTGAGCCAGACACTAAAGTAGCGTTTTCATGGAAAGCGAGACATAGGGGCAAAAAAAAGGGGCGATGATAGAAATCAAAGCCCGTATTAATCCAATATCCTATGAAAAACCAATGTATTAACGCACACAGAGTAAGCTTATTGTGCAAACGGGATTCATTTATAAAAAAAGCCCAAAATAAATCGGGCTTTGGCTGAGATGCTGTGGTTAAACAGCCACTATTGTTGATGTGGTAAATTAATCGAGCCCAAACAAACCTTTATTCAACAATTGCAATGTTTGCAATTTGTAGCTGCCGGGAATCAATAGGGAGATGTTGTGCCGGCTGCCTCCATAGCTAATCATACGCACCGGAATGGTTTTAATAGATTCAAAAAGGTGGTGAATAATTTCCGGCGTTTCGGTTATTTCGTTACCCACAATAGAGATGATGGTGTGCCCGGTATCTACCTCCACGGTACCGTAGGCCTCCAGTTCTTTGGTGATTTCGCTCAAAAACTGGTCACTGTCAATGGTTACAGATACAGCTACCTCGGAGGTGGTGATCATGTCGATAGAAGTGCGGTATTTCTCAAACACCTCAAACACCTTTCTTAAAAACCCGTAGGCCAGCAGCATGCGGCTACTTTTTATTTTGATGGCAGTGATGTTGTCCTTGGCGGCTACCGCTTTTACGCCATTGCTGCCTGCATCCTCGGTTATCAGCGTACCTTTTGCCGAAGGCTCCATCGTATTTAATAATCTCACTGGAACATTGTACAACTGGGCTGGCCAGATGCTGGCAGGATGCAAAATTTTTGCACCAAAATAAGCAAGCTCGGCAGCCTCTTCAAAACTCAACTGCTCAATGGCCCTGGTGCTTTTAACCACACGTGGATCGTTGTTGTGCATGCCATCTATATCTGTCCATATTTCGCAAACGCTGGCGTTGATGGCAGCTGCTATCAGGGAAGCACTGTAATCGCTCCCGCCTCTTTTGAGATTGTCCACCTCACCCTTTGCATTTCGGGTAATGTAACCCTGGGTTACAAAGATGCTTACCTCAGGATTTTTTCTAAGTATTTGGGAAAGTTTTACTTTGATGGTTCCAACCTGCGGCTCGTCCTGATTGTCCAGGCTCATAAAGTCCAGCGCCGGGATGAGGCGATGATCCATTTTTTGCTCTTCCAGGTGAAGACAAAAAAGTTTGGTACTCAGTAATTCGCCTTGGGCAAGAATGTCTTTATTCAACGCTTCGCTAAAAGATATTTTTAAAATGATGCTTAAAAATTCAAAATGCTCGGACAGGACTTTCCTGGCCTTTGCCAGCAACGCATCATCGGTCAAAAGCTCATCTACAAAGTGCTGATAGTAAGTCTCCAGGGAATCTATTTTTTCCTGGGCCGTTGCCCTGTCATTGGCAGCAAGCAAATTACTGATCTCCACCAACGCATTGGTAGTGCCGCTCAGTGCCGATAAAATAACAATCTTGGGTTCCTCGCTCGATCCTATCAGTTGAGCAACTTCCTTCATCCGCTGTGGCTTACCAACGCTGGTACCACCAAATTTCATCACTTTCATATTTTCTGCCCCACAGGGCATTTAAATTGTTATCTACTTCTTTGCGTATAAATTGTGGAGCGCAAAAATAGTCTACTCCCACCATATACCATAGCAACAGCTAAAGCGGCACCGAAAACCGCTCTGATAGTTCTTTTAAGTCATCTACCACCGGCTGCAATAAGGGAATACCAGCTATTCTATAGGCTGCTTCCATTGCAGTTTCCGGTTCTCCTGGTATTATTACCGGCCCGGCACCTTCCACGGTTTGCGCCGTTTTAAAGCGGTGTATCCATTGATCCATATTTGTTTTAAAATCTTCGGCAGGTCTAAATGCATCGATTCTCATAGCCCCAAAAAAATGCCCGATTCCTTTGCCCGGCATATTTTCGGGCATGGCAATGTATGCCGGGAAGGGGGGCACCCATGGGCCATAATTAGCACCGCTTAGTATGGCTGAAAAAATATCTACAATGCTGCCAAGCATGTAACCTTTATGGCTTCCATGCTCCCGGTCGCCGCCAAGCGGTAATAATGCACCGCCTTGTTTGAGCGCCGCAGCATCGGTGCTCGACTGGCCATCGCTGGTTTGCACCCAGCCTTCTGGGGTAGGCTCACTTTTTCTTTGCAAAATTTCCAGCTTGCCGTTAGAAGCAGTGGTGGTTGCAAAATCGGCTACAAAGGGCGCCTCGTTGCCGGCGGGGATGGCCACCGCAATAGGATTGGTTCCTAATAATTTTTCTGTAGAAAACGTTGGTGCTACAAGCGCTGAGGCATTGGTCATGGCGATGCCGATCATGTCGTGTGGCAGGGCCATCATAGCATGGTAACCTGCAATGCCAAAATGATTGCTGTTTTGCACACTCACCCAACCAGTGCCCACCAATTTTGCCTTGTCAATAGCCACCTGCATGGCTGCCGGCGCCACCACAAGGCCAAGGCCACTATCCCCATCCACCACGGCAGTGCTTGGCGTTTCATGGATGATATTAATAGAGGGTGTAGCATTGATCCGTCCGGCCTCCCACAATCGTACATACCCGCCCAGGCGGGCCACACCATGACTATCCACCCCACGCAGGTCTGCACTAAGCAAAACGGTGGTAGCAAGATGGGCGTCTTTTTCGGAACAACCTATCTTTAAAAAAATAGCATTGGTGAAGGAAAATAACTGATCATAAGAAAATACTGCTTGCATGCTGCGAAGATAATGGCTGCTGCCCATTCATCTATAAGCATGTAATCCGTGTTGCTAACTTTCTTAAATTTGCAGCCCTTGCTGAGGTCAATGGTCGATGGTCAATGGGCAATGGTCAATGGGCAATGGGCGATTTGAAAATCTCGAAGTCGGATCCTGAGGGATTGCCTCAAAAATTAGCAAAGAAAAAGTATACATTATGGGAAGGATATTTGAAGTAAGAAAAAGTTCCATGTTTGCCCGTTGGGATAAAATGGCAAAAAACTTTACCCGCATTGGGAAGGAGATTGCCATTGCGGTGAAAGCGAGCGGACCAGACCCGGATAACAACCCGGCACTGAGAAGATGCTACCTGAACGCCCGGGCTTGCGGAATGCCAAAGGATCGTGTAGAAGCGGCCATTAAAAGGGCTATGGGCAAAGACACGAGTAATTATGAAGAAATATTGTATGAAGGTTATGCTCCACATGGGGTGGCCGTGATG
This sequence comes from Ferruginibacter sp., assembly GCA_046597635.1. Classification (GTDB taxonomy): domain Bacteria; phylum Bacteroidota; class Bacteroidia; order Chitinophagales; family Chitinophagaceae; genus Ferruginibacter. The sequence continues at coordinate 4,372 of JBKJKD010000245.1, read as the reverse complement.
GTAGAAACTGCTACGGATAATTCTACCCGTACCGTTGCCAATGTAAGAATGCATTTTACCAAAGGACATGGCTCTCTGGGAACCAGCGGAAGTGTAGGTTTTGGATTTAACCACATGGCAGAATTTAAAATAAAAGGCGCCGGCCAAAATGCTGATGACCTGGAACTTGAATTGATTGATTTTGGCCTGGAAGAAATTGGGGAAGATGCAGAAGGAAATATTGTGATCCGTACGCCTTTTAATGAATATGGCAATATGGCCAAGGCGCTGGAAGAAAAAAAACTGGAAGTGATCACAGCAGAACTAACCCGTATACCGACCACTACAGTTGAACTTGGGGAAGACGAAGCCAATGAGGTTTTGAAACTAGTGGATAAACTGGAGCAGGATGACGACGTACAGAAAGTTTACCATAACCTCAAATAAAATAAATAAGTAACAGAGGCGGCACTGCATTAACCCTAAGCTAAAATCTTACTAACACCACTGATTACCTTATCTTTCCTTTAAAGAAAATATCATAGGCAGAATTTCGTTATACAGCCATTACCCCAATCTAACCACAGAATTTAGCTCATGCTTTTTAACTCCTTTCAGTTTGTCTTTTTTTTTATAACTGTTACTGCGCTATATTTTGCCTTACCCCACAATAAAAGATGGATACTGCTTTTAACTGCCAGTTGTTACTTCTACATGGCTTTTGTACCCATTTATATTCTTATCCTCGGTTTTACCATTGTAGTTGATTATTTCGCAGGCATCTTTATAGAAAATGCGGCAGGTAAGAAACGAAAGATGTTTCTAGTTGTAAGCCTTGTTGCAAATATTGGCGTGCTGGCAGTGTTTAAATACTATAATTTTTTCAACGATAATATCACCGGGTTGTTAAAGGGATTCGCCCTGGACAATCCCTTACCTTACCTGAACATATTGTTACCTATCGGCCTTTCCTTTCATACCTTTCAGGCCATGAGCTATACCATAGAAGTATACCGGGGTAACCAAAAAGCAGAAAGGCATTTTGGCATTTATTCGCTCTATGTTATGTTTTATCCGCAGCTGGTTGCCGGTCCTATTGAAAGACCTCAAAACCTGTTGCACCAGTTCCGGGAAAAACATTATTTTAACTATGTAAATGTTACCGAAGGGCTTAAACTCATCTTGTGGGGTTTTGTAAAAAAACTCGTAATTGCAGATAGGCTTGCCCTATATGTAAATGCCGTATACAATAACCCTGGCCAACACAGCGGCAGCACGTTTATACTGGCCACCATTTTCTTTTCTATACAGATATACTGTGATTTTTCGGCGTATTCAGAAATGGCCATTGGCACTGCAAAAGTGATGGGATTTAACCTAATGACAAATTTCCGCCGCCCATATTTTGCAAGGAGTATTTCCGAGTTCTGGAAACGCTGGCATATATCCCTTTCCACATGGTTTAAAGATTACCTGTACATTTCCATGGGTGGAAATAAAGTGTCGATACCCCGCTGGTATTTCAATTTATTTTTTGTTTTCCTGGTGAGCGGATTTTGGCATGGTGCCAACTGGACCTATGTTATATGGGGTTCATTAAACGGTTTCTACCTCGTATTTGCCATTGTTTCTCAAAACTTCAGGGATAAAATTAACCAGAGTATTGGCATTGTAAAATTTCCAGGATTGTTTAGGTTCCTGCAGATCTTTACCACTTTTGCCTTGGCGGGTTTTGCCTGGATATTCTTCAGGGCCAATAATGTTGCAGACGCATTTTTAATCGTTAAAAAGATATGCTCTTTTAGCACACCGTTGTTTTTAGATAGCCCTTCTACAATGATATATTCGTTTTTAGGTATTCTATTGCTGTTCGTGGTAGAATTTAAAAATGAATACATGACTAATAAAATCGTGTTTTTGAGAAACAACAATTGGGTTGTGCGGCATCTTTCTTATGCATTACTCATCATCCTTATATTCTTATTCGGCGTTTTTGACGGCGGGCAATTTATCTATTTTCAATTTTAAGGTGCTATGAGCAATCCATCAACCGCAAACAACAGCAGAGCCGCTTTTAAAGTATTTTTGCGGAAAGGCCTTTTCCTTTTGGTGATCGTTTTTATCCTCGACTTCTCGGTGGGAAATCTCTTAAAATATTTTTACTTTAAACAGGAAAGTGGTTTGCAATATCGAACCAGTTATGCTATGGAAAAAACTACCGCTGATGTCCTCATCTTTGGATCATCCAGGGCCAATCATCATTATTATCCAGAGGTTTTTGAAGATCGCCTGCATCTAAATTATTACAATGCCGGCCGGGATGGCAACTATATTTTTTATCATACTGCTGTGCTTAAATCGGTGCTCAAAAGATATCAGCCAAAAGTAATTTTTCTTGATTTTATGATCGGTGAGTTTAACAGCAGCCAGGATGGTTACGAACGCTTGTCTTCGCTGATGCCTTATTACAGTTCGCATCCTGAAGTGAGGCCTATTGCACAACTGAAAGGGAAGTACGAACCGTTGAAATTGTTATCGGTTATCTATCCGTATAATTCTTCCCTATTTACAATAGCCATTGGCAATACAGAATCTAATAAAACGAGGATGTGGGATAACAAAGGATACATCCCCCTTACTAAAACCTGGAACCGGCCCGTGCAGGCAGATACCACTGCCGCAACTTACATTATAGACAGCACCAAAATGGTCTATTACGAAATGTTCATTAAAGATTGCGTGACGGCAAAAGTGCCCTTGTACGTGGTAGCTTCTCCTTATTTTATATCATCTAACCATACCGATTATTCTATTCAATTGGGTAGGCAGATAGCAGCAAAATACCAGGTGCCTTTTCTAGATTATTCCAGAGACTCGTCATTTATTTCAAGCCCGAAATTATTTTCAGATGCTACACATCTTAACGATGAAGGCGCAAAGCTATTTTCAAATAAATTGCTCGATGATGTAGCAAAAAACGGTATGCAATAAAACAGGCCGTACAAAGCTGTTACCACAATATAATTAAAATCTATGTGATAAAATCTGCGAATTGCCTGTGAACAAGGGCATCCGGTGAATCATTTTTTGGTAACAGGCGCAGGTCCTGTTCCTGGAGCAGGATGATGATGTGCAGAAAGTGTATCACAACTTAAAATAAACAATGCCCCGCTTTTTAGCGGGGCATTGGTGTATGTAAACTAAACAGGCAAATAATTAATCCAGCCGAAAAGACACTTTGCAAACCACTCCATAAGTACTCACCTTACCATCTTTTACGTGGGCTTTAATGTCTTTTACATAAACAGAATCAATGTTGCGAACCGTTTTAGAGGCTTCGGCTACTGCTTGCTGAATGGCATCTTCAATACCCACAGAGGAGGAAGCGATGAGTTCTATTACTTTAACAATTGGCATAACAAATAAATTTAAAGATTGATAATATGATTGCTCTATCAAGATAATCTTTTAAAAAGTAAAAGCAGAACGTGATCCTTGTTTCTTTGAGCAAGAACTAGTTTGTAAACAAAAAGAGAAGCCTTCGGCTTCCCTTTTATCATTTATTTCAATTGCTGTTACTCTGCCATCATTTGTTTTACTACCCTTACCACATCCTCTGTATTGGGTTTGGCAAAATAATCGCCATCACTTCCATAACCTGGTCTGTTGGCTTTTGCCGTAAGGGTGCGTGGCGCCACATCCAGGTATTGGTAACCCTTCTGCTCCTCCATAACTTTATTGTACATATAGGCAGCGGCTCCACCCGGCACATCTTCATCTATAAATAAAATTCGGCTGGTCTTTTTTAACGAATCTACCAGGCTATGGTTGATGTCAAATGGCAATAAGGTTTGCACATCTATTACTTCAGCCTGGATGCCTATTTTATGCAGGGTTTCGGCTGCTTCAGATACTATACGAAGGGTGGAACCGTAACTCACCAGCGTAATATCGCTGCCGTGTTTTACAACTTCCGGTATGCCGAGTGGCACGGTATACTCCAACAGGTTGGCTGGCAGTTTTTCTTTTAGGCGGTAACCGTTCAGGCATTCTATCATGAGTGCAGGATCGTTTGCCTGCAGCAACGTATTGTACATACCCACTGCCTGCACCATGTTTCGGGGTACACAAACATACATTCCCCGAAGTGCATTGATGATCATGCCCATGGGTGAGCCGCTGTGCCAGATACCTTCCAGGCGGTGCCCTCTTGTACGCACTATCAGCGGAACGCTTTGCTGCCCGGCGGTACGAAAATGAGTAGTAGCCACATCATCGCTCAGCGGTTGTAAGCCGTATAACAAATAATCGAGGTATTGAATTTCTGCAATGGGTCTTAAACCACGCAAGGCCATGCCTATTCCCTGGCCCATGATGGTGAGTTCACGAATAC